>JANXOV010000028.1 GCA_025357635.1 Pseudomonadota bacterium
GCGAGCGTCCCGCCCCAGGCGTAGTCGAGTCCGACGCCGTCCAGTTGTGGAAACACCTTGAGCATGTGTTTGCGCACGAAGCCCTTGATATCTTCTGGGAAACTGTATCGATAGTTCTCGCCGCCACCGAACAGCAGCCGATGATCGACGGTCATGCGGTAGTAGTTGACGACGAAGCGCGAGTCGGACACGGCAATTGCGTCGCGGATGATGCGGCGGGCGCGCTCCTCGCCCAGCGGCTCGGTCACGGCGATGTAGTTGTTGATGGGCATGACGTGCTCTTCGACCTCGCGCGAAATGCCGCGCAGATAGCCGTTGCAGGCCAGAATCACCCGATCCGCGCGCACCCGGGCTTGTGGGGTCTGCACCAGCCAGTTCGTGCCGGCGCGCGTGACGCTGTTGACTTCCGAGCCTTCGAAAAGGTTTGCGCCATGACCGAGCGCTGCGCGCGCGATTCCCAGGGCATACTTGAGCGGATGCAAGTGTCCGCCGCGCGCATCCAGTGAGCCGCTGAAGTAGGTGTCGGTTGCGACCATTGCGCGCACTTCGTCGCGAGCGACGAAGCGGATGTGCGGGTAGGCGTACACCGAACGCATGTGATCGACGTGCGCTTGCGTGTCGGCGGTGTAGCGCGGTTTGTGATCGGCATGCAGCAGACCGGGGCGATAGTCGCAATCGATCTGGTAGGTCTGCAGCAGCGTGTCAAGATGGCTGCGCGCATCCAGCGCCAGAGTCCACAGTTTGCGGGCATCCGCATCGCCCACCGTTTTTTCCAGCCAGCGTTGTTCACGCCGCATGCCCACGTGCGCCTGCCCGCCATTGCGCCCGGTTGCGCCCCAGCCAAGGCGGGATTGTTCGAGCAGGGTGACATGCCGTCCGCTCCTGGCCAGATGCAGTGCGGCGGACAGGCCGGTGAAGCCGCCGCCGACGATCAGCACGTCGGTTACAGAATCACCCTGCAGCACCGGCGCGCACACGAACTCCGGCACGGTTGCCGCGTAATACGAGGGCGCGTGTTGAGAGCTCGGAGCGAGCGGATTGGGGCGTCGAGGATTTGACATGTGTGATCACAGATTTATGTGTTCAGCATACACCAGTGCGATGCAGCCGGCCAGACTCAGCCGCCGGGCTCGAATCCGCTCTGGCCGATCAGCCCCATGCCGTCGCGGATATCGGCCAGAATCGCCCGGCCGAGCAATTTGACATCACCGCTGCGGATCGCGCGAATGGCGACTTCGTGCTGATCCACCAGGTTGACGGTCCCGACGCGGCCGTAGACAACCCGCATGAACGGTCCGAATTGCAGCCACAGGGTCTCGATCAGCTGATGCATCGTGCGCCGCGGCGGGGCGCCATAGATGCAAAAGTGAAAATCGAAATTGCCCTGCATGTAGGCATTGACGTCGCCGGATTTGAGCGCGGCGCCGATCGCCGTGTCGATCCGCTCCAGCCGGCGCAGGAGTTTTGCGTCGATGTAAGGCAGCGCGATCATGGCCGCCTCAGGCTCCAGCAATTCGCGGCAGCGCAACAAGTCCTGGAATCGTTCGGCGGTCATCGCGGGAATGACGATTTTCCGCTTTGAGCGGATTTGCACGGCGCCTTCGGCCGCGAGCCTGCTCAGCGCCTCGCGAACCGGGGTTTGGCTCACGCCCAGTTCGTCGGCGAGGCCGCGTGTAGACAACGTGCTGCCCGGCGTCAGTTTGCCGGTGATGAAGCGGTGCGACAGCTCCTCGTGCACGTTGGTGTGAAGCAGCACGGTCGCCGGGGCAACAGCCGCCTTGCCGCGCATCGCCGCAACGCGGGCGGAGGGCTTAGGCCGCGGCTTGGAGCGCACGCAACTCGGATTGAGCTTCGTTCAATGAACGCTCGATGATCTGAACCAGCGTGTCGATCTCGGCATGGGAGATGATCAACGGCGGACACATGACGATGGAGTCGCGGATCGCGCGCACCATCAGTCCGTTGCGGATGCAGGCATCACGCACGATCGGGCCGCCGGTTCCTTCCTTGCCCATGAAGCGTTGGTTGGTGCCTTTGCGCGAGACGATCTCGATGGCGCCGATCAGACCGACGCAGCGGACCTCACCCACCAGCGGATGCGCATCGAGCCGAGCAATCGCCTTGGCGAAGTAGGGCCCGATGTCCTCGGCGACGCGCTCAACGAGTCTTTCACGCGCGATGATCTGCAGGTTACGCAACGCCACGGCGGCAGCGGTGGGATGTCCGGAGTAGGTGTAGCCGTGGATGAACTCGCCGCCCTTTTGCTTCAGCACGTTCACGATGTCGCCCGACACCGCGGTGGCCGATATCGGCAGATACCCGGAGGACAGCCCCTTTGCCATGGAGACGATGTCGGGGCGGAACCCGAAGTGCTGAAATCCAAACCAGCGGCCGAGGCGGCCGAAGCCGCAGATGACCTCGTCGGCGATCAGCAAAATGCCGTACTTGCGGCAAATGGCCTCGACTTTCTGCCAATAGCCCGGTGGCGGAATGATGACGCCGCCGGCGCCCTGCACGGGCTCGCCGATGAACGCAGCAACGTTTTCCGGACCCACTTCGAGAATGCGCGTTTCAATGGCGGCGGCGGCGCGCGCCGCGAAGCTTTGCGGGTCCTCCCCGAAGCCCTCGCCAAACCAGTAGGGCTGCATCACGTGCTCGATGCCGGGAATGGGCAGGTTGCCCTGCGCGTGCATCAGCTTCATGCCGCCGAGGCTGGCTCCGGCAACGGTCGAGCCGTGATATGCATTCCAGCGGCTGATGAAAATCTGCCGCTTCGGCTGGCCCTGCAACGCCCAGTAATGCCGCGCCAGACGGAACGCGGTGTCGTTGGATTCGGAGCCGGAGCTGTTGAAGAAGACATGGGTGAGCCCGTTGCCCAGGCGCGCGGAAATCTCAGTTGCCAGGCGGATGGCGGGTTCGTTCGCGGTTTTGAAAAACGTGTTGTAGAAGGGCAGCTGCAGCATCTGCTCGTAGGCAACCTCGGCCAGTTCCTTGCGCCCATAGCCCACGTTGACACACCACAACCCGGCCATGCCGTCGAGCATCTTGTTGCCCTCCGCATCTTCGATGGTGCAGCCTTGCGCGCGCACGATGATGCGGCTGCCGCCCAGCTGCTGCTGCAGCTGGTAGTCGCTTTGCGCAGGCAGATGATGCGCCAGGTCCAATTGACGCAGTTCCGCGATCTGCACTGGGGACATTGATTGGTTCATGGCATTTTTCCTGACTGAATCTTTGACGGGGTCGCGCGAGCCTTCGCAAGCTACAACCGACGGAGTGGATCGTCAAGCATCTGTGATTGCAGATTGGACGGTATTGACGCCGGACCGTCACAGCCCAAGACTGACGGATGCGGATCTGCGGAGTGCGATATGAATGATTTGACGAAGCCTGCCGGCTGGTCCTCCAGCGGCGGCAAGGATTCGATGTTGGCGATGATCCGCGCCCGGCAGGCAGGGGTGGAGGTGCGCGCAATGGTGTCGATGTTCGATGAGACCGGACAGCGCAATCGTTCGCACGGCATCCCGCGCCCCATCCTGGAAGCACAGGCGCAGGCGATGGACCTGGAACTGATTGCGCCGTCGGCGTCCTGGGCCGACTACGAATCGCAGTTCATTGCTGCGCTGCACAGCCTGCGGCGCCGCGGCTTCGGTGAGATGATCTTCGGCGACATCGATCTGCAGCCGCACCGGGACTGGGAGGAGATGGTTTGCGCGACGGCGGGTCTGGCCGCGCGTCTGCCGCTGTGGGGGGAGGATCGCGCGGACCTGGCCAGGCAGGTTCTCGCGGCGGACATCCGCGCCATCGTGGTGTGCGTAGATTCGCGCTACCTTGACGATTCATTCTGCGGCCGCGAGTTTGACGCGCGCTTCATCGGCGACTTGCCGGTCGGAGTATGCCCTTGCGGGGAGAACGGGGAGTTTCATACCTTTGTGTTCGACAGTCCCGCCATGCACGGCCCGCTCGATATCGAGGTGGAGGGGTTCAGAAGCTATGTGAGCCCGCCGCAGTTCGGATCGCAGCGCTATTGCTTCGCCGATCTAATCCTCAGGCCGGCATCGCGGACTCGGATTTGATCAGCGCATCGATGGCCACCGGCGGGGAGAATGCATTGGATTGCACGAAGTCCACGCCCAGCGCCGTCAACCATTCCTTTTCCGCCTGCGATTCGGTTCGTTTGGAGACGGTGTGAATTCCGAGCACGCGCGCCATCTGCGCCACCGCGGTGATCGCAGCCTGCGAGACCTTGTCTGAGCGCATCTGCTGGGTGATGGCGGCGGACAGTTTGAGCATCTTCACGCCAGGCAGGCGCAGCAGTTCGAAACACTCGGTTCGCAGATTGAAGTCATCCAGGATCAGCGGGCAGCCGATGCGCTGCAAGGCAACGGCGACGTCGGCCATTTTCTTGCCGAGCTTGCTGGCGCTGGCTACGTCCACTTCGAACCCGATGATGCCGTTGGGAAGCGATGCCTTGGTCATGCACAGTTCGACGAATTTGATGAAGTGTTCATCGTGCAGAGCCGTTGCGGTCAGATTAACGGTGAACAGCGCGCGATCGTTCTGCCAGACGAGCGGGTGACGCACCAGCCAGCCGATGAGTTCGCTCAACACGCGGCGATCGATCATGGAGCCCAGTCCATGTTCGACCGCTGCCTTTAGCATGGCTTCGGGCGCGAGATTCGGCGAGCTGCCCGATTTTGACCGCAGCAACACCTCGAATCGCTTCAGCGAGCTTCCCTTGGATAAGGGAACCAGCCGCTGCACGTGCAGTGCGATCGGGCTGCGGCGCAGCGCGGCATTGAGTTTATCGACCTCAGGCGGTACCGCGGGTTGTGCTCGTCGCATCGGCGCTGGCGCGGGCTTGGCTGCGTTGCCGCGCAAAGCCGCGGCAGCGGGTGCTGCGACCGGCTGCGGCGGCGCCACGGTCATTGCAGCGATGCGCATTTTCGTAAACTCCGTGAGCGCTCGCTGCATCGAGGGCGTCATCATCTTGCTGATCCCGCGTCCCTGGGGTGCGATGGCGCGTGTGTCGACGATCAGCATGACAATGCCCAGCGTCGCGCGCTGCGCACCTGCGATCCGGATCAGCACCGCGGTCCTGGAATCTCCGAGATCATGGGTGATGATGGGCGTCGCGCGTTCGTCGCGAAATCGCTCCGCCGCTTCTCGCACGGCGTTGTGTTCATCCGGCCCCATCGAACTTTCCGTCAGCCACAGCACCTCGCCGGCGGCGTCGTGCAGCGAGATCGCGGCGACGCGAACCGATTCCGCAGCGGCGCGGATCTGCTCGCACAGTCCTGCGAAGTCAGGCCCAGTGGCTTGACCGGCGGCGGTTGATTTGTTGAGTCGCTCCATACTCTCGAGGTAAGTCTTTCCCAGGCGCGCGGCGAGTACGCGTAGAGACTTTTTACAGCAGGGGTACCCCCGGTGGTGTGACGGTAGTCGCCAATCGGCGCCAGTGTCTGGCCGGCCTTGCATCGACCGTGCGGTGCCTGCGCGCTGGCCAGATGACATATCTCGGTTATGATGCGGTAACTGTTTGATTTCGCGGAGCCAAGCCATCTCAACCCAACCCCGCCAATACCGCTATTACGACTTCGTAATGGCCGCTTACGTCTGCGTCTTGCTGTGTTCGAATCTGATAGGACCGGCGAAAGTCGCCGCCGTGCATCTGCCGGGGCTCGGTACGGTTTCGTTTCTGGCCGGCGTTTTATTCTTCCCGATCTCTTACATTTTCGGCGACATTCTCACCGAAGTGTACGGCTACGCGCGTGACCGCCGCGTGGTGTGGGCTGGATTTGGCGCGCTGGCGTTCGCCTCGTTCATGGCGGCGGTGGTGGTGCATCTGCCTGCGGCGGAATTCTGGCACGAACAGGCGGCTGTCGAGGCCATCTTTGGCAATACGCCGCGCATCATCGCCGCCTCGGTCCTGGCGTTTTTGTGTGGCACCTTCGTGAACAGCTATGTGCTGGCGAAAATGAAAGTCTGGACCGCCGGGCGTATGCTGTGGAGTCGCATCATCGGTTCTACGCTGTGCGGCGAACTTGTGGATTCGATCCTTTTCTACACCATCGCGTTCTACGGCCAATGGCCCGCCGACAAGCTCATCCAGGTGATGCTGACCCAGTACCTGCTCAAGAGCGGCTGGGAAGTGCTGATGACACCGGTGACCTACCGGGTCATCGCCTTTCTCAAGCGCGTGGAAAACGAAGACTATTACGATCGTCACACGAATTTCACGCCATTCTCACTCAAGACTTGAGCCGCGCCGCAGCCGGCATTGGTCCGCGCTTCGCCACAATCTGCCATCACTACCGCGTGGCATTGCCTCAAACAGGGATTTGAATAGCTCTCACGGGGCAGCACGGGCGTGCCGCCCACGCGAAGATCAACTCTCAAGTGAGGAGCTAGTCATGAACAGATCCTGGTCGACAGTGATAGGCAGCATCGGTTTGCTCAGCATCGGCGGTGTGGCGCTGGCCGGAACGCCAAAGCCCGCTCCCGTTCAGGAGCCGGTCGGGTTTCTCAGCGGGGCGGTGGTTGGTGGAATTGCCGCCGGTCCCTTCGGTGCCGTCATCGGCGCCGGCATCGGTACCTGGCTGGGCAACCGCGTTCATCGGGCCGGCGATGCCAGGCAGGCCGAGGTCAGCGTGGCCGAATTGATGGGCGACAAGAACGAACTCATCGAAACCAACCGTACGCTGACCGCTCAATTGGCGCAGATGTCGCAAGCAGTGGAGACGGCCCGGGCGGCAAAAGCCGATCCGAGCCCGGCGCTCAAGGGGCTTCAGGGCGATGTGCTGTTCCGCACCGGCAGCTTCGATCTGGAGCCCGACATGAGCCGGCAGGTCCAGTTTCTGGCGCAGGCTTTGGCGCAATCCCGAAGCTTGAAGATTCGAATCGACGGGTACGCGGACCCGCGCGGTGGCGTCGAGGACAATCTGGCGCTTTCCGAGGCACGCGCCAATGCCGTGCGTGACATCCTGCTCGCATCGGGCGTGAGCGAGGACCTGCTCGAAGTCAATGCCTACGGCAAGGACCGAAGCGAGGCTGGGGCGGGAGACACGGACGCCTATGCCCTGGAGCGCCGTGTCCGCCTCACCATCGAACCAAAGGGGGCGGCCCCCGCGGTGGCTCAGGTGGGTGAAAACGAGTGATGGGCTGTGTTTCGCAGCGCAGCTGCAAGAGCGGCGCGATCCTCTCGCGCCGCTCTTGTTTCCGGCGGAGTCTCGCGTCTACGATAGGCCATGAGCAATCCACGCATCATCATCATCGACCGCCATCAAAACGGCGAGCCGGCCAACCCCTCGCCTGAGAAGATACTCGCCGGTATTCCGCGTGCGCGGGTTTCCAATCAATACGCCGACGCCGGCCAGCAGTTTTTTTGCGGCTGGTGGTCCAGCAGCATGGGGAAATGGCGGATCCGCTACACCGAGCACGAGCTTTGCGTGTTGATCGAAGGCCGTGTTCGGCTCGAGTCCGCCGACGGCGAGCGGCTGGAATTCAGGGCCGGGGATGCGTTCGTGGTGCCGGCCGGATTCGAAGGCACATGGGAAGTGCTGGAAGCGTGCAAGAAATGGTATGCGATCTTCGAGCCGAAGACTTGATTGCGCCGTGCAGGCTGGCGCGCACTGATTCGCCGCCATTCTGAGCAGCACTGCGCAACCACCGCTCAAGATCGTACTGGCGACCGTTGGGACGCTGGGCGATCTGCATCCGTTCATCGGTCTTGGCCTTGCGCTCCAGCGGCAGGGCGCGCAGGTTCTGATCGCATCGTCCGCCGAATATGAGCGCAAGGTCGAGATCACCGGCCTGGCGTTTGCTGCGGTGAGGCCCAGCTTCGCCGACATCGAGCGCGATCTGGGCATGGATCGTGCCGCAGTTACACGCCGGTGTGTGGCGCAGCCAGCTTTTCTGTTTCGCAAGCTGGTGATGCCCTACTTGCGGCAAGGTTTCGAGGACATGCTGCGCGTGACGGCCGATGCGGATCTGGTGCTGACCAGCAGCCTGGCGTTCGGCGCGCGGCTTGCCGCCGAGAAGCGTGGCATCCCATGGATCGGCATTGTATTGCAGCCGTTCAGCTTTCTGTCCGCATACGACCCGCCGGTCATTCCAAAAGCTCAATGGCTGAGTGTGCTGTTGCGCCGGCTTGGTCCGCGCGCTTGCGCAACGGTGTTGATAGTTCTCAAGACCTTGTTCGCGCCCGTGTTGCAGCCGGTGCATCGTTTGCGTGCGCAAACAGGGCTCGGGCGGACACGTCTGAATCCCCTGTTCGAGGGTCAATTCTCCGCTGCGGGCGCGATCGGCTTGTATTCGAGCGTGCTGGGGGAGGTCCGTCCGGATTTTCCTCAACCGACGTTGATCGCCGGGTTTTCCTGGTTCGACAGCGAGGATGGCACGGCACGGGAGCTGGACCCGTCGCTGCGCAGCTTTCTCGACTCCGGAGACGCGCCGCTGGTTTTCACGCTGGGCAGTCTCATCGTCAACAGCCCGGGGGAGTTCTATCGGCACAGCGCCGCTGCGGCGCGCGCGCTGCAGCAGCGTGCGGTACTGCTGGTGGGCGATGCGCAGAGCGATGAATGCGCCCGCCTGTCATCGCCCGATGTATTCATTGCGGCATACGCGCCGCACTCGCAACTGTTTGCGCGCGCCGCTGCGATCGTGCATCACGGCGGTGTCGGAACGCTGGGGCAAGCCTTGCGTTCCGGGCGGCCGCAATTGATCGTCCCGTTCTTTGCCGATCAGCTCGACAATGCGGCACGCGCCGCGCGGCTCGGCGTGGCTTTGGTATTGGAGCCGCGCCGCTACGACGCGCGACGCTCAGCAGCGCAACTGCGTCGGCTGCTCGACGATCGCGCCATCGCAGCTCAAGCTGCGGCGACACGTGAAAGGATTTTGAAGGACGAGGACGGCGCATCCGTCGCCGCCCGCGCCATCATCAGTTCGCCTTCTCGCATTCGAACGCATCACGCAATTCCCGCAGCAACCTTGCGCAGCGTGCTGATGATCTGATCGATGTGCTTGTCCTCGATGATGAGCGGCGGCGACAGGGCGATGATGTCCCCGGTTTGCCGGACCAGCACATTGTGCTCGAAGCACTTCGTGAACACCTCATAGCCGCGCGCACCGGGTTTGCCGGGCCGCGCTTCGAATTCCACTGCGCCGATCAGGCCGTAGTTGCGTATGTCGATCACGTGCGGCAAGTCTTTGAGCGAATGAACCGCGTCCTCCCATTTCCCCGACAGGCTGGCGGCGCGCGTCAGCAATCCTTCGCGCGCGTAGATGTCGAGCGTAGCAAGTGCGGCGGCGCAGGCCAGCGGGTGCGCCGAGTAGGTGTAGCCATGAAACAGCTCGATGGCGTTTTCGGGGCCCTGCATGAAGGCATCGTAAATCTTGCGCTGCGCGAACACGGCGCCCATCGGCACCGCCCCGTTGGAGAGGCCCTTGGCGGTGGTCATCATGTCCGGCGTGACCTCGAAGGATTGCGCGCCAAAGGGTTTGCCGGTGCGGCCGAACCCAGTGATGACTTCGTCGAAAATGAGCAGGATGCCGTGCTTGTCGCAGATCTCGCGCAGGCGCTTCAGGTATCCGACGGGCGGCAGGATCACGCCAGCCGATCCGGAAATCGGCTCGACGATGACGGCGGCGATGGTTGAGGCATCATGCAGCGCGACGATGCGCTCCAGTTCGTTGGCCAGATGCGCGCCCCACTGCGGCAAGCCTCGCGAAAACGCATTGTGTTCCAGATCCAGTGTGTGCGGCAGATGATCCACGCCGGGCAGGAGCGAGCCGAAGAATTTGCGGTTGTTGACCATGCCCCCGACCGAGATGCCGCCGAAGCCGACGCCGTGATAGCCCTTCTCGCGGCCGATCAGACGCGTGCGTGACGCCTCACCGCGCGCGCGATGATAAGCGATGGCGATTTTCAATGCGGTGTCGACAGATTCAGACCCTGAGTTGGTGAAGAACACCCGGTCCAGGCCCGGCGGCGCCAGCTTGGCGAGCCTGCTGGCCAGTTCGAAAGCGATGGGATGGCCCATTTGAAACGTAGGCGCGAATTCCATGGTCGCAGCCTGCTTGGCCACCGCGTCGGTGATTTCCTTGCGGCAGTGTCCGGCGTTGACGCACCACAATCCGGCCACGGCGTCCAGAATCTCGCGGCCATCGTCGGTCCAGTAGTGCATGCCCTGCGCGCGTGCCAGCAGACGTGGCTTGGATTTGAACTGGCGATTGGCCGTAAAGGGCATCCAAAACGCGTCGAGATCGAGGCCTGCGGGAACGGCGTTGGGCTGGGCGCTCATGAGATTTCCTTGGGTGGGTACCGGACCGGAAGAATGATAAAGAAAATCGACACAAGCTTCAATTTACGCGTGTTTGCCTGAAAATTCGTTTAATATAATTGACACTATGGATATCGACGTAGGCGCTCATCTCAAAGCCGTCCGCCAGATGTACGGCCTGTCGCAGCGTGAACTGGCCAAGCGTACGGGCGTGACCAACGGCCTGATCTCGCTCATCGAACAGAACCGCGTCAGCCCGTCGGTCAGTTCCCTGAAGAAAGTGCTCGACGGCATTCCGATGGCGCTGGCTGATTTTTTCACCTTCGACCCGGCCGGCAAGCCGCAGGTGTTCTTCACCAAGGAAGAGCTCACCGACATCGGCTCGGGCGCCGTCGAACTGCGCCTGGTGGGCAGCCGCCTGGCCAAGCGCAGCATGTCGGTACTGCATGAACGCTATCGGGCTCACGCCGACACGGGTGCCGACATGCTGACGCATGCGGGGGAAGAGGGCGGCGTCGTCGTTCGCGGCAGGATCGAACTCACCGTCGGCGGCGAAACGCGCACGCTGGGTCCGGGCGATGCGTATTATTTCGCGTCGGTCATGCCGCATCGGTTTCGCAACATCACGCGTGAAGAATGCGAAATCATCAGCGCCAGTTCGCCTCCGACTTTTTGAATAAATAGCGTAGCATTGCCCGCATGAGCACAGTAACGGTGGCAGCCACGCAGATGGCGTGCAGTTGGGATCGCGACGCCAATATTGCATGCGCTGAAAAACTGGTGCGTCAGGCGGCGGCGCGTGGCGCGCAGATCATCCTGCTGCAGGAGTTGTTCGAGACGCCGTATTTCTGCCAGGAACATTCTTTGCGCCATTTCGAACTGGCGCGTCCCATTGAAGGACATCCTGCAGTGGAACACTTTCGCGCCGTCGCGCGCGAGTTGAAGGTGGTGCTGCCGGTGAGCGTGTTCGAGCGCTCCAACAACGTCTATTACAACACCGTGGCCATGGTCGACGCGGATGGGGCCGTGTTGGGCACCTATCGCAAGTCCCACATTCCCGAAAGTCCGGGCTATCACGAGAAGTTTTATTTTTCCCCCGGCGACACGGGCTTCAAGGTGTTCGACACGGCCTACGCCAAAGTCGGCGTGGCAATCTGCTGGGACCAGTGGTTCCCGGAAGCCGCGCGCGCCATGGCGGTGATGGGTGCGGAAGTGCTGATGTACCCGACCGCCATCGGCTCCGAGCCGCAGGACTCCTCGATCGATTCCAGCGGCCATTGGCAGCGCACCATGCAAGGCCACGCCGCCGCCAACATCATGCCCGTGGTGGCCTCGAACCGCATCGGCACCGAGACCGGCGAGCGTTACTCCATGACTTTCTACGGCTCTTCGTTCATCGCCGGACCCACCGGCGAGAAAGTCGCCGATGCTGACCGCAGCACCGAAACGATCCTGACGGCGAGTTTCGACCTGGAGGAAGTGCGGCGTTACCGCCATGCCTGGGGCGTGTTCCGCGACCGACGTCCGGAGTTGTATTACCCGCTGCTGTCGCTCGACGGCCGCGGCTGATTCGCGCGCCGCCGCACGATCGCCGCATATGAGATGCGGCATCGCCTCGCCGACCGCTCTCGCGCATGACTGAAACCATGGATCCCAACGAATCGCGATTCTGGGTGGCCACCGCGCCCGTCGGTGCAACTTCGGTCCTCGCCGAGGAACTCGCCGGCTTTGGCGCGTTGCAGATCAAGGAACGCTCCACCGACGTGCGCTTTCAAGGGCCGCTCGAGGTGGGATATCGCGCCTGCCTGTGGTCGCGCTCGGCAACGCGTGTGCTGCTGTCGCTGGGCTCGGTGGATGCGGCGAGTTCGCAGACCTTGTATGCCGGTGCGCGGCGCATCGACTGGCGCGACCACCTGGCCCCCGGCGCCACACTGGCCTGCGATTGCACCGGCGCGAACGATGCGATCAAGCACACGATCTATGGCGCGCAGCTGCTCAAGGATGCGGTGTGCGATGCGCTGCGTGAGAACACGGGCGCACGGCCCGACGTGAAGCCCGAGCGGCCGAGCGTGCAATTGCATCTGCACGTCGAGGGGGCGCAGGCGCTGATCCTGGTGGATTTTGCGGGCGAAAGTCTGCACCGACGCGGTTACCGCACCGAAGGCGGCCGCGCACCCGTGAAGGAAAATCTTGCCGCGGCGATATTGCTGCGCGCCGGTTGGCCGGCGATTTTTCAATCCGGCGGTTCGCTCGTCGACCCGATGTGCGGTTCGGGCACTTTTCTGACCGAGGCGGCGTTGATCGCCGCGGATGCCGCGCCCGGACTGGGCCGCGACTATTGGGGCTTTGCCGGCTGGCACGGCTTCGACGCGCCCCTGTGGCAGGCCCTTTGCGAAGAATCGGCGCAGCGGCGCGCCGCCAGCGTGCCGCGCCGTTGCATCATCGGATACGACTCCGATGCCGACGCGGTGCGCATGTCGCTGGCAAACGCTGACAGCGCCGGCGTGGCCGAGTGGATTCATCTGGAGCGGCGCGACATTGCCAGTGAGCAGGCGGCGCCCACGGTCACGGGTCTGGTGGTTGCAAATCCACCTTACGGCGAGCGCATCGGCGATGACTCCACGCTGCCGGCGCTGTATGCGCAGCTGGGCAAATTGCTGACTCAAAGCTACGCCGGCTGGCAGGCGGCCGTGCTCACGGGCAATCCGCCGCTGGCGCGGCATCTGGGCGTGTACGCCAAGCGCACGCACCGCTTCATGAACGGCAGCATCGACTGCCGGCTGCTGCGTTTTGATTTGAGCGCGGCGGCGCCGGTGAAATCGGCCCAGACCGTGCTTGCCGATCGCGCGCAGCGGCCCGGTGCGCAGATGGTGGCCAATCGACTCAAGAAAAATCTGCAGCGCTTCCAGAGCTGGGCGGCGCGCAATGACATAGAAGCCTTTCGCGTGTACGACGCCGACATGCCCGAGTATGCGTTCGCAATCGACATCTACGGCCGTAATCCGCGCCACGTGTACGTGCAGGAATACGATGCGCCGAAAACCGTGGATCAGAACAAGGCGCGCGACCGGCGGCGCGAAGTGCTGTCAGTTCTGCCCGAGGTCTTCGCCGTGCCGCTGGAGCAGATCCATACGCGGGTGCGGCGCCTGCAAAAAGGCAGCGCTCAATACCAACCGCGCAGCGCCGGCGGCAGCCGCTTTCTGGTGCGCGAGGGTGGATTGAAATTCTGGGTCAATTTCGACGACTACCTCGACACCGGCTTGTTCCTGGACCATCGCATCACCCGGGATCGCATCCGGCACCTGGCCTCCGGCAAGGATTTCTTGAATCTGTTCTGTTACACGGCGAGCGCCACCGTCTATGCCGCCGCCGGCGGCGCCCGGCACAGCATCAGCGTGGATTTGTCCAACACCTATTTGCAGTGGGCGCGCGACAATCTGGATGCGAACGGCTTCGAGCGCGGCGATCATGAGCTGCATGCCGCCGACTGTCTGCAATGGCTGGAGGACAATGCGGCGAAGGGCCCGGCCTTCGATCTGATTTTTCTCGACCCGCCGACGTTTTCCAATTCCAAGCGCATGGAGGGCGTGCTGGACGTGCAGCGTGACCACGTCGGCATGATCAACCGCACCTTGCAGCTCCTGCGCCCCGGCGGGCAGCTGATTTTTTCCACCAACTACACGCGCTTCAAGCTGGACACGAGCGCCTTGAGCGGTTGTGCGATCGAGGACATCAGCGCTGCGACGCTGCCGTTGGATTTCGAGCGCAACCCGAAGATTCACCGCTGTTATGTCATACGGCAGGCGGACACCCGGCTGCCCGAATCTTCGCCGGGTGTTTAAGATCTTGTGGCTATTGACTCATACCGTGGCCTGTGGGCCATGGGGGGCAATTCGCCGATTGGACGCTTTGCTGCGAGGCAGCAAATCATTGTAAGTTACGGAAATGCCTGAATCTTGGCCGATTCTGTGCGTCTCGACGCGACGAGGCTCACCGCCTGTGGTGTAATGGGGTCGTCGATTAAGCCCGCTCAGGTAACCGGGCGTTTAAAATACTTAACATGTTTCGCAAGCCGCTCATAGGAATTCCGGCCGATCGCCGCACTGTTGGAAAGCACTTTTTCCACATGGTGGGCGAGAAGTACATCCAAGCCGTCGCGCAGGGCGCGAATGCGGTTCCCATCCTCATCCCTGCGATGGGGTCCGAGGCGGACTTGCAGGAAGTTATCGATTCTTGCGACGGATTGTTGTTTTCGGGCAGCGCATCGAATGTCGATCCACAGCACTACGGAGGACCGGCAAGTTTGCCGGGTACCCTGCATGACCCAGCTCGCGATGCTACGACGCTTCCGCTGATCCCTCAGGCCATAGCCGCCGGCATGCCGGTGCTGGCCATTTGCCGCGGTTTCCAGGAAATGAACGTCGCCTACGGCGGTACGCTCTGGCAGCGTATTCATGAGGTGCCCGGGCACCTCGATCACCGCGACGATGAAAGCCAATCCTTGGAAAGGCAATATGCGCCAGCTCACGAAGTGATGCTGGAGCCCGGAGGGCTGTTGAAAAAAATTGCGGGGAGCGATCGGCTCGAGGTCAATTCTTTGCATTGGCAGGGTGTGCAGACCCTGGGCAAAGGGCTCGTTGTCGAAGCGCGGGCTCCGGACGGAGTGATCGAGGCGTTTCGCGACCCCGCCGCTCCCGGATTCGCCCTCGCCGTGCAATGGCACCCCGAGTGGCAGTTTGAAAAGAATAGTTTTTCCCGCGCGCTGTTCGGCGCATTCGGCGAAGCGAGCAGAAGGTTCGCGGGAACATCGAGGTGATGTATGGCAAGTTCGATCCAGCAATTCCTGAAGGAACATGGCATCTCTGAAGTGGAGGCCATCATCCCGGACATGGCCGGGGTGCCGCGCGGCAAACTGATGCCCGCGGAAAAGTTCGCTGAAGAAGAGGGCATGCGCCTGCCCGAGGCGATTTTTCTCCAGACGGTGACCGGCGATTATCCCGACGATCAGAGCGCGATGAACCCCTCCGACATCGATATCGTGCTCAAGGCCGACCCGGCGACAGTTCGCGTCGTTCCGTGGGCGGCCGAGCCCACAGCACAGGTGATCCACGACTGCTTCTATGGCGATGGCCGTCCGGTCACCATGTCGCCACGCTATGTCCTGCGGCGCGTGCTGGATTTGTATGAAGCACACGGCTGGGAGCCGGTGATCGCGCCTGAACTGGAGTTCTTTCTGGTCGAACCGAACATCGACTCGGACTATCCGCTGAAGCCGCCGGTGGGCCGTTCCGGGCGGCCGGAAATCGGCCGGCAGGCGTACAGCATCGCCGCGGTCAATGAGTTCGACCCGCTGTTCGATGACATGTATTCCTTTTGCGAAGCGCAGGACATTGAGATCGACACGCTGATTCACGAGGCGGGCGCGGCGCAGATGGAAATCAATCTCCTGCACGGCAACGCCCTGAGCCTGGCGGATCAAGCGTTCCTGTTCAAGCGCACCGCGCGCGAGGCGGCGCTGCGCCACAAGATGTATGCGACCTTCATGGCAAAGCCCATGGCCAAGGAGCCGGGCAGCGCCATGCACCTGCATCAGAGCATCGTGGATTTGAAAACCAAGAAGAACATCTTCAGCAATGCGGATGGTTCACCTTCGAATCTGTTTTTCTCGCACATTGCCGGACTGCAGAAATATCTGCCCGCCGCAATGTCGCTGTTTGCGCCCAATGTGAACAGTTATCGGCGCATCAGCCGCTATTCGGCGGCGCCCATCAATGTGCAGTGGGGCTATGACAATCGCACCGCGGGACTGCGCGTGCCCATGTCCGGTCCCGAATCGCGGCGCGTGGAGAACCGGGTCGGCGGCGCCGATGCAAATCCCTATCTTGCATTCGCCGCTTCGCTGGCCTGCGGGTACCTGGGCATGATCGAGGGTCTCAAGCCCTCCGAACCGATCACCGGCAGCGCCTATGAGCTTGCGATCGCGCTGCCCAGAACGCTGGCCGAAGCGCTGCGCTTGTTGCGCGAGTCCAAACAGCTGGTCGACCTGTTCGGCGACCGGTTCGTCCTGGCCTTCACCGCGGTCAAAGAGGCGGAGTACGAGACCTTCGCGCAAGTCATCAGTTCGTGGGAACGCGAATACCTGCTGCTGAACGTGTGAGACTTTATCCGGCGGCTGCGTTATAACTAGCGCCACGAGCACCACCAAATATTATAAGGGGACTTGTGCGATGTGGAGCGTTGTTCGATCGGCGTTGACGGTTGCGTGTTCGCTGCTGATCCTGGCCGGCTGTGGCGGCAAGTCCTCTGCCGGAAAGGGCGAGGGCGACGCCGCGGCGAAATCCGGCAAGGTGTTGAATCTGTACATCTGGTCTGACTATCTGGCCGCCAATACGCTGCCGGATTTCGAGAAGCAGACCGGCATCAAGGTCAACGTGGCGTACTTCGACACGAATGAAACCTTGGAAACCAAGCTGCTTGCCGGCAGCAGCGGCTACGACGTAGTGCTGCCCACGGCCTCGTATTTCGAACGTCAGATAAAGGCCGGCGTGTATCAGAGCTTCGACAAATCCAAACTCCCCAATCTGAAGAACATGGACCCGCAGCTGATGCTGCTGGTGGCCATGCACGATCCGAACAATGCCCATGGCCTGATCTACCTGTGGGGGACCAACGGCATCGGCTACAACGAAAAGATGGTCAAGTCGATACTGCCGAACGAGCCCTTGGACACGTGGAAGCTGGTGTTCGATCCGGTCTATGCCTCGAAGCTTGCGAAATGCGGCATCAGTGTTTTGGATTCACCGGCTGAAGTCTTTCGCGCCGTCTACAACTATCTGGGCAAGGATCCCAATTCCCAGAAACCCGAAGATCTGGTGGTGGCCGAGGACGTGCTGATGAAGATCCGCCCCTATATACGCAACATCAACTCCTCGGAGTACATCGAAGCGTTGGCCAATGGCGATGTGTGTGTGTCGGTCGGCTACAGCGGCGATGTTCTGCAATCGCGCGACCGCGCGCGCGAGGCCAACAAGGGCATCGAGATCAAATACATCGTTCCCAAGGAGGGCACGATATTGTGGTTCGACATGCTTGCCATCCCCAAGGATGCGCCCCATCCCGACAGCGCCTACGCGTTCATCAACTACCTCATGCAGCCCGAAGTCATGGCCTCGATTTCCAACTTCAAGCGATTTGCAAACGCCAATGCCGCCGCGCTGCCGTTGGTGGACAAGTCCGTCACCGGCGATCCCGTCATCTACCCCACGCCCGAGGAGCGCAAGCGGCTGTCGGTGCAGTTGGCGGATTCGATCGATCAGACGCGCGCCATCACGCGGATCTGGCAGAGATTCAAAACGGGTCGATGACAGATGAGCATACCTGCGACGGTTCCCCTGAAACCCGCGCCGTGGAAGGATCCCAGCGCACGCCCCTACGTGCAACTGGAGCGCCTCACCAAGAAATTCGGCGACTTCACCGCCGTCGATGACATCAGCCTCAAGATCTATCAGGGCGAGATCTTCTGCCTGCTGGGCGCCTCGGGCTGCGGCAAGACCACCCTGCTTCGCATGCTGGGCGGATTCGAGACGCCGACCTCGGGCAAGATCCTGATCGACGGCGAGGACATGGCCGGGGTGCCGCCGTATCAACGTCCCGTCAACATGATGTTCCAGTCCTATGCGATCTTTCCGCACATGAACGTGGAACAGAACGTGGCGTTCGGTCTGAAGCAGGACGGCGTTTCAAAGGCGCAGATCAAAGAGCGCGTCGCGACCATGCTCGACCTGGTCAAGATGGGGGACTTCGCCAGGCGCAAGCCCCATCAGCTCTCCGGCGGTCAGCGGCAGCGGGTCGCGCTGGCACGTTCGCTGGTCAAGCGCCCCAAACTGCTGCTGCTGGATGAACCGCTAGGCGCGCTGGACAAAAAGCTGCGCGAGCACACCCAGTTCGAGTTGATCAGCCTGCAGGAAAAGCTCGGCGTCACCTTTGTGGTCGTCACGCACGATCAGGAAGAGGCCATGACACTGGCCAGCCGCATCGGCGTCATGAATCACGGCGAGATTGTGCAGACCGGCACGCCGTCGGAGATATACGAGTTTCCCAGCACCAAGTTCGTCGCCGATTTCATCGGCTCGGTGAACATGTTCGAAGGCAAGCTCGTGGAAGATGAGCCCAACTATGTGCGCATTCAATCCGACGAACTCGGCTCCACGATTTTCGTGAATCACGGCATCAGTTCCCCGCCCCAGGCCGTGGTCTGGGCGGCGATCCGGCCGGAAAAGATTTTCATGTCCATTGCACGGCCTGAAGGGACGGACAACATCGTGCAGGGCGCGGTGCAGGACATCGCCTATCTGGGCGACTTGTCGATATTTCTGGTGAAACTTCCCACCGGCAAGGTGGTTCGCGTGACGCGGCCCAACACCTCGCGCCATTCGGAGGAAATCACCTGGGATCAGCAGGTGTACCTGAACTGGGATTCCACCAGCCCGGTCGTGGTGACCCGGTAACCGGTCATGGCCAAGCGCAGCTTGTTGAAGCGTCTGGGGATTTCTGGCGGCACTTTCGTGGTGGCCGTTCCCTACATCTGGCTGCTGCTGTTCTTCGCGGTGCCCTTCATCATTGTCCTGAAGATTTCATTTTCGGACATCGATCTGGCGATTCCGCCGTACAAGCCGCTGATCGAATCGGCGGGGAATCATCTGATCGCGATCAAGCTCAACTTCAACAACTATTTTTTTCTGTTCACCGACTCGCTGTACTTCAGCGCATTCTTGAACTCGATCAAGGTCGCGTTCATCTCCACCGTGCTGTGTCTGCTGGTGGGCTACCCCATGGCCTACGGCATCGCGCGCTCGGCGCCCGCGACACGCAACATCCTGCTGCTGCTGGTGGTGCTGCCGTTTTGGACCTCGTTGCTGCTGCGCGTCTACGCGTGGATCGGACTGCTCAAGGCCAACGGCGTCATCAACAACGTCCTGCAGTGGATGGGGCTGATCGACGAGCCGCTGCCGATGCTGTACACCCAGTTTGCCATGTACATCGGCATCGTCTACTCGTATCTGCCGTTCATGATTCTCCCGCTGTACTCGAATCTGGAAAAAATGAACTGGCAGCTGCTCGAGGCCGCGCAGGATCTGGGTTGCAGGCCGTGGCAGTCGTTCTACAAGATCACGCTGCCGCTGTCGCGCAACGGTATTCTCGCCGGCTCCATGCTGGTTTTCATCCCGGCCGTGGGAGAGTTCGTCATTCCGGCGCTGCTCGGCGGTCCGAATGCGCTGATGATCGGCCGCATCCTGTGGGATGAGTTCTTCTCCAACCGCGCCTGGCCTGTGGCCAGCGCGGTGGCCATTTTGCTGCTGATCGTCCTGGTGCCGTTCATGATGTGGTATCAGAGCGTGCAGGCGCGTGAATCCGCGGGCGACGGGCGATGAACGAGCGCCGCTCACTGTTCATACTGTGCTGCCTGGGTTTCGGCTTTGCGTTCCTGTACATCCCGATCCTGTCAATGGTCGTGTTTTCCTTCAACGCCTCCAAACTGGTCACGGTGTGGGACTCGGCTCACTCACCCACGCTGAAGTGGTACGCGGCGCTGCTCGACAATGACGAGATTCTCGATGCGGCGTGGATATCGCTGAAAGTGGCCGTCATCAACGCCACCGGCGCCAGCATCCTCGGCATGCTGGCCGGCTTTTCGCTGTCGCGTTTTTCGAAGTTTCGCGGCCGCTTCGCGCTCAACGCCATGACCACCGCGCCGCTGGTCATGCCGGAAGTCATCACCGGTCTGTCACTGCTGCTCACCTTCGTGGCCATGGAGCAGCTGATCGGCTGGCCGGCGGGGCGGGGACTGACCACCATCACCATCGCGCACATCACTTTTTCCATGGCTTTCGTAACGGTGGTGATCCAGTCAAGGCTCGCAACTTTCGACAGCGCGCTGGAAGAGGCGGCCATGGATCTGGGTGCGCACCCGATGAAGGTGTTCTTCGTCATCACACTGCCCATCATCTTTCCTGCGATTCTGTCGGGTTGGTTGCTGGCCTTCACCATGTCCTGGGACGATCTGGTGATTTCCAGTTTCGCTTCCGGGCCCGGCAGCAGCACGCTGCCCATGGTCGTGTTTTCAAAGGTGCGGCTGGGCGTCAGCCCTGAGATCAATGTGCTGGCGACCATCACCATCGCCGTGGTGACGCTGATGATGATCAGCGTGGCCTTGTGGATGGCGCGAGCCGCGCGGCTGGACAAGGCGCGCCAGTAGCGCGCCGCGTGTCATGAAGAAGAGCACGCGCGTCAATCATCCGCCGAGGGTCCAGGTTCCCGCCGACAATCGCCCGCTGGTGGCGCCGATCTATCAATCGGTCAAGTTCACGCTGGATGACACGGTCGAAACGGAAAGTCTGCTGCGTGGCGAGCGGCCCGGATTTTTCTATTCGCGCGTTTCCAATCCGACGCTGCGCCAGCTGGAATTGCTGCTGGCCGAGATGCAGGGCCAGGAGGACTGTCTGCTGGCCGCATCAGGGGTCGGCGCGGTGGCGGCGTGTCTGATTGCGCTGTGCAAGGCCGGCGATCACATTCTGGCTTTCGTGGAATCCTACGGGCCCACCCGCCACATCATTCACCGCATCCTTGGCCGCTACGGCGTGACGCACACGCTGCTGTCGATCGAGGACAAGGCCGGCATCGAACGCGTGCTGGCCGAACGGCCGACGCGTCTCGTGATTTTCGAGAGCCCGACCAATCCCGTCACGAAAATCGCCGACATCCAGCACTTGGTTGCACAGACCCGCCAGCACGGCGCGCTGAGCGTCATGGACAACACCTTTGCAGGTTTTCATAACCATGGCGGTTGCGGAATCGACGTCCATCTGCACAGTCTCACCAAGTACGCCTCCGGGCATGGCGATGTGATGGGCGGCGCCATCCTGGCTTCGCGCAAGCTGATCCAATCGATGCGGCAGGACGTTGTGACGCTGGGTCCGACGCTGGATCCGCATGCGGCCTTTCTGATTCAGCGCGGCATGCGCACCTACTTTCTGCGCTACGAGCGGCAGTGCGCCAACGCCGGCCGGATCGCGGCGCATCTTGCGCAGCATGCAAACGTGGCGCGGGTGTTCTATCCCGGATTACCCGGCCATCCGCAGCACGCGCTGGCGGCGCGGCAAATGAGCGATTTCGGCACCATTGTGAGCTTCGATCTCAAAGGGGGCGTGGATCACGGTACGCGCTTCGCCGATGCCCTAGAGTTGTTTGCGATTTCGGCAAGCCTTGGTTCCACCGAATCCCTGGTCATGCCGCCACGGTTGCTGGGCAGCAGGGACCTGAACGCCGAACAGCGCGTCCAGTCCGCGATCGGTCCGGGCACGGTGCGGCTGTCGATCGGTATCGAAGATGCGGACGATCTCATCGCCGACCTTGACGAGGCTCTCAAAGCCGCATTTATTTGACTCAATAGCCCTCAAGCCTGTCGCCGTGCTGCCGATCTTACCGATCAGCCCAATTGCATCTTGAGGATTCTGCCGCAGTGTTGCGTGAAAACCGACCGTCGATGTCATCCGATCCGGGCGCTGCGCCGCGCGACTATATGAACGCGGCACTGGCTGCGCCGCAGAGCATCGCCCCGATGCCGCGCATCTGCGCACAGATAGCCGAGTTGTCCGCGCAGGATTCGGTCGACGGTGTGCAGTACGCGCGTCTGATGCAGTCCGACCCGGTGCTGGCCGGGGAGATCATGCGCGTGGCGAATTCGCCGGCGCTGCGGCCGCGCTCCACCATCGTTTCGCTGCAGCAGGCCGTGTCCTGGCTGGGAATCGCCGAGATCCGCAGCATCGCGATGGCCATGGTGCTGCGCGGTGAAGTCTTCGTTGCCCCCGGCCATGAACCCGAATCCGAAGAGCTGTGGCGTGAAGCCTGGTTCGCCGCGTTGTGGGCCAAGGAAATCGCCCGGCTGCGCCGCCGCCATGTCGAAAGCGGCTTTCTCGCCGCGCTGATGCATCGCTCCGGCGCCGCATTGGCGCTGAAAATTCTGTCGCGCTTCGAAGTCGAGCAGCGCACCGCCATCGATACCCGCTCCCTGAGTGAACTGGTGGCCGAGTTCGACCCCGCCTTCGGGCGCATGCTCATGAATGGCTGGCGCGTCGCTCCGGAAATACAGGCCGGCGCCACCGATTGGCGCGATTACCGCGGTTCCGCGCAATCGGATCTGGCTGCCACCGTGCATGCGGCGCATGTGCTGGCCGCTCACACGCTGCACCCGCAGCTGCTGGTGGAGGAGATCGTGCTCGAAAGTCCGGTATTCGAACACCTGGGTGTTTTTCTGGAGCAGCGCAAGACGCTGCTCGGGATGCGCGATGCCATTCGCGCCACGGCGGGAGCGTGAGCGTGCCCGCGGCGGATGTTTTCGATCTGATCTGCTTCGGCTCAGGTCCTGCCGGCCAGAAGGCCGCCATCCAGGCCGCCAAGGCTGGGCATACGGCGGCGGTCATCGAGCAGGACTCCCATGTCGGCGGCGCTTGTCTGCTGACCGGCACGATTCCGAGCAAGGCGCTGCGCGAACAGGCTATGCGCTACAGCCGCATGCACAAGCATGCCTCCGCGATGGCCGTCGAATTGAACGGCGCCGCGCCGCTGTCGGCGCTGTTGTCAGGCGTCGAGGACGTGGTCGCCGCGCAGGACCGGTATCTGCGCGATCAACTCGCGCGCAATGGCGTGCAGCTGCTGCGCGGCCGCGGCCGCATCCAGTCGGCCGGTCTCGTGGTGGTCGAGGCCCTTGACGGCACGCTGATCCAATTGCAGGCCTCGCGTATTCTGATCGCCACCGGTTCACGGCCGCGGCATGTGCCGTCGGTTCCCGTGGATCACGAACGCATTCTCGATAGCGACTCCATTCTGACGCTCGGCTACCTGCCGCAATCCATGCTCGTTCTGGGCAGCGGCGTCATTGCCTGCGAGTACGCCTCGATATTCGCCGCACTTGGCACGGCCGTGACCTTGGTCGACAAGGCGCAGGAGCCGCTGGGTTTTCTGGACGGGACGCTGCGTGCGAGTTTTCTGCGCGCGTTCACCGAGGCGGGCGGGACCTATATGGGTGGCGTGGAAGTGAGCGGCGCCGCCTTCGACGGGTTTGCCGGCGTCGATGTGTCGTTGCAATCAGGGGCAACCCTGCGGGCCGAGATCGTACTGGCGGCGATGGGCCGCATCGCCAACATCGAAGGACTCGGGCTGGACCGGATCGGCGTGACCATGACGGCGCGCGGGCATGTGCAGGTGGACGAGAAGTTCGCCACCAATGTGCCGGGCGTGTTCGCTGCGGGCGATGTCATCGGACCGCCCGCGCTGGCCTGTGCCGCCGCCGATCAAGGCCGTCAGGCTGCGCGTGCCGCGCTCGGACTGCCGTGCGCGGGCGTGCCCGAACTGATCCCCACCGGGGTCTATACGATTCCGGAAATCGGCTGCGTGGGTCTGACGCCGGGCGAGGCACAGCGGCGCAAGATCGATGTGGTGGTGGGCAGCGCCGATTTCGCCGAAGTGGCGCGCGCGCACATCGCAGGGGGTGAGGCGGGTCTGCTGCAGCTGATCTGCGAACGCAGCTCCGCGCAGGTGCTCGGCGTGCAGATCGTGGGCGAGGGCGCCACCGAACTGGTGCATCTGGGTCAGGTCGCCATCGCCTCCGGCGCGACGGTGAACTTCTTCATCGAGCAGGTGTTCAATTTTCCCACCATGACCGAGGCCTACCGGATCGCGGCGTTCGATGTCGTCAAGCAGCTCGCAGCCGCTGAGGCCGCTTTGCGTTCAGGTGCCCGCCACGTGGCTTGAGGGGCCTCAGGCGCTGCTGAAGGCGCTGACGCGAGCGGACTGGTAGGGCAGCACTTCGAGCACTTCGCCCTGGCTGACCCGCTGCTGTACGCCGCGCCAGAAATCGGCGGTCAATATCTCGCCGTGGAATTTCAGGAACAGCGCCTTGAGTTCGTCATCGAAGCCCAGGAAATTGATGAAGGTCTCCGGGAACACGTCGGAGTCGCCGACGTAGAACCAGGACTCGGCGCGCATCTCATCCTCATCGTTGGTGGCCTGCGGCATGTCACGGAAGCGGCAGTCGGTGACGGCGCATAACTCATCGTAGTCGTAGAAGATCACGCGGCCGTGCCGGGTGACGCCGAAGTTCTTCAGCAGCAGGTCTCCGGCAAAGATGTTGGTGTAGGCGAGATCGCGGATCGCCTGGCCGTAGTCGAGCACCGCGGCGATGGCATCCTCGCGGCTGGCGCTGCGCAGAAACAGATTCAGGGGCGTCATGCGCCGCTCGATGTAGCAATGATCGATGATCAGATTCTCGCCATCCAGATGCACGGTGCCGGCCGTCTCGCTCAGCAGTTCCTCGAGCAGCGGTTTGGAAAATCGCTGCAATGGAAACCGCAGCCGCTTGAATTCCTGGGCATCCACCAGCCGCCCGGCGCGATCGTGCTTGAACACCAATTCGTACTTGGCCAGCACTTCTTCGCGCAGGATGTTTTTCGGGTAGGCAAAGCAGTCGCGGATCAGCTTGAACACGACATCGAAAGAGGGCAGCGTGAAAACGACCATCACCAGGCCCCGCTCTCCGGGGGCGGTGATGAATTCATCGCTCGACTGGCCCAGGTGGCGGAACAATTCCCGGTAGCGTTCGGTCTTGCCCTGGCGCGCGCGCCCCAGCACGATGAACAGCTCGCTGATCGGTTTGCGCGGAAGAATGGAATGCAGGAACATCACCGCATCGCCGACGCGGTCCAGGTCGACGTGGTAGTAGCTGCGCGTGAAGCTGAACAGCATGCTGACGCGGTCCTCGGCAGTCATGACCGCATCGACCAGGACGCCTGCATCGGTGTTCTTGAGTGCGATCACCAGCGGCAGCATCCAGCCCCGGCCGATGATGCGCCCCACGAGATACGCGCGTGTTATCTGAAAAAACACCGGACGGATGATCTCCACCCGCTCCGCATTGCGCCGCTCACCATCGGCTTCGCATTGGGACTGCACGGCCGCTGCGATCATCGATACGGTCTTGTCGAAATTCTTGAAGGGTGTCTTGAAGCGGAAATCGGCCAGCACCTCTTCAAACAGCAGCTCGAGCGAGCCGCGGTTGACGTAGGCGGTGATGAGCGCCTGCGTGCTGGCGCCACGCAGCGGATCCAGGTCCAGCGCCACGAATTCGATTTCAGGGTCCAGGCCGACGGTGCCAAACAGGCTGCGCGAGGCCGAACTGAAGAAGGTCTTCATGAACTCGTTGTCCGGCATCGACTCGATCATGCCGGCGAATCGCTGTTTCGCGCCGATCCACAGCGAGCGCTCGCGAACTCTTGCACCGAACCGCTCGCTCAACGAGGCGATGATCTGCTTGACACGGTGATCGTAGAGCTCGATGCGTTCGACGGCATCGCGCTGACTGCCGACCCAGTCACGGGACTCGAATCGCTGCGGTGCGCGGCGCGTGACGTCACGAAAGTCGGCGTTGTAGCCGGCGAACGCATCGACGATGGCCTGCGCGCACTCCTCAGAGATTGCGGATGAGTACGTCTCCGAACTCACTGCACTTGACCTCTGTAGCGCCTTCCATCAAACGGGCGAAATCGTAGGTAACCGTTTTTTGACCGATGGACTTGTCCATGGCCGAGATGATGGCATCCGCTGCTTCGGTCCAACCCAGATAGCGAAGCATCATTTCGCCCGACAGGATGACCGAACCGGGATTGACCTTGTCCAGGTTGGCATACTTGGGCGCCGTGCCGTGCGTGGCTTCGAAAACCGCATGGCCCGTCATGTAGTTGATGTTGCCGCCCGGCGCGATGCCGATGCCGCCGACCTGGGCGGCGAGCGCATCGGACAAATAGTCGCCGTTCAAATTCATGGTGGCCATGACGTCGAATTCGTCGGGGCGTGTCAGTATCTGCTGCAGCGTGATGTCGGCAATGGCGTCCTTGATGATGACCTTGCCGCTGTTTTTGGCGGCGTCCATTTCCGCGTTGGCTTCTTTTTCGCCCTTGGCGGCCTTGGTGCGTTCCCATTGTTCCCAGGTATAGGTCTGACCCGGGAATTCACGCTCGGCCAGCGCGTAGGACCAGTTGCGGAAGGCGCCTTCCGTAAACTTCATGATGTTGCCCTTGTGGACGATGGTCACGCTCTTGCGCTTGTTGATGACCGCGTACTGCACCGCCGCGCGGAACAGACGCTCGGTGCCTTCCCGGGAGGCGGGCTTGATGCCGATGCCGGAGCTGTTGGGGAAGCGGATCTTGTTGTACTGCTTCGGGAAGTTCTGCTTGAACAAATCCAGAAATTTCTGGTTTTCGGCGCTGCCCGCCTCGAACTCGATGCCGGCGTATATGTCCTCGGTGTTCTCGCGGAAAATCACCATGTCGACCTTTTCAGGCGCCTTGACCGGGGAAGGAACTCCCTTGAACCAGCGCACCGGGCGCAGACACACATACAGGTCCAGCATCTGCCGCAGGGCCACGTTCAGCGAACGGATGCCGCCGCCCACAGGTGTCGTCAGCGGGCCTTTGATGGAGATCAGAAATTCCCGGCATGCCGCCACGGTTTCGTCGGGGAGCCAGGTATTGAAGATCTTGTTCGACTTTTCGCCGGCGTACACTTCCATCCAGTGGATTTTGCGCTTGCCCCCATAGGCCTTATGCACCGCAGCGTCCATGACCCTCACACTGGCGCGCCAGATGTCCGGCCCCGTGCCGTCGCCTTCGATGAATGGAATGATCGGATTGGCCGGCACGCTCAACTTGCCATCGGTGATCGTGATCTTCTGCCCTTGAGAGGGAACCTCGAGTTTGACCGGTTTGATCTCAGACATTGCAGACGACTCCTAAGCACGGGGGCGCAATGCTAGCATTGCGCGCCAGGAGAATCACTTTGCGAACCTTGAAATCCACGCCCGACCGGGACAAGTTCTGGATGCCGGCCGAGTACGAGCGGCATTCGGGCTGCTGGATGCTGTGGCCGGAGCGCTGCGATAATTGGCGCTCGGGCGCCAAGCCGGCGCAGGCTGCGTTCGTGTCGGTCGCCACCGCGATTTCCCTGGGGGAGCCGGTCACCGTTGGCGCATCCGCGCAGCAATTTCAGAATGCACGTGCGCGGCTGGGCGATCACATCCGGGTTGTGGAAATGAGCGCCAACGATGCCTGGGTGCGAGATTCGGGTCCGACCTTCGTGATCGACTCGCGCGGCCGTCGCCGCGCCGTGGATTGGATGTTCAATGCCTGGGGCGGTCATGCCGGCGGACTGTATTCGCCCTGGGACCGCGATGATGAAGTGGCGCGCAAGATCGCCGAAATCGAAAGCGCCGACCGCTACCGCGCGCCGTTCGTGTTGGAGGGCGGTGCGATTCACGTCGACGGGCAGGGCACCTGCCTGACCACGGAAGAATGTCTGCTCAATCCGAACCGCAATCCGCATTTGTCGCGAGCGCAGATCGAGGACGAATTGCGGCGCTACCTTGGCATCCGCTGCGTCATCTGGCTCGGGCGCGGCGTGTACCTGGATGAAACCGACGGTCATATCGATGAATTGGCCTGTTTCGTCGCACCGGGGCAGGTGGCTCTCACCTGGACTGCGGATCGCAGCGATCCGCAGTATGAAATCTCTCAGGATGCGTACCGGCGGCTGAAAAGCGCACGCGATGCACACGGCCGCTTGCTGACCATCCACAAGATTCACCAGCCCGATCCGATCACCATGACGGCCGAGGAGGCCGCCGGACTGGACATCCGCGAGGGGACCTATCCGCGGCGCGCCGGGGACCGTCTGCCGGCTTCGTACATCAATTTCTACATCGCGAACAAGGTCCTCGTGATGCCGCTGTACGACAGGCGCCGCGACCGCGCCGCGGCGCGCACGCTGGCCCGTTTGTTTCCGACTCGGCGTATCATGGGGGTGCGGACGCGGGAGATCCTGCTGGGCGGCGGCAACATACATTGCATTACTCAACAAGTGCCTGCTCCCAAACGCTGACACGATCCAACGGAACGAAACACGCTGCGCGCCTTCAAAGGCATGAGCCACATTTGCGCTTAAAACTGACCAGGTATCCCGATATGCATCCGACCACTCTACGTTTCGCCGTCACGCTGGCCATCTTGAGCGTGCTGCTGTTGTCCGGGTGCGGCAAGAAACAAAACAGGTTCAACAGTGGCTATGGCAATGCCTTCGTCACCTATACCGGCAGCAACGGTGACTTTTCCAGCTACAAGGTGTCCGTGACCTCCATGACGCTGACGCGTTCCGATGGCACGGTGGTCTCCGGGGTGTCCGCGGCCGAAGCGGTCGACCTTGCCAAGCTGTCCGATGTTTCAGAGATGGTCAGCAGCACCAGCGTGCCCATCGGCACCTACACCTCGGCCAGCGTCGTGCTCGATTACTCCAAAGCAGCCGTTTTCGTGAACGTCAATGGTGTGCCGACGGCTACTTCGGTTGTGGACGGCACGGGGGCTGCCTTGACGACGCTGACGGTAGTGGTGACGTTCGACCCGGCCAATCCGCTGATCATCGGCCAAAGCGGCGCGCAGCGCGTGAATCTGGACTTCAACCTGGCAGCCTCCAACCGAATCGATTTCACGGCCTCGCCCATCAAAGTCACAGCCACTCCCTTCCTGACCGTGGACAACGACCCGGCCACCACCAAGCCCATCCGCGTGCGTGGACCGCTGGTGAGCTTCAACTCCCTGGAGGGCACGTACACCGTGTACCTGCGGCCGTTTTTTGATCTGTCCAACAGCCTGGGTTCGCTGACGCTGTTCACCACGCCCACCACGGCCTACGTCATCAACAACGTCGGTTACGTCGGTGTTGACGGCATCACGGCCATCTCCAATCTTGGCTCTGGCAACATCACCTCCGCCTATACCACGTATGCACCGGATGCCAGCGCCGGCACGTTTACGGTGACCCAGACCTACATCGGTTCTGCTGTGGAAAGTGTGGCGGCGGATCGCATCGAGGGTACGGTCATCGCGCGCACGGGCGATACGCTCACATTGCGAGGCTCCACCTTGAGCCTGCGCAGCGGCGGTTTCACCTACTATCCGGCGGATGCGACCGTTAATCTGGCAGCGGCGACGGTGGTCAGCATCGACGGCAAGCCGACGGCTACCGGCATCGACAAGCAGGACGTGTCGGTGGGTCAGAACATCATTGCATTGGGCACGTCGACGGTCATCAGCGGCGTGGCGACGGTGGACGCCACCGCCGGACGGTTGCGCGTGGTGCCCTCCCGCCTCTGGGGCACGGTGCTGACCGGCGGTGTCGGCACGGCAACCCTCGACTTGCTCGCCATCAACGAATGGCCTGCCAATGCGTTTAATTTCACCGGCACCGGCGCCAGCCTTGCGCAGAACGCGGATCCTGCCAATTACATGCTCAGTACCGATGCAGTCGACTATGCCACGCTCGTGGGAAGCGGTGCGGCCGGCGATGGGTTCGTCACTGCGTTCGGCGCGGCGCCGCCCGATTTCACGGTCAGCGGACTCAAGGCCGTGTCGGCACTGGATTCGCGTCTGCAGGTCCAGTTCATCAACGGCGGGTCGAAGACGCCTTTCTCCAGCGTCAGCAGCACCACGCTCCTGGTGGATCTGGCGGACCCGAATCTTGGAGCCGTGCACACTTTGGCTGCCGGGCCCTTCAGCACCGACCTGACCATGCTGCCCGCCAGTCCTGCGATCGTGGCGGCCGCGGCGGGACGCAACACTTTCGCCATCGGCAGCGCTGCGGCCGGCATCAAGGTGTTCAGCAAGTTCAGCGACTTCGTGACCGAACTCAACGCGACCTCAACCGCGGCCAAGTCCGTTGCGAGCGTTGTGGCCACCGGTCGCTACGATCAAACAACGAACACGCTCACTGCTGCGGCGATCAGCGTCGTGCTGCAGTAGCGGCTTGACAAGCCGCGCCGCATGCGGCAAGGCGGTTGGGTTGACGTGATAAACTGCCTCTCCAACATGCCGCGCGTATTACTAGCCCTGTTGCTGTGTTTGCCGGCTGCGGCTTTCGCCAACGGCAGCTGCGATGCCAGCGTCGATCCCTCCCGCCCGCGCGTCGGGCTGGTGTTGTCGGGCGGCGGCGCGCGCGGCTTCGCGCATGTCGGCGTGCTGAAAGTTCTCGAAGATCTCAAAGTCCCGGTGGATTGCATCGCCGGCACCAGTGTCGGCGCCATCGTCGGCGGCCTCTATGCATCTGGGATGGACGCACATGAGATCGAATCCGTGGTGCGTTCGCTGGATTGGCAGGGCGCGTTTCGAGACCGTCCCTCGCGCCGCGACCTTGCGTTCCGGCGCAAGCAGGATGACCGCAATTTTCTGGTGCGCTTCCCGCTTGGCCTTAGGCACGGCCAGGTTCTTCTGCCCAAGGGCTTCGTGCAAGGACAGAAGCTGCAGCAAATGCTGCGCGCCATGACGCTTCAAGTCAGCGACCGGCCGCGTTTCGATGACTTGCCGACGCCGTTCCGTGCGGTCGCCACCGATCTGGAAACCGGCCGGGGCGTGCTCATGGATCAAGGCGATCTGGCCACGGCGATGCGCGCCAGCATGTCGGCACCCGGCGTGTTCGCGCCGGTGGAGCGCGACGGCGCGCTGCTCGTGGACGGCGGCTTGGCGGAGAATCTGCCGATGGAGGTGGCGCGCGCCATGGGCGCCGATATCCTGCTGGTGGTGGATGTGAGCTTTCAATTGCAGTCGCGCGAACACCTGGACTCCGCGCTCGCGATCTCCAATCAGACGATCGCGATCCTGGTGCGGCGCGATGCCGAGCGGCAGAAGGCCACGCTGGCGGCGCGCGATCTGCTGATCGAGCCGGAGCTGGGAGACACGGCGTCGACGGATTTCGGCGCGGGCCCCAAGGCCATCGAACGGGGCGAGACGGCGGCGCGGGCCCTGGCGGCGAAGCTGTCCGCACTGAGCGTGAGCGATGCGCAGTACGCGCAGTACAAGGCACGGCGCGGCGCACGCGTGCTGCACAGTCCACGCATCGATTTTGTCAGCGTCGATCCGTTGTCCCGGCGCTATGAGCCCACCATCGCAGCCCTCATGCAACCGTTGCTCGGCAAGCCGCTGGATGTGGCGTATCTCGGTGCGGGTCTGACCGAGCTTTACGGGTTGGACAATTTCGAGTCGCTGGATTACTCCATCGTCCAGCGCGATGTGGCCGGCGATCGGCAGACCGGCATCGAAGTGCGCGCCCGGCGCAAATCCTGGGGTCCGAATTACATCCGCTTCGGCTTGAATCTTCAGGACGACTTTCAGGGCAACAGCAGCTACAACGCAGCGGCCCGCTTCATCGTGAGCGAAGTCAACCGCCTCGGTGGAGAGTGGCTGACGGATCTGCAGATCGGGGAAAATCCGAAAATCGTCTCAGAGTTCTACCAACCGCTGACCGCGGATCGCCGCTGGTTTCTGGCTCCCAGCATCCGGGCCGAAGTGCGAAGTCTGCCGATTTACCAAAATGAGTTGCGCGTCGCGGAGTACCGTGTCCGCAATTCCCAGGTGGACCTGGACTTTGGCCGCGACCTGGGCAATTGGGGCGAGATCCGCAGCGGCGTGCACGTTGGCGGCGGCGCGGCACGCGTGCGGCTGGGCGACCCTGCACTGCCGGTGGAGCGATTCCAGTCCGGCGAAGTGTTTTTCAAATTCAGCTATGACCGGCTCGACAATCTGGACTTCCCCCGGCAGGGTCAGACATTCAGCGTTCAATGGAACGGTCAGCGCACTGGTCTCGGCGCGGACATTCGCGCCGACCGGCTGCAGGCCGACTGGCTCATCGCCGGTTCACGCGGCCGCAATTCTCTGGTGTCGTGGACCTCCTTCGGCACGACGCTGAGCGTGGAGGGCATAACGCCGGTACAGGATCTGTACACCCTGGGCGGATTCTTCAATCTGTCGGGCAGGCCGCCGCAGTCGGTCACGGGCCAGCACTACGCAATCACCCGCGCCATCTACTTCCGCAAGATCGGGCGCGGCGGGGAGGGGTTCCTGGATTTTCCCGCGTATCTCGGACTTGCGCTGGAAGTGGGCAACGCCTGGAACAGCCGCGGCGAGATGAGCGTGGGATCGGCGCATAAGGACGCAACGCTGTTCCTGGGGCTGGATACTTTTCTCGGGCCCTTGTATCTGGGCACCGGCTACGATATGGCCGGCACCAGTGCGTTCTATCTGTTTTTGGGCCGTACGTTCTGAGGCGTGGCGCGCCGCTTCAGAGCCAGCGGCTTTGAGCGAGGTTCTCGACCTTTTCTAACACCAGCGCCGGCTCATCGCCGATACGCGAATATTCATGCCGGCGCGCCATCTGCTCCAATGCGGCATCGCGGTCGGCCAGGGTGTAGTACCAATGCGTGGTTTGCCAGTCGGCACCGAGGAGTTTGGCGAACGGATCACCCGGTTTCAGACGCACGCGCACTCCGTAGGGCTGTGGCGACTGCGGAATCGAGCGGGTCATGTTTTGAACGTTGGAGATACCCATGCGGGTGGGAAGATAGCGGATTTGGCTCCGTGGTACCAGACGCGCGTAGCGACGTGCGTGCCGACGTGCGCCGCTGCTCGTGCGTGATAGACTTCGCCGCCATCACAAACGCTCGTATCAACTGATGGCATCGACATACACAGCTTCCGACATCGAAGTGCTCAGCGGTCTGGATCCGGTGCGCCGCCGTCCCGGCATGTACACCGATACGACCCGCCCGAATCACCTGGCGCATGAAGTCATCGACAACAGCGTCGACGAAGCGCTGGCCGGACATTGCGAAAACATCGGCGTCACCGTCTTCAAGGACGGGTCGCTCCAGGTCGAAGACGACGGCCGCGGCATGCCGGTGGACATACACCCGAAGGAGAAGATCAGCGGCGTGGAACTGATCCTTACGCGCCTGCACGCGGGCGGCAAGTTCAACGATCAGACGTACAAGCACTCCGGCGGCCTGCATGGCGTGGGTGTTTCCGTGGTCAACGCCCTGTCCAGGAATCTTGAATGCTGGGTGCGGCGCAACGGCAAGGAATACAACATCAGCTTCGCGGGCGGCCGGCTCAAGTCCAAGCTCGAAGCCGTCGGGGATGTTCCGAAATCCAAGTCCGGCACGACCGTGCGCTTCTGGCCTGACCCGCAATATTTTGACACCGACAAGTTTGCGGTGCCGCGTCTCAAGCAGGTGTTGCGCGCCAAGGCTGTGCTTTGTCCAGGACTTCGCGTCACTCTATTGAACGAGAACAACGGCGAAAAGGATGAATGGTTCTACACAGGCGGTCTGCATCAGTATCTGGCGGAGGAGTTGGGCAAGGGCCAGTGGCTGCCCGCGGAGACTTTCTACGGTACGCGCGACATCGACGGCGGGTCGGTCGACTGGGCCTTTGCCTGGGTGCTGGAATCAGCGCAGGCGGTCACCGAAAGCTATGTGAATCTGATTCCCACCGTCGAGGGCGGCACGCACGTCAACGGCTTGCGCGCCGGCGCCTCGGACGCCGTGCGTGAATTCTGCGAGTTCAGAAACCTCGTCCCGCGCGGCTTGAAGCTTGCGCCCGAAGACGTTTGGGACGGAGTCAGTTTCGTGATGTCGGTGAAAATGCGCGAGCCGCAGTTTGCCGGGCAAACCAAGGAGCGGCTGTCCTCACGCGAAGCGGCGGGCATCGTGCAAGGCGTCATCAAGGATGCCTTCGCGCTGTGGCTGAATCAGCATTCGGATCAGGGCGAACAGATCGCGCAGCTGGCCATCGCCAGCGCGCAGCAGCGGCTCAAAGACAGCCAGAAAGTGGCGCGCAAGCGGGTGGTGGCGGGACCGGCGCTGCCCGGCAAGCTCGCCGATTGCGTCAGCCAGGATCCTGCGCGCGGCGAGTTGTTCCTGGTCGAGGGCGATTCGGCCGGCGGCTCGGCCAAGCAGGCGCGCGACCGCACCACGCAGGCCATCATGCCGTTGCGCGGCAAGATACTGAACACTTGGGAAGTGGAATCCGGCGCGGTCATGCAATCGCAGGAAGTGCACGACATCAGCGTGGCGCTGGGCGTGGACCCCGGCGTTGCCGACCTTGCCAATCTGCGCTATCACAAAATCTGCATCCTGGCCGATGCCGACAGCGATGGTCAGCACATCGCCACCTTGCTGTGTGCGCTGTTCCTGCGCCATTACCGGCCGCTGGTGCTGGCGGGGCATGTGTACATCTGCATGCCGCCGCTGTTTCGCATCGATGCGGGCAAGGAAGTCATCTACGCCATCGACGAAGCCGAGCGCGAGCGCGCCTTGAAGCGCATCGCGGCGGAGAATCCGCGCACCAAGCCGGTGGTCACCCGCTTCAAAGGTCTGGGTGAGATGAATCCGCTGCAATTGCGTGAAACCACCATGGCGCCGAGCACGCGCCGGCTGGTGCAGCTGACGATTGCGGCGAAGGATGACACCGATCAGCTGGTCGACATGCTGCTGGCGAAGAAGCGCGCGGCGGACCGGCGTCAGTGGCTCGAGGACAATGGAAATCGCGCGGAAGTGCAAGTGTAGATGAAAGACCAGGAACTGAACTTCGAGGGCATAGAAAAGCAGACGCTGCGGGCCTTCACCGAGAAGGCCTACCTCGATTATTCGATGTACGTGATCCTGGACCGCGCCCTGCCGCATATCGGCGACGGCCTGAAGCCGGTGCAGCGGCGCATCGTCTACGCGATGAGCGAGCTGGGGCTTGCCGCCGGCGCGAAGCACAAGAAATCCGCGCGCACGGTCGGCGATGTCATCGGCAAGTTCCATCCGCATGGGGATTCGGCCTGCTACGAGGCCATGGTTCACATGGCGCAGGATTTTGCTTACCGCTACCCGATCGTCGACGGTCAGGGCAATTGGGGGTCGGCGGACGATCCGAAATCCTTTGCCGCGATGCGCTACACAGAGTCTCGTCTGACGCGCTATGCCACCTTGCTGCTGCAGGAATTGGAGCAGGGCACGGTGGACTGGGCGCCGAACTTCGACGGGTCCCTGGAAGAACCGACGCTGCTCCCGGCGCGCGTGCCGAACCTGCTGCTCAACGGCGGTTCGGGCATTGCGGTGGGCATGGCCACCGACATTCCACCGCACAACCTGCGCGAAGTGGTCAAGGCCTGCATCGCCCTGCTCGAGGATCCGGAACTCACCACACGCAAGCTGATGGCCTTCATCAAGGGCCCGGATCTGCCCACGGGCGCCGAAATCGTTTCCCCGCGCAGCGATCTTGTGCAGATGTACGAATCCGGCAGCGGCGGCTATCGCGCGCGCGCCACCTATGAAATGATCGATGGCGACGTCATCATCGAAGCGCTGCCGTTCCAGGTGTCGGGCAGCAAGGTGCTCGAGCAGATCGCGAATCAGATGCGGCTGAAAAAGCTGCCCATGGTCGAGGACCTGCGCGATGAGTCCGACCACGAGAATCCCACGCGCCTGGTCATCGTGCCCAAATCCAACCGCGTCGACATCCAGGCGCTGATGGCGCACTTGTTCGCCACCACCGACCTGGAGCGGACGTACCGCGTCAATTTGAACGTCATCGCAATGGACGGCCGCCCCAAGGTCATGGGCCTCAAAGCGCTGTTGCTCGAGTGGCTCGAATTCCGCATGCACACGGTGACGCGACGACTGAGCCACCGGCTGGCCAAGTTGAATGCGCGCCTGCATATCCTGGACGGCTTGCTGATCGCGTATCTGAATCTGGACGAAGTGATTCGCATCGTGCGCGCCGAGGACAAACCCAAGCCGGTGCTGATGAAGCGCTTCGCCCTGTCCGACGAACAGGCCGAAGCGATTCTGGAAACGAAGCTGCGGCATCTGGCGCGCCTCGAGGAAATGAAAATCCGCGAAGAGCAGAAGCAACTGGCCGAGGAGCGCGATGAAATCGACAAGATCCTCAAGAGCAAGGCGCGCCTGAAGAAGCTGGTGCGTGACGAGCTCATCACCGATGCCGAAGAGTATGGCGACGAGCGCCGCACCAAGCTGGTGGAGCGCGAAGCGGCGCAGGCCATATCCGAAACCGAATTGCTCAGCAGCGAGCCCACCACCGTGGTGCTGTCCCGCCTGGGCTGGGTGAGGGCGGCCAAGGGGCACGAGATCGATGTGCGCTCCTTGAGTTATAAGACGAGCGATGAATTCCAGGCCGCCGCCAGGGGCAAGAACCTGCAGCAGGCCGTGTTCATCGATTCCACCGGCCGCGCCTATTCTCTGGATGCGCATTCTTTGCCGGCCGCGCGCGGCTACGGCGAACCGCTCTCCGGCACTGTTGATCCGCCCGATGGCGCAACCTTTGCCGCCGTGCTGATCGGCGAACCCGCCGACACCTGGCTGATCGCGAGCGATGCCGGCTATGGGTTCAAGGTCAAGCTGTCGGAACTGTACGCGCGCAACAAGAAAGGAAAGTCGGTGCTGAAGGTGCCGGAGAACGCCAAGGTGCTGCCGGCTTGTCCCGTCACCGATCCGAAGGCTCTCGCCGTTTTTGTCAACGACGACGGCGAGGTGCTGGCGCTGCCGTGCGAGGCCATTGAAGAAATGAGTGCCGGCAAGGGCCAGAATTTGTTTGGCATTCCCGGCAGGAAATCGGCGGATCGCGATGAGTATCTGGTCGCGATGGCGGTGGTGGCGTCGGGCGAAATTCTCACCGTGTACAGCGGCAAGAGTTCGCCGATGATCCTGAAGTTCGAAGAGCTCAAGCAGTTCACGGACAAGAAAGGGCAGCGGCGGCAGCGTTTTTCCAGAGCCTACAAGCAAATCGATCGATTGGAGGTCGGCATATGATCATCTACGGTTCCTCGGTCTCACCGTTCGTGCGCAAAGTCATCGCCTTCGCGGCGGAAAAGGATCTGCAGATCAAGGTCAAATCCATCGGGCTCGGATCCGCGGATCCTGACTTTCGATCGGCAAGCCCCATTGGGAAAATGCCGGCGCTGCGCGACGGTGATTTCACTCTGGCGGATTCGAGCGCGATCGTGGCTTACATGGATGCATTGAAACCGGAGCCGGCGTTGATTCCCGCCGAGGCGCGCGGGCGCGGCAAGGCGATCTGGTGGGATGAGTTCGCCGACACCGTGCTCATGGGAGCGGGCCTGAAGATATTTTTCAACCGGGTGATGTGCCCCAAATTTCTCGGTCGACCGGGGGATATGGCGGCCGCCGATCATGCCGCCCAGCATGAACTGCCGCCGCTGTTGGATTATCTGGAAGGCTCACTGCCCGATTCGGGGTGGCTGGTCGAGGATCGGCTGACCCTGGCGGATATCGCAGTGGCCAGTGGATTCCCGAACCTGCGCTATGCCGGTTGTCCGGTGGATGCCCGGCGGCATCCCAAGGTGGCGGCGTTCGTCGACAAAATGCTGTCCCGGCCCTCTTTTGCCCGCTCTGTCGAGCGCGAAGCCAAACTCTTCGCCGCGTAGGTCCGCGTTAACGTTCTCCGGACATGGTCACTTCTTCAGGCGCATTCACAAAGTAGCCCTGAATGAACTCGATTCCCAACTGCCACAGAACGGCCATGGTGTTCGCATCTTCGACGCGTTCCGCGATGGTCTCCATGCCTTTTTTCTTCGCCGCTTCAACCAGTCCCTTGACGCGCTGCTGCTGCATCTGATTGGTGGCAAGGCCCTGCATGAGCGATCCGTCGATCTTGATGAAGCTCATCTCGATGTCGGCGAGCAGTTTGAGCGGGTCGCGGCCGGTGCCGAAATGTTCGATGGCGAAGCGGAATCCCAGTTTCTTGAGCTTTTCCGCCAGGTCCTTGGTGGGCTGCACGAACTGAGTGACGATCTCCTCGGAGACCTGGATGCACAGGCGCTTGGGTTCTATTTTCAACGCCTTGAGCTGCTGTTCCAACCAGGGGATCAGCGTCTTGTCCAGAACGGTGTCCTTGGACACGCGCACGAATATGCAGGCCGGCTTGCGGCTGGCGCAGAAAGACATCGACGCGCCGATGACCCACCGGTCGATGTTTTTCATCAGGTCGTTGCGCTCGGCGGCGGCGATGAACTCCGAGGGCAACACCTCGTTTCCCTGTTCATCGAGCATGCGCACGAGCACGTCGAACATGCCCTTGTCCTCGCCAAGAAGACTCGCGATGGGCTGCTGCACCAGACGGAACCGGTTTTCCATCAAGGCGCTCTTGATGTGCTTGACCCAGATGCGATCGTAAGCCTGCACCCGCGTGTCGGTGTCGGACTTGTCGATGGCGTACATCTGATTGCCGCCCAACTCACGGCCGCGGCGGTTGGCGGTCACGGCATCGGTGACGGACGCTGCGACGTCGGGGTTGGTCGCGGCGAGCAGACCCAGTCCGACGGTGACGGTGGCGGACAAAGTCTTGTCGCTGATGGAGAAGGTATGCTGGCCGACACGGGCGATGACGCTTTCGGCCCACGCTTCCATGTCGCGCGGCGTGCCGCGCTCGAGCAGGATGAGCAGGCCGTTACCGGCAAAACGGCCGCAGATGTCGTTGGGCGTCAGCTGCGTGCGCAACAGCTCGCCCAGCTGCACCAGGAATTCTTCGCTGGCGAGCACGCCGATGGCGTTTTGAATTTCCACGAAACGGTCGGGCTTGATGAAGGCGAACTGCCGCACGCCGCCCTTCATGGGCAAGGCGCAGCGCTCGGTCACTGCCGTGACCAGATACCGCTGCTGCAAGAATCCGGTGGACGGGTCGTTCTTGACCGCATCGGCCAATTCGCCTTCCAGGTCCCGGTTTTCCTTTTGTCGCGACGGCACGCACACGCGGATCGCCGCCTCGCCTTCGTAGTCGGTCTTCATGAGCGTGATTTCGAGCGGCAGCGTCGAGCTGTCGGACAACGACGCGCGCACCTTCAGCGCATGATCGGTCCATTTGCCCTGCAGACACGCAATCAGAGCGCCCTTGAGCGCCGGATGGGTTTCCTGTTCAAACAGATCCATCAGCGGCGTTCCGGTGAGCGCGTCATCGCCCGAATAGCCGAACAACTCCAGCCACGCCTTGTTGGCATCCACGACGATGCCTTCCTGCACATGCGTGATGGCATCGGCCGAGCCGTCCATGAACTGCTGCAACTGCTCGCGGTACTCGCGCGCCGAGGATACCGTGGTGTTAAGGGCGCGTTCGAGGCGGTAGGAGCGCAGTTCGCGCGTCGTCACGGATTGCAGGCGGCTGCGGTTTTCGAGCGTGACCACGTCCTGCGCGCCCAGGCGCATCGCCTCGGCAATCATCGTCTCGTCGACCTGCGAGCGCGCCACCAGCACCGGCATGCCGGGGGCGGACGCGCTCTTGATTTTCATGATGGAGCCCAGATCGATTTCGAGCTCTTCGATGAACGCGATGAGCATTTCCGGGTTCAATTGCGTGAGTGCATCGGCCAGGTCGCGCGCATCGGGCAGCCAGGTGCAGTGCACCGGGTGTCCGGCATTGCGCAACGCGCTGTTGACCGCCTCGACGTGGTCTTGCGACCTCGTCATGACGATCATCGGTATGGCCCCTTGCTCGCTCACCATGGGTTCCCGCTTAACAATAATGGAACAAAGTGTAGCATCTGAGCCTGGGGCGAAACTGGGACCGGCGTCTTGCCTCCCGCCATGGTTTGGCGCCCAGGCAAAGGCTCAAGCTGGCTAGGCCGGGGCGATCCGGCTATGATACGCGCCCTTTACGAACCCCCCGATCGGCGCTCGATCTTTCGATTAAGGCGATTCCATGGCCACCTACAGCACAAATGAATTCAAATCCGGTCTGAAGATCCTGATCGACGGCGACCCCTTCGCCATCGTCGAGAACGAAATGGTCAAACCGGGCAAGGGCCAGGCCTTCAACCGGGTGCGCGTGCGCAACCTCAAGACGGGGCGGACCATCGAGCGCACCTGGAAGTCGGGCGATACGGTCGAGGCCGCTGATGTGGTCGACACCGACATGCAGTATTTGTACAGCGACGGGGACTTCTACCATTTCATGGTTCCCGACACCTTTGAGCAGATCACCGCCTCGAAGCAATCGGTGGGCGATGCCGCGCAATGGCTCAAGGACGGCACCGTTTGCATCGTGACGCTGTGGAACGGCGTGCCGCTGCAGGTGGTCCCGCCGGCGCACATGGAACTGAAGGTGATTGAAACCGATCCGGGCGTTCGCGGCGACACCGCCACCGGCGGCTCCAAGCCGGCCAAGCTTGAGACCGGCGCCATGGTTCGAGTGCCCTTGTTCGTCAACGAAGGCGAGATGCTGCGCATCGACACGCGCACCGGCGAGTATCTGTCGCGCGGCAAGAACTAGCGCACCTGCCCGGCCTCCATCAGGCGTTTTCGACGCTGAAGGACATCGCCGCATTCAATTGCGATGCCCCCATCGCCAGCGCGGCCAGGCGATCGAACCCCAGGGCGACCCCCGCGCATTCGGGCACGCCGGCACCCAGCGCCGCCAGCAATCGTTCATCCATCGGCGGTTGAATCTGACCGCGCTGCGATCGCAGTGCGAGGTCGTGAACGAAACGGCGGCGCTGTTCCGCGGCGTCGGTCAGTTCATGAAACCCGTTCGCCAGCTCGATGCCGTCCAGATACAGCTCGAATCGCGCCGCCACCGGCGGCGTCTGCGGTTTGAGGCGTGCCAGCGCCGCCTGCGAGGCGGGGTAGTCGCACACGAACGTGGGGCGGCCGATACCCAATCGCGGGCCCGCCACCAGGCTGATGAGCAGGTCCAGCCGGGCGTCCCGGTCCAGCGTCGCGCGGCAATCAACGCCCCTGGCCTGTGCCGCACCTTGCAGCTCCTCATCCGAAGCGAGGTTCATGTCGATGCCGGCATGACGGATCAACACCTCCCGATAGGTCAGCCGCTCCGGCGCCGCCAGCGTGCGCTCGGGGGCGAGCAACGCGGTCACCAACTCCGCGACTTCGTTCATCAGCGCCGCGTCGTCGAAGCCGACCCGATACCATTCCAGCAGGGTGAATTCGGGCTCGTGCCAGCGGCCTATCTCGCCGTCGCGAAACACCTTGCACAGCTGATAGATATCGCCGCTGCCGGCCGCGAGCAGCCGTTTCATCGCGAACTCCGGCGACGTGCTCATGAAGTATCGTCCTGGTCGTCCGGCGATGGCGGTATGCAATGATTCGATCTGCGGATCGCTGCCGCCGGCGGCGCTGAGGATGGGCGTTTCCACCTCCAGCACGCCGCGCGCGGCAAAGAACTCGCGCGTCCGCTGCAGCAGGCGGGCGCGGTGACGTAGCGCCGGCAGATCGGCGGTGGGCCGCCAGCTTGCGCTCACACCGGCCCCCGGATGATCTGCGCCAGCGGCTCGCCGAATTTGACCTGCAGTCCGGCGCACAGCTGCGGCAGGAGGCGCGCCCGCTGCGCCTGGAATAGAACGATGACGGTGGATCCCATGTTGAAGCGGCCCAGTTCCGCCGCCTTCGCCAACGTCATCTGCGCGGCCGGCAGCACCGTGATGCGGCGTTGCGCCGCCGGCGTGATGTCGCCCGCCCAGACGGTGGCCATGCTGCCGACATTCAGCGCGCCCACCAGCACCACCGCCATTTTTCCAAACTCGGTGTCGAACAAGGTCAGCACGCGCTCATTGCGCGCAAACAGGCGCGGCACGTGCCGCGCAGTCGTCGCATTGACGCTGAACAACCGCCCCGGCACGTACACCGTGCCGAGCAGTTTGCCGCCGGCCGGCATGTGGATGCGATGGTAGTTGTACGGCGCCAGGTAAATGGTGCAGAAACTGCCCGATGCGAAACTGGATGCCCACGGCTGGCCCGCGAGCAGATCGTCGAGCGTATAGGTTTGCCCCTTGGCCTGCAGCAGCTGATCCTGCTCAATGGCGCCGCACTGGCTGACCGTGCCGTCGACGGGGCTGACGATGATGTCGGCGCCGGCGGCGACCGGCCGGGCCGTGGGTTTGAGCGGGCGCGTGAAGAACTCGTTGAAACTGCCGAACCGCAGCGGCTCCGCGGTTTGCGCATCGCCCATGTCGACCTCGTACAGGCGCAGGAAACCCTTGATCAGCGCGTTCTTGAACCACGGTGTGCGGACTCGCGTGGCCGCCAGAATCAGGCGCGAGAGGGCGTGCTGCGGCAGCGCGTACTGCAGGCCGGCGAACGCGCGGCCAGACCAGGAGGCGCCGCTCATGTGCGCGCCGCAAGGATGCGGTGAAAATCTTCGAGCAGCCCGGCGCTGGTGTGCGGGCCGGTGAGAATCGCGGTGAGCCGTCCGTCCGGCGCGACCACGAAGATTGCGCCGGAATGATCGACGCTGTAGGCGCCCTCATGTTCTTCGCCGACGAAAACCGCCACGCCCAGCTGGCGCGCGAAGTTCTCGACCTGCGCCTGGGTTGGCGCTGTCACGCCGAGAAATTCGGGATTGAAGTACGGCACGTAACGCGCCAGCACCGCCGGCGTGTCGCGCCGCGCATCCACCGAAACGAACACCACGCGCGGCCGCACGGCGTCCCGATCGGCGAGCATTTTCTTCTGCATGCCCGCAAGCGCGCTCAGCGTGGTTGGGCACAGGTCCGGGCAGTTCGTAAAGCCGAAGAACAACATCGACCATTGGCCCTGCATGGATTGCGGCGTGAAGGCTGCGCTGCGATGGTCGAGCAGCGAGAATTCGGGAAGCGGCCGGCGCGGCTCGAGCAGCGTTCCGAAGGCAAGCGCGACAGGCATGGGCGCATGCGAGCGCTTCCACAGATTCGCCGCGGTGAAGCCGAGCGCTGCCATGAGAATGCTCAAACCGGCGAGAATGAGTTTGGATTGATTGTTCACCGCCAGATTATCCCACAGCGGGCGCCGCACTTGCGCTACCCTCGCCCTTTTGAAAATGGGAGCGGCTCATTCCTCGCGCAAAGCCCGTCAGCGTCGCAACCGCCATTGCGCATTGCGCGCGTGCGCTGCGCCAGGCGCGCGTGTTTTTTGGGCATGGCACCGACAACGCGCGCGACGAAGCGGCCGAACTCGTGTTCTTCGTGGCCAAGCTCGACCATGCGCTGGGCGCATCGGCTTATCCGCAATTGTTGAACGCGCGGCAACTGGCGCGCATCGAGTCGCTGTTGCAGGCTCGCATCCGTCGCCGCATTCCGCTGGCCTATCTCACGCAGCGCGCTTTTTTCGCCGGCATGCAACTCTATGTCGACTCTCGGGTGCTGGTGCCGCGTTCGCCCATCGCCGAACTGGCGCTGGCGCGATTTCGTCCCTGGGTGGAGCCGCGGCGTGTCAGGCGCATCGCGGACATCGGCACGGGCAGCGGGGCCATCGCGCTGGCCTGCGCGCAGGCCTTTCCGCGCGCTCAGGTGGACGCGCTGGACATCTCACGCGATGCCTTGCATGTCTGCCGGCGCAATATTCGCAGATTGGGCCTGACAGGGCGCGTGCATGCCCGGCTTTCCGATCATTTGGACGCCGTGCCGGGCAATCGCTACGATATCGTGGTCAGCAATCCCCCCTATGTGGGCCGGGCCGAGATGCGTACACTGCCGCGCGAATACCGGCATGAGCCCGCCTTGGGGCTCGCGTCGGGGTCCGACGGACTTGATTCGGTGCGGGTGATTCTGCGGCAGGCCCGATCGCATTTGAGCGATCACGGCATACTGGTCGTGGAAGTCGGCAACACCGAACGCGTTCTGCTCAAGACCTGGCCGCATCTGCGGTTTTTGTGGCCGGCGTTCGAGCATGGCGGCGGCGGGGTGTTCGTGTTGCATGCGCAGGATCTGGATTCACCTGAGGAGTTGAGCGAGCGTGTCAGGGAATAGCTTCGGCCGCGTGTTTACGATGACCAGCTTTGGCGAAAGCCACGGGGTGGCGCTGGGTTGCGTGGTCGATGGCTGTCCGCCGGGCCTGGGCTTGAGCGAGGCGGATCTGCAGGCCGAGGTCGAGCGCCGCCGTCCCGGCACCTCGCAATTCACGAGTCAGCGCCAGGAGCCCGATACGGTGCAGATTCTTTCCGGCGTGTTCGAGGGAAAGACCACCGGCACGCCCATCGGTCTGCTGGTGCGCAATGAGGATCAGCGCTCGCGCGATTACGAGAAGATCAAGGACCGGTTCCGGCCGGGCCACGCCGACTACACCTATCAGCAAAAGTACGGCGTACGCGACTATCGCGGCGGTGGCCGCTCCTCGGCGCGCGAGACGGTGATGCGCGTGGCTGCGGGCGCCATCGCGCGCAAGTATCTGCGCGAGCGCCTGGGCGTGCAAATCCAGGGGTACCTTTCGCAGATGGGGCCGCTGAGGCTTGCCCCCGTGGCGCTGCACAGCGTCTACGACAATCCGTTCTTCTGTCCCGATCCTGCACGCATCGCCGAGCTCGAGGCCTTCATCTGGAAGATCCGTGGCGAAGGCGATTCGATCGGCGCCAAGGTGACGGTGCTTGCCAGCGGCGTGCCGCCGGGTCTGGGGGAGCCGGTGTTCGGGCGCCTGGACGCGGACCTGGCCGCGGCCATGATGAGCATCAATGCCGTCAAGGGCGTGGAGATCGGCGATGGTTTCGACAGCGTGGCGCAGCGCGGTTCCGAGCATCGCGACGAGCTCACACCCACCGGTTTTACCAGCAATCACGCCGGTGGCATCCTCGGCGGCATCTCCTCGGGACAGGACATTCGCGTGAATCTGGCGGTCAAACCCACCTCGAGCATCACGGTGCCGGGCCGCACCATCGACATTCACGGCCAGCCCATCGATGTCATCACGACCGGACGCCACGACCCTTGCGTGGGACTGCGAGCAACGCCCATCGCAGAGGCCATGATGGCGCTGGTGCTGATGGATCACTATCTGCGGCATCGCGCGCAATGCGGCGACGTGCGCAGCGGCACGCCAATCATCACGGCTCCGCGATGAACTTCGCCGGCCCCATGGACGTTGCGGTGGTCGGCGCATCCAGTCTCATTGGGGCTGCAGTCATCGCCGAGCTGCGCACCCTGAAGTTTCCGTACGCGCGCATTTACCGGCTAGAGGAACTGCGCGATGTCGGCCGCGCCGCCGCGGATGAACAAGACGAGGACGCGCAGCCGGTTCTGGATGTCGAGCAGTTTGACTTCAAGCGCGTCAAATTGGTTTTTTTCTGCGCTCGCGCGCAGATCGCAAGGAATCATGCGCGGGCAGCGTCGGAGCATGCCTGGGTCATCGACGGATCCGGCGCGTTTCGCGATGCGGCTGACGTGCCGATGATCGCGGCCGATGTGAACCCGCAATCGTTGCAAGGGTTGGGTGCGCCGGGCGCCGGGGGCGGTCTCATCGCGCTGCCCGGCAGCGCCAGCGTGGCGCTCGCTACGGCCCTGGCACCGCTGCACGCGCTCGCCGGGCTGTCACGGGCCGACGTGGCGACCTACCACTGCGTCTCGGGCAGTGGCCGCGCCGCACTGGAGGAGTTGGTGCGCGAGTGTGCAGCGCTGCTCAATGGCCAGGAGCCCAAGGTGCGCGGCGGCGCCGAACGTATTGCTTTTAACGTCATACCGCAGGTCGATGCGCTGGAGGAGTCGGGCGCATCGCTCGAGGAGTTGCGCCTGCAGAGCGAGACGCGCCGGCTGTTGGGAATGCCCGCCCTGGCGGTCAATGCCACGGCCGTGCGGGTACCGGTGTTCTTCGGGCACGGTCTGGCTATCCATGCCGCCTTCGAGCGCCAAATCAGCCTGGAGAAGGCGCGCGAGGCGCTGCGGGCGGCGGCTGGCGTGCATTTGATGGACGATGCCGACAGGCCTGCTTACCCGACGCCGGCCGGCAAAGCGGAGGCCCCGGACCGGGTCTACGTGGGCCGCCTGCGCCGCGATACGACGCGACCTGATTCGCTAAATTTATGGGTCGTGGCGGACAATGTTCGAAAGTGTGCTGCAATTAACGCAGTTTCAGTGGCCCAGATTTTGGTAAATCGCTACTGTTAAGTTATAGTTCCGCGGTCGTTAACCGGGGATGTGAGATTTCACTGCCAAGCTGCTCATAGTCAATGAACTTTGGGCCCTTGCACACCGGTTCGCTGGGAGTAGAAATGTTGTCGAAGCTGCCTCGTCTCATCTTGACGGTATCCGTACTTTGCCCAAGCCTCAGCTGGGCCGTCGGATTGGGCGAAATACATTTGAATTCGGCCCTGAATGAGCCGCTCAACGCGGAAATCGCTCTGGTGTCGGCCACTCCCGAAGAGCTGACCTCGCTGCGTGCCGTGCTGGCCTCGCGCGACACGTTCACCCGCTATGGCATCGATCGCCCGCCGTTCCTGTCCACCATCGCGTTCAAGGTGGGCAAGGGCAATGATGGCCGCGATGCGCTGCTGGTTCGATCCAACGACGCCATCCCCGAGCCGTTCGTGACCTTTCTGGTCGAGGTCAACTGGGCCCGTGGCCGGTTGGTTCGCGAATACACCGTGCTGCTCGACCCACCTGTTTACGCGCCGGGCGAAACCCGCGCCTCGGCGCCGGCCGTCGCCGCGCCGGTCGCCGCCGCCACCGAATCATCCAAGTCCGGCTCGATTCAGCGCGATGCCCCTTCGGCGCCTGCCGAGGTGGCCACTGCAGCGGGCACCGCGCCGAGCGCAGCGCCAGGGGACACCTATCAAGTGCGCGGCGGCGACACCCTGATGAAGGTCGCGCGCAGCCTGGGCGCCGGGTCGGGCGCGCAGCTGGATCAGACGATGATCGCGTTGTATCGCGGCAATCCGCAGGCCTTCGACGGCAACATCAACGTGTTGCGCCGTGGTGCCGTGCTACGGGTTCCCGGAGCCGAGGAAATTGCCGCGCTGAAACAGAGCGAGGCGGTCAGTGAAGTCCGCCGGCAGATGAGCGCCTGGCAGGGCTCGCGCCCCGCCGGCGGAGAAGGCCGGCTGCGCCTGGTCACTCCGAGCGGAAACGGTTCGGGCAGCGCGACGGGCGATACCGGCGCGGCAGGCTCCGAAGCGGCCGCCCTCAAGGGCCGGGTCAAGGACTTGGAATCGCAACTGGTCGAATCGCGCCGGCTGCTCGACATCCGAAACGCAGAGCTGGCCGCGCTGCAAAAGAAGCTGGGCGCAGCTCAAGGCGTACCCGTGGCGCCTGTGTCGAAGCCCGCTGAACCGGCGGCTTCACCCCCGGCGGCAACTGCCGAGCCGGCAACGCCTGCCAGCGCCGGACAGATGCCGGCGGCAGAACCTGCGCCGGCTCCGGCCGAAAAGCCCGCCGCCGCGTCGCCGGCGCCCAAACCGGCTGCTGCGCCAGTGGCCGCGGAGCCTTCGGGTTCGTGGCTCGATTGGATCACCGAGAATTGGTGGATGCCGGCGGCCTTGGTCGTGGCCTTGCTGGGCGGCCTGGGCTTTGCGGCCTGGAAGCGCCGTCAAGGATCCAGCGACATCGAATTTGGCGGATTGGTGGATACGGATGTCGCCGATTCGCGCGACTCCACCTCCAAACTGCTCGGCGTCCGCCGCGGTGAAGAGTCCTTTGTGGTCGAAGAATCCGGTCAGCATGAGCGCCCGGATATTCGCGCCATGTCGGGTGGCGCGGCGGAGTCTGCCGCAACCAAGTCGCGCGAAGGCAAGGCGAGCGACGATACGCTGTCCAGCGAAGCGGCCATCAATCTGGATCAAGGCGATCCGCTGGCCGAGGCCGATTTTCACATGGCCTATGGTCTGTACGACCAGGCCGCCGATCTGGTGCGCATCGCGCTCGAACGCGAACCGGATCGCCGCGATTTGCAATTGAAGCTGCTGGAGATTTATTTCGTCTGGGGCAACAAGGATCTGTTCCTGCAATCCGCCAATGATCTGTATGCGAGTCGCGATCGGGCGCCGGCGGGTGAATGGGACAAGATTCTTATCATGGGCAAGCAGATTTGCCCTGACGAGCCGTTGTTCTCCAAGAGCATCGGCGGCGGCATGGGCGCCGGCGCTTTGGTCGATCTGAATCTGGAAGGCGGCGAGAACCGCGTCGATATCGACCTGTTCGGCGAACCGGACGCCGAACCGAGCGGCATCCCGCAGCCGGAAGTCGCGCATGAAAGCAGCTCGACCGCCGCCACCGGCGAAGCACCGGCATTCCCCTCATCGGACCTGGACTATGTGCTGGACGCGCCCGAACGCGGTTCCGAAGAGTCCCCTACGCGCGAAATGCCTGCACGGGACGAGCCCACGGTGGAATCCGAGGCCATGGGGTTCGATGCATCGAACTCTCCGACCGCGGCCTGGGAAACCGCCGAGATCCGCAACCGCATAGAGTCCAGGATGCCGCAGGGCACCGAACAGACTGCTGAGCTTGCGATCGACGACCTGGGGCTGGACCTGGATGCGTTGGAGCAAACCGGTGCGCCCTCGATGTCCTCTCTCGAGCAGACCGATTCACCCTCGGTGTCGATGGAAAAGAGCGCGCTGGATGTAACCGATCACCCGTCCGATGCGCCGACGATGGTGGCGGGCCTGGATGAACATTCGCGCAAGATGATGCAGGACGCCGAGAACGCGGTTCGCGACCGGGATCTGACCGAACTGGAGCGCGAGCTCGAGGCCTCGTTCATTGCCGATCTGGAGCAAAGCACCGCGGGCGCACATACGGCCGTCATCGCGCCCGAATCGGCGCCGACGGTCCAGATGCCGCGCGAGTTGCCGCGCGAGCTGGATGTTGCCGCGACCTCGCGCGTCAAGACCCCCGACTTTTCGCAGTCGGGGCATCTCGACACCGAGTCAACCTCGCGCCTGAAAGCACTGAGTCCCGATGCGAGCATCGACCTGGACCTGGACCGGCTGGCCAATGCGTTTTCCGGCACCAGTGAAACCGTCGATCAGCCGCGCGCCGCCGAAGAGGTCTTCTCCTCCGAAGTGTTCGAAACCACTGACCGCCAGAAGAGCGTCGATCTGGATGTGGGCGAGCCCGTCAACAGTGGCGAAGGCGTCACCACGCGCGTTCAGGCCAATTCGCAGGCTGAAACCAACAAGCTCAAGACGTTTGAAGGCGATCTGCCGGAGCTGGAACCGGTGACGATGAGCGAAGTGGGCACCAAGCTTGACCTGGCCCGCGCCTACATGGACATGGGTGATCCGGAAGGCGCGCGCAGCATTCTGGAAGAGGTCGCGCATGAAGGCTCAGCCAGCCAAAAACAAGAAGCAAAGCGCCTGATCGAATCCCTGCCTGGCTGATCTACCCGGTTGCCAAAGCTCGCCGCCATCGTCGAGTATGACGGCACGGAGTTTTCCGGGTGGGCTGCGCAGCCCCACTCGCCTTCCGTGCAGGCAGTGGTCGAATCGGCGTTGAGTTACGTCGCGGGCCACGCGGTGGAGGCCGTCTGCGCCGGCCGCACCGATGCAGGCGTGCATGCCGCCGCCCAGGTGATCCACTTCGAAACAACGGCGGCACGCACGGCACGCGCCTGGGTTCTCGGGTCCAACACGCGCCTGCCGCCGAGCGTCGCCTTGAACTGGGCGGCGGAGGTGCCCGATGACTTCCATGCCCGCCACCGCGCCTTACGGCGCAGCTATCGCTACTACATTCTTAATCGCAGCGCCCGCTCGCCGCTGCAGCGCCATCGCACCGCCTGGATTCACCGCAGCCTGGATGCGCAGAAGATGCAGGATGCGGCGCAGGTGCTGCTGGGCGAACATGATTTCAGCGCCTTTCGGTCCATCGAATGCCAGTCCAAGTCCGCCACGCGCCGCATCGATATCCTGCAAGTGCGCCGCTTGGGGGACTATGTATGGATGGAAATCCGTGCCACCGCGTTCTTGCACCACATGGTGCGCAACATCATCGGGACCCTGATTCATCTGCTGGATGAGCCGCAGGCGCGAGCGGCCATGCTGGACATTCTGAACAGCCGCGACCGGCGCAAAGCCGGCCCCACGGCCCCGGCCGGCGGGCTGTATTTCTGGCAGGCGGAGTACCGCAGCGAGTACGGTATTCCTGCCACGTTGGCCGCCGTGCCGATCATTGGTCTATGATCGACAGGGTTTTTGGCGAAAGCGGATTCACGGAGTCCATCAATGTCCTGGTTTGAACGCATACGTCCGTCGCGGATCAAGACCGAACGCCGCACCCGCTCCGTTCCCGAAGGGCTCTGGACCAAGTGTCCGGCGTGCGATGCGGTGCTGTATCGCGCCGAGATCGAGCGCAATCTGCATGTCTGCCCGAAATGCAGCCATCACATGCGCATCAATGGTCGCGAGCGTCTGCTAAAATTCTTTGATCCTGGCAGCACGACCGAATTGGCCGCGAAAATCGAGCCGGAGGACCCGCTCAAGTTCAAGGACACCAAGCGCTACCGCGACCGGCTGGTGCAATCCCAGAAGCAGACCGGGGAGCGCGATGCGCTGATCGTCATGTCGGGCAAGCTGGTCGAACTCCCGGTCGTGGCCTGCGCCTTCGAATTCCGCTTTCTCGGCGGTTCCATGGGATCGGTGGTGGGCGAGAAATTTACGCGCGCGGCCGATCATTGTCTGGAGCATCGGACTTCGCTGGTGTGTTTCTCGGCCAGCGGCGGGGCGCGCATGCAGGAGGCACTGTATTCGCTGCTGCAGATGGCCAAAACCAGTGCGGCGCTCAAGCGCATGTCCGAGGCGCGATTGCCTTACATTTCGGTCATGACCGACCCGACCACGGGTGGCGTGTCGGCAAGTCTGGCGATGCTCGGCGACGTCAACATCGGCGAACCCAAGGCGCTGATCGGATTCGCCGGTCCGCGCGTCATTCAACAGACCGTTCGCGAAACGCTGCCCGAAGGATTTCAGCGCAGCGAGTTTCTGCTCGATCATGGCGCCTTGGACATGATCGTGGACCGGCGTGAGATGCGCGATCGAATCGGATCGATGCTGCGGATCATGACCGGCAAAGAGCCCGCACCGGCCCAAGGCTAGCGTTGCGCGATCTGGCGACATGGCTGCAATACCAGGAGCAGGCCTACCCGCGTGTCATAGACCTGGGTCTTGAGCGCCTCCAGGCGGTCCTCGCGCGATTGCAGTGGCGCCGTCCTGCCGTGCCGGTCATCACCGTCGCGGGCACCAATGGCAAGGGATCGGTCGGCGCTTACGCTGCCGCCATCTTGCAGGCCGCCGGCTACCGTGCGGGCTTGTTCACCTCACCGCATTTGCGCGACTACCGCGAGCGCATCCGCATCGGCGATGGCTACGTCGCCGCGGATCGGCTGGTGGCCGCGTTCGAGCGCATCGAGGCAGCCCGCGGCGAGATCGGGCTGACCTTCTTCGAATACAACACGCTCGCCGCCATCCTGGTGTTCGAAGAAGCGCGCTTGGACGCCTGGGTGCTGGAAGTCGGGCTGGGCGGCCGGCTCGATGCCGTCAACATTATCGATCCGGACGTGGCCATCGTGGTCAGCATCGGTTTTGATCACCAGGAGTTTCTCGGCGACACGCTGGAAGCCATCGGTGCGGAAAAGGCCGGCATATTTCGGCGCGGCAAGGCCGCCATTCTTGGCAGTACGGATATGCCCGCATCGGTGTCGCGTGTTGCCGGCGAGGTCGGCGCCAGGCTCAAACGTCTGGGCGTCGACTTTGCGCATACGCCCGAGCCTGACGGGCAGGGGTGGCGGTTTCGCGGCGCTCGCTGGAACTTGCCGGGTCTGCCGAGGCCGGCGCTGTTCGGAGCCACCCAGCTGGACAATGCCTGCGCGGCGCTGGCGGCATTGGAGGAACTCGAGCCACGTTTGAGCATCAAGCCGGCGGCCATCGCGCAGGGATTGAGTCGGGCGCAACTCCCGGCGCGCTTCCAAGTGATCGAATCAACCAGGGCCGGCGAGCCGACCTGGATATTGGATGTCGCGCACAACGAGGCAGCCGCACGCGTGCTGGCCGCCAATCTGCGTGCGCTGCCCACGAACGGCAGAACGCTGGCCGTATTCGGTGTGCTCGCGGACAAGGACGCGCGCGCCATCGTCGCTGAGCTTGTAGAGGTGGTGGATTACTGGTGGTTTGCCTGCACGCAGGGCCCGCGGGGGCTCGAGGACGCCGCGGTGGCCGCGCGTGTGGGCGATCTGGTCGGGCAGCGCTACGTCCTCGGCGGCAGTATTGCGCAGTGCTGCGAACTGGCCTGCGCCGGTGCGGGCGGCGTGGATCGCATCGTCGCCTTCGGCTCCTTTCACAGCGTCGGTCCGGTTCTGGACTGGCTGGAGTTGAAGGGTATCGTGCCGGGCATGCGCATTCCGGAATACAATGCGGCCCCTCGTTGAACCGGAAGCGTCAGTCTTGAGCTTTAGCATGGACCGTCTACTGAAAGAGCGCCTGGTCGGCGCGGCCATTCTCGTGTTCATCGCGGTGCTGTTCGTCCCCGAGCTGCTCTCCGGTCCGCCACAGCTCTCTGCGCCGCATCCCATCGACACTCCGAATCCAGTGCCCACCAGCACGGCCGCGGCCGTTCGCACAGCCACGCTGGTTCTGAGCAATCCAGACTCGGCAAGCGCTGCGGCACTTTCTGAGAACGAGACCCCCTCGGTGGCGCCAGCGCCTGCGATCGAACCGCCGCCGCCCTCCATGAAATCCGTCGATGTCGTGCCTGAGCAGCCTCGCACCGAGCCGCCGCTTGAATCCGCAGCGCCTCGCACGCAAACACAGACTCCGAGTGCGGCGCCGTCCAATTCGTTCGCACCTATCGGCGCGAAGGGCGGTTGGTCGGTGCAGTTGGGCAGCTTCTCCAGCGCGGCAAATGCCGGCAAGCTTGCGCGGAATTTGCGCGGCAAGGCGATCCGCGTGTATGTCTCCTCGCAGGGCGGCAAGCATCGTGTGCGTGCCGGACCGTTCCCCGACAGGGCCGCCGCCGAACGCGCGGCGGCACAGCTCAAGTCACAGGGCCAGGCTGTCAGCATCATCGCACCTTGACTTCAGTCACAGTTTCGATGCCCGACAGTGTCCGCCGGGGCGCGGGTTTTCCCGCGAAGCGGTGCCATCTTCCGGTAGAATGCAGGCAGGTACTGGACTCCCGAGGCGCGACGTGACCCTGGCCGATTTTCTGATCATCCTGATTGTCGTGATCTCAACCGGCGTTGGATTCATGCGCGGTTTTGTCCGTGAGGCCGTCTCGCTCGTTTTCTGGGTCGCCGGCATTTGGATGGCGTGGAAATTCGGGCCGCTGATCGAGCCGCATTTGGCTGGTCTGCTTGCCGATCCTCCCGTGCGACCGTGGGTCGGACGCCTCGTCGTGTTGGTGCTGGTGGTCCTTGCAGGGATCCTGACCGGCCTCATCATGCAGTACTTCCTGCGCAGCGTGGGCCTGGGCCTGCTCGACCGGGTCATCGGCATCATGTTCGGCTTTGCGCGCGGGCTGGTGCTGGTGGGTCTGATGGTCATCGGCTGCGAGCTGCTGCATTTGAACAATGAAAATTGGTGGAATGAATCCAAGCTCGTTCCCTACGGCGAGACGATAGGCGACTGGTTGCGCTCGATGGTGGGCGAGAAAGGCGAGCCGTGGTCCACGTTCGAGCGCATTTCCGGCGTCAAGACTCGATAGCGGCGCCGGGCGCCGAAGGGTTTCAAAACATGTGCGGAATCGTTGGAATCGTCGGGGTCAGCGTGGTCAATCAGCGTATTTATGACGCGCTGATCGTCCTGCAGCATCGCGGCCAGGACGCGGCCGGCATGATGACCTCCGATGCAGGGGAACTGTTCATGCGCAAGGACTCCGGTCTGGTGCGCGACGTGTTCCAGCAGAAGCACATGGTGAAACTGAAGGGCAACACCGGCATTGGCCACGTGCGCTACCCAACCGCCGGCTGTGACAGCGCACACGATGCCCAGCCGTTTTACGTCAACTCACCGTACGGCATCTGTCTGGCGCACAACGGCAATCTGACCAACGCGCGCGAACTCACCGAGGTGCTGATTCGCGAGGACCGCCGTCACCTCAACACCACCTCCGACTCCGAAGTGCTGCTGAATGTGTTCGCCTCGGAGCTGTCGCGTGTGGGCACCCCGCGCGTCACGGCCGCCGACGTGTTCGCCGCCGTGAACGCGGTCTACCGGCGCTGCCGCGGCGGCTACGCGGTGGTTGCCATGGTCATCGGACACGGCGTCCTGGGCTTCCGCGATCCGAACGGCATCCGGCCGCTGGTTCTGGGCAAGCGCGACACCAAGAAGGGACCCGAATGGATGCTGGCCTCGGAGAGCGTCGCGCTCGACATGCTCGGATTCAAGCTCGTTCGCGATGTGGCGCCCGGAGAGGCGGTGTTCATCGACGAGCAGGGCCGGCTGTATGCACAGCAGTGCGTTGCCGGCGCGCACCACACGCCGTGCATATTCGAGTACGTGTACTTTGCGCGGCCCGATTCCATCATCGACCGCATATCGGTTTACAAGGCGCGTCTGCGCATGGGAGAGCGGCTGGCGGAGAAGATCAAGCTCACCCGGCCCGATCACGACATCGACGTGGTGATCCCGATTCCCGACACCAGCCGCACCAGCGCCGTGCAGGTGGCGCAGATTCTGGGGGTGAAGTACCGCGAAGGCTTCATCAAGAACCGTTATATCGGCCGCACCTTCATCATGCCCGAGCAGGAGCAGCGCTCCAAGTCCGTGCGCAGCAAGCTCAATGCCATCGACCTGGAGTTTCGCGGCAAAAATGTGCTGCTGGTGGATGACTCCATCGTGCGCGGCACCACCTCGGCGCAGATCATCGACATGGCGCGTGAAGCCGGCGCAAAAAAAGTCTATTTCGCTTCGGCGGCGCCGCCGGTGCGCTATCCGAACGTCTACGGCATCGACATGCCGGCCGCGTCCGAACTGGTCGCCGCGGGCCGCACGGACGATGAAGTGATGCGTCTCATCGGCGCCGATTGGCTGATCTACCAGGATCTTGAAGACCTGGTTCATGCCGTGCAGCACGACAACGCCAAGATTCAGGAATTCGACACTTCTTGTTTTTCCGGCGAGTATGTGACCGGCGATGTCACCGTCGAGTATCTGGCGCGCTTGCAGCGGGAGCGTTCGGACGAAGCCAAGCAGCAGCGTCGCGACAACACGCCCAGTGGACCCAAAGCCGTTCGCATCCTGTAGGACTCCGCCCGGCCGGCGCACGCTTGCGGGCCGTGTCCGGTGAGCATGCGGTTTCTCGTCGTCGCGGTGAGCGAGGCGCACCGCATGCTGGTGCGCAAACACATCGAGATCCAATGGCCCGACGCGGCCGTGGTGGATTTCAAGCTCGATGAGGATGCGCCGTTTCCGCCGGGCTTCGCCGCCGCGGGCCACGACGCTGTCGTCATCGTCGCCGACCCGGCGCGGCAGGAGCGAACCGAGAAGCTTGTGCAGGACTACTCCAGCCGCCCCGAGTTTGCGCCGCTGGTCTATGCGGTGCTCGGCGATGCGCCCAGCCCTCAACCTGCCACGAATCACCGGGTGCACAGGCTCTACTTCCGCAAGATCAACCACCTGGAACTGGTCATGGCGTTGGAACGCGCCTCGAATGAACACCGTCATCAGCTGGCGAGCCAGCGGGGTCAGCGCGCGGCCGACAAGCGCTATCAGTTCGGCGACCTGACCATCCGCGGGCATCGCTGCCTGAGCAAGTTGGGGGCCGGCGGCATGTGCAGCGTATATCTGGCCGAAAGCGAGCGCGCCGGCCGCGTGGTTGTTTTGAAGGTGTTCAGCCAGGTGCCGGACGTTTCCGAACGCATCATCGGGTTCGACCGGTTCTTGCAGGAATACGAGATCGTCGCCGGGCTGAATCACGCCAACATCGTGCGCATTTACGATCTGGGCGTGGCGGATGACCATGCCTATATAGCGATGGAACACTTTGCCTACGGGGATCTGCGCCAGCGCATGAAGGCGCCGCTCTCGCCCGAAACCGCGCTGTGGTATGTGAAGAAGATCGCAAGCGCGCTCGAGGCCGTCCACGCGGTCGGCATTTTGCATCGCGATCTCAAGCCGGCCAACATCATGCTGCGCGGCGACGGCTCGCCGTGTCTGATCGATTTTGGATTGGCCAAGGCGCAGGACACCGACACCGAGCTTACCGGCGCGCGCGAGATCTTCGGCACCCCGTATTACATGAGCCCTGAGCAAGGGCATGCGGAGGCAGTGGACGAGCGCAGCGACTTGTACGGTCTTGGCGTCATTTTCTATGAAATGCTGGTGGGCAAGAAACCGTATCTGGGCGCTTCGGCCATGGAAGTGATCTACAAGCACAAGCGCTCTGCGCTGCCACCGATCGCCCCCGAGTTGCAGCGCTATGAACCGATTCTGCAGCGGCTGCTGGCCAAGTCGCCGGCCGAGCGCTTTCAGAGCGCGCGTGCACTGCTCGACGCCATCGACGCACTGCCGGAGCCGGCCTGAAATGAGCGCGGACGCTTTGCTGCTGGCGGCGACGCCGGCCGCGTGGGTGGCGCAGGCATGCGCCAACCTCGAGGTGCTGCTCATCGATCACGCCAACTGTGAAAAGAAGGCGGCCTCCACGGCGCTTGCGTTCATGTTCGCCTATGCCGAAGACTTGTATCTCACCGACCGGCTCTCACGGCTGGCGCGCGAAGAACTGCGTCACTACGAACAGGTGGCCCGATTGATGCGCGCGCTCAAGGTGACGCCACGACGGCTCGCGCCCGGGCGCTACGCCGAAAGGCTGCGCCGCGCGGTGGCGGGCACGGAGCCGCAGCGCCAACTGGATCTGATGATCTGCGGCGCCTTCATCGAAGCCCGGTCCTGCGAACGATTTGAATTGCTGGCGCAGGCGGTGCCCGCACCGGTGGGCCCGTTGTTTGACTCGCTGCACGCCGCGGAGGCGCGTCATCGCGGGCTGTACCTGGATCTGGCGGCTCGCGCCGCGCAGCGCAGCGGCCTGGACCTGCAGCAGCGCATCGCCTGCTTTGCGCCCCTTGAAGCGCAGCTGATCAGCGAACCCGATCCGCTGTTCCGGTTTCATTCCGGAGCGCCGCCGGCCGGATGCCCGGCTCAGCTCGTGGGCGAATCCAAGGTCCCCAACTCGTAGCCGGCCGCGCGCCAGCGCAGTACGCTGCCGTGCTCGTACCAGTCGCCGAGTACAATGCGCGTACAGGCGCGTCCATCGACCTGGAACGAATGCACGCCCGGCCGGTGGGTGTGGCCGTGCAACAAGCAATGCATCCCGGACTCGCGCAGCGCGATCTCCACGCTCGTCTGATTGGCATCCACGATGGTGTATTCGAGTCCGGCCATATGCGCCTGGCTTCCCGCGCGCGCAGCCTCCGCCAGCGCCCGTCGCTGTGCAACCGACAAAGCGAGAAAGCGCTGCTGCCAGCCCGGGTCGCGCACTGTGGCGCGCAGCCGCTGATAGGAGCGGTCATCGGTGCACAGCGCATCGCCGTGCATCACCAGCACCTGCCTGCCATACAGCGTCAGAATCACCGGGTCAGGCAGGAGGTGCGCGCCTGTGGCGGCGCAAAAGCGGGCGCCGATCAGAAAATCGCGGTTGCCATGCATGATGAAACAAGCCACGCCACCGGTGCTGAGCGCGCGCAGCGCCTCGATCACCCGTTGCTGATCGGAATCGGGATCGTCATCGCCCACCCATGATTCGAACAGATCGCCCAGGATGTAGAGGGCATCGGCATCGGCGGCCTCGCCGCGCAGAAACCCCAGAAAGCGCTGGGTGATGAGCGGATGACTTGCATCGATGTGCAGGTCCGAAATGAATAGCGTGGTCACGAGATTAAGGTGAGGCGTGCTCCGTCATGCGTTCGATCTTTTCGATCATGATGGGTTTCAATGGCGCATCTTCCTTGAAAGCGCCGCGCGCACCTGTCGCGACGTTGCCGATCTGGTCGACAACGTCCATGCCTTCGGCGATCCGTCCGAACACGGCGTATCCCCAGCGGCTGGCGTTGGGATCCAGCGCGCCGTTGTCGCCCAGATTGACGTAGAACTGGCAGTCTCCGCCGTGCGGATCCTGCGCGCGCGCCAGGCCCACGCTGCCGCGCGAATTGCCCAGGCCGTTGCCCGCTTCGTTGACGACTTTATGCGGTGCCGCCTTCAGCTTGTAGGCGGTGTCGTAGCCGCCGCCCTGAACGACGAAGTTGGCGATGACCCGGTGAAAAACAGTGCCGGCGTATTGTCCCTCGTCAACGTACTTCAAAAAATTTGCAACCGTCAGCGGGGCGCGCTCGGCATTGAGCTCGATCACGAAGATGCCAACGTTGGTGGTGACGCGGACCTTTGAATTGCCGGCGGGAACGGCGAGGGGGGCGGGTGCCGGCACAGTCGGCTTGGATGCGGCGGCAGGCTCATCAGCCCGGGCGCAGGTCAATCCGGCAATGCAGAGGAGGCTCAAGGCATAGATCGCGTGCTTCATGCTTTGGGATTCTACTCGAATGGGTACAATGGTGAGTCATGTTGTCCACCGTAAATACACGTTTCGCGCCCAGTCCCACCGGCTCCTTGCATCTGGGCAATGCCCGGACCGCGTTTTTCAGCTATTTGTGGGCTAGAAAAGCCGGCGGGCGCTTCGTGCTGCGCATCGAAGACACCGATGTCGAGCGCAGCCAGGACCGGTTCCGGGTCGAGTTGCTGTCTGACCTGAAATGGCTGGGATTGGACTGGGATGAGGGCCCCGACATCGGCGGACCCGCTGCGCCGTATTTGCAGTCCCAGCGCAGCGAGTTGTATCGGGCGCTGTTCCATCGACTGGAATCCGAACAGCGAGCCTATCCTTGCTATTGCACGCCCGAGGATCTGGAGCTGTCGCGTAAATTGCAGCGAATGGCGGGGCAGCCTCCGCGCTATGCCGGCACCTGCCGGCACTTGTCCGCCGCGCAGCGCTCGGAGCACGAGTCGCGCGGCCTGCGTGCGACGCTGCGTTTCAAGGTGCCCGACGATGCGCTCGTCGAGTTCACGGATCTGGTGCACGGAGCGCAGCGTTTCGCTTCTGCGGATATCGGCGATTTCATCGTGCGTCGCGAGGACGGAACGCCTTCGTTTTTTTTCTGCAATGCCGTGGACGACGCGGTGATGGGCATCACCCATGTGCTGCGCGGGGACGATCACCTCACCAACACGCCGCGCCAATTGATGGTGCTCGACGCGCTGGGTCTGCGCCGGCCTCAGTACGGCCACGTGGGTCTGCTGATGGGCGCCGATGGCACGCCCTTGTCCAAGCGGCATGGCAGCACCAGCGTGCGCGACTTTCGCGAGCGAGGGTTTCTGCCTGAGGCCGTTCTGAATCATTTGTTTCATCTCGGCCACACTAGCGACGTGGATTCCTGGCTGCGGCGCGAGGCGATGCCCGGGCATTTCCGCCCCGATCACCTGGGCCGCGCGTCCACGCGTTTCGATGAGAGTCAACTGGTTCACTGGCAGAAGGAGTCATTGCAGCGGGCCTCCACGCTGCAGGTGCGCGAGTGGCTGGCTCCATCCCTTCCCGCGCCGCCGGCTCACCTGGACCTGGATGCCTTCGTGGAACTGGTGCGGCATAACGTGGTGCTGCCCGCTGATGCCGCGCCCTGGGCTGCCGCACTCTACGGTCAGATCGCGCCGCTGGATGACGCTGCGCGCAGCGTCGTGGATGGCGCAGGCAGCGCATTTTTCAGCGCGGCACTGGAGGCCTACGACCAGTCCAACGGCGACTGGAAAACGATGACCAAGTCTCTGAAGCAAGCCACCGGCAAGAGCGGCGTCAGTTTGTTCATGCCGCTGCGCCTGGCGCTCACCGGCCAGTCGCATGGACCCGAACTCGCCCCGCTGCTGCGGCTGATGCCGCAGGCCCTGGCCCGCGCGCGACTGCAATCGCATGCTTAAGATCCACAATTCTCTCGGTGGCCAGAAAGAGGTCTTTGTGCCGATCCGGCCGGGCGAAGTGCGCATGTACGTGTGCGGCATCACCGTCTATGACTACATTCACCTCGGCCATGCACGCATGCTCAGCGTGTTCGATCTGGTGCAGCGCTATCTGCGCTACAGCGGCTATCGCGTCACCTTCGTGCGCAACATCACCGACATTGATGACAAGATCATCACGCGCGCGGCCGCGCTCAAGGAGTCGTGGAGCGATCTGGCCGAGCGCTTCATCGAAGCCATGAACGTGGACTGCGAACGGCTGGGACTGCAGCAGCCCGATCACGAGCCGCGCGCCACGCAGCACATCACGCAGATCATTGAAATAACCCAGGCGTTGGTGGCCAAGGGTATGGCCTATGTGGCGGGCAACGGCGATGTGCTTTTCGCCGTGCGCAAGTTTCCCGCCTATGGTCTTCTGTCCGGAAAAGACATCGAGGATCTTCGCTCAGGCGCGCGTGTGCAGGTTGACGCCGGCAAGAACGATCCTCTGGATTTCGTCCTGTGGAAACCGGCCAAGCCGGGCGAACCCGCCTGGGACTCGCCCTGGGGGGCCGGCCGGCCCGGCTGGCACATCGAGTGCTCGGCCATGTCCATGCAGGTACTGGGGCCGCATTTCGACATCCACGGCGGCGGCATGGATCTGAAATTTCCACACCATGAAAATGAAATCGCCCAGTCCTGCGGCGCCTGCGACACGAAGTTCGTCAACGTCTGGATGCACAACGGTTTCGTGCGCATCAATGATGAAAAAATGTCCAAGTCGCTGCACAATTTTTTCACCGTGCGCGACGTCTTGGATACGCTGCGCGATCCGGAAGTGATGCGGCTGTTCCTGCTCAGCAGCCACTATCGCGGGCCCATCAACTACTCACAGGCGCAGCTGGATCAGGCGGATGAGACGCTGCTGGGCTTCTATCGCGCCCTGCAGGATGCGCCTGCGGGCGGCACGCCGAGCGCGGCGGTGTTGGCGCAGTTTCGTGAAGCCATGGACGATGATTTCAACACGCCAGAGGCGCTGGCAGTGGCGCAGGGCGCAGCGCGCGAGTTGAATGCCGCCAAGGCGCGCGGCGAGGAGGCTGCCGCGCAAGCCGGCGCAGCCAGTCTGCGCGCCATCGGTGCGGTGCTGGGCCTGTTCCAGCAGGATCCGCACGACTACCTCAAACGCGGTTTGAAATCCGGCTCACTGGCCGATGCCGATATCGACGTGCTGCTGAAACAGCGCCGCGCAGCGCGTCAAGCCAGGGACTTCGCCTTGAGCGACAAGATCCGTGACCAGCTCGCCGCGGCAGGTGTGCTGCTCGAGGACAAGCCAGGTGGGGCGACACAGTGGCGCCGCGCCTGAGCGCGCTGCGCTAGCCGTGCATGCGATCGTCCGCTTTGAAGAACTTGCGCGCGTGCGCCACCAGTTCGCCGTCGCTCGGATGATCCAGCGTTTCGATGCCGGATATGCGCTTGGCGATGTCCGGGTGCGCATGATTGATGTAGGTGACCAGTTCGGTCTTGGCCGTGGACGGCCCCGTGATCAGAATCGCGCCGGCGTCCGCCAGGGCATGCGAGACGCTTTTCAGAAATTCCTTGTCGACGCTTGCGTGGCCGCTGTCGCGCGCGTTCGCCCGGTGGTGCAGATGCTGATGCGGATGGGTGCTGGGAATTTTCTGCAGATCCGATTCGGTGGCGTTGAGATGGAACACCTTGGCCTGGCTGTGATCTATCCAGACGAGTGCGTGAAAGTGGTGGCTGGCGTTTGGCATGGTGCGCTCAAGTTGGAGTTGACGGGTGTTTCACTTGTACTGCAGCGCGCTGCGCGCCTCAATGCGGGGAAGTACAGTATCGACATTCGACGCGGGTTTGTGGTCAGTCGGTCTATACTTGCCAAGCGCATCCTATGCGCCATGCGCACACTCCCGGGGAAAAATGCCTGATGCCATCACACGAAAAGCCCCAGTGGACCTCCAGCATCGCCTTTTACCTTGCCACGGTTGGCGCCTCGGTGGGCCTGGGCAGCATCTGGCGGTTCCCTTATCTGGCCGGCAGCAGTGGCGGCAGCGCGTTCATCTTTGTTTTCGTCCTCGCGTGCCTGTTGATTGCCACGCCGTTGCTGGCCGCCGAGTTTCTGATCGGGCGGCGTTCAGGCCGCAGTCCGCCCGAGGCGGCCGGCGCCGTCGCGGCGCAATCCGGTTTGAGTTCCCGGTGGAACATCATCGGCATGTTCGGAACGGTGGCGGCATTCCTCATCATCTCCTATTACACGGTGATCGCCGGCTGGGTGATGGCCTATACCTGGATCTGCGCCAGTGGCGCGCTGGCGGGCCTGCGTCACGCACAGGTCGTGGCGTTGTGGCATTCCTTCCTGGCCAAACCGTTCACGCTGGCCGCATGGCATGCGGCGTTCATGCTGCTCCTGGGTGTGATCTCGGCGCGCGGCGTGAATCGCGGGTTGGAACTGGCCAACAAAATTCGCGCTCCGGTGCTCCTCGTATTGATGCTGACACTCGTCGCCTATTCTTTGAGCGTTGGCGACTGGCGGCGGGGATTGGCGTTCGCGTTCTCGCCGAATTTTTCAGCCATCACGCCAGCGGTGGTGCTGTCCGCGATCGGTCAGGCCTTTTACGCCACCGGCGTCGGCGCGGCCATGATGCTGGCCTATGGCGCCTATCTGAAACGCGGCACCTCGCTGGCGCGGTCCGCATTGATCATCTCCGGGGCGATCTTGCTGGTGTCCTTGATGGCAACGCTGATCGTCTTCCCGCTGGTGTTTCGCTATGGCATGGATCCGGCGCAAGGACCAGATCTGGTGTTCGATGTGCTGGCGAGCGTATTTGCCGACATGCCCGGCGGACGCGTGGTAGGGACACTGTTCTATCTGTTGCTCGTATTTGCGGCGCTGACGCCCAGTCTGGCCTGCATCGAGCCGGTGATCGCGTGGCTGCAGCAGAGGGGTGGCCTGCGGCGCACGCCGGCCGTCACCGTCAGCGTCTTCGCGGCATGGCTGGCAGGCATCGCTTCGGTGTTGTCGTTCAATCACTGGTCCGGTTGGTTTCCGCTGGATGCGGTGCCTGGATTTCACGGCAAGACGGTTTTCGCCGCGCTCGATCACCTGGCCTCGAACATCCTGCTCCCCGCAAGCGCGCTGCTGACCAGTGTGTTCGTCGGCTGGCGCGTGAAGCGCTCCATCGTGGCAGATGAGTTGAGCGAAACCACGCCGCTCGGCCGCACGCTGATCAGCTGGCTGCTGCGTTACCTGTGCCCGATTGCCATTGCCGCGGTTTGCGTGGCGAATCTGCTCTAGCCTAGGATTCACGCTGAAATGGCCGGTCAGGCGGTTCAATCGAAAATTCATGTCTGGCTTCCCCGGCGATCGACCCCTTTGCATCCCAGGTCCATTCGCGAAAGCTGACGCAAGCATCCGATCTCATCCGGATCACGGTCGAACACCGCGTGCCATAGTCGGCGTCACGGATAAATGCACTGGATAGAAGCCGCTCCCACTCAACGCTTACGCCGGTGCGAGGCAACTGATCGTCCTGCGCGATCTGCTCATCGCGCAGCAGATGCAGCAGCGCCTCCTCGCCCGGTGAAGCTCGCAGCGCTTCGGTGAGACGGGACTTGGCCTGTCGAACCTTGGGCCACGGCGTATCGAGCAAATGATTCGACAGTCCATAGATGCCGGGCGAAAGAAAGCGGTACGAATCCGACACGCTTTCGAATATCGCCAGTTGAGCGCCGTCGCTGATCAACATGTTGAAGGGCGCAAACCGCGCGCTGTGCTCTCTCAACCACTGCAGCCGGCGCTCGATCGGATCGCTTGATTCGGCCAATCGGACCACCAGTTCGCCGCGGCTGGGTGCATTGGATTTTCCGCGGCTCGGGTCTCGAAAGTTCGTGAGCGCCGCCATCCGTCCGTCGCGGGTGACGGCCAGCCAGCTCCCGCCGGCTACTTGGTCACGTCCGGCCAACAACCGCGGATGATCCGGCCACCAATGCGCCGGCGCGCTCGGGCGCGAATGGAATTCGTCCCGGTTGGCCGCCAGCACCAGGGGGAATTCGGCGTGGACCCGCCAACCGACCAAGATCAGACACATCCAGGGGCCTTTTGAGGTGCTGGCTGCGATCGCGATGCATCGCCCCGCAGCTTGAACCGTTACTCGATTAAAGCAATATAATACATGTATCAATAAAAAGATGTACTATATTGCCATTCTTATCGGAATGCCTTTCAATGAACACCGTCCAAGCCCGGTCCCGCAGTGCCGCCGATATCGCGGATGGCGATGATTCGGAATTTCTGGCCGCGTTGGGAGCGCGCGTGCGCAAACTGCGCGAGCAGCGCGGCATGGCGCGCAAAGTCCTGGCGCGAAACGCACAGGTGTCCGAGCGGTACCTTGCGCAACTGGAACTGGGCGATGGCAATATTTCCATCGTGTTGCTGCGGCGTATCGCCGTCGCATTGGGCGCCCCGCTGATCGATTTGCTCGACACGCGCGAGCGATCGTCCGAGCAAGCATTGCTGCGGCGCCTGCTGGACCGTCTGCCAGGCCATCGACTGGAAGAGGTCACTTCGCGCCTGATCAACGAGCTCGGCCTTGAAGAGGACGCACGCAAACCCCGCATCGCGCTGATCGGCCTTCGCGGCGCCGGAAAATCAACGCTCGGCGCGCTGCTCGCGCAGGAACTGAATTGCCGCTTCGTGGAATTGGACAAAGAAGTCGAACGGGAGGCGGGCACGAGTTTAAGCGAAGTGTTCCTGCTCTATGGGCAGGGCGGCTACCGGCGCATCGAACGGCGTTGCCTGGAAAAAATCATCGATTCCAGCGAGCGTTTGGTCTTATCCGCGGGCGGCGGCGTCGTGTCGGAGCCTGAGACCTATGAAATCCTGTTGGCTAAGTGTTTCACGGTATGGGTGAAGGCCTCCGCGCAGGAGCACATGTCGCGCGTGGAAGCTCAAGGGGACACGCGCCCCATGGACGGCAACGATGAGGCGATGGAGGATCTTCGGCGCATATTGAGCGCCCGCGAACCGCTCTACGGCCGGGCCGACCGGATACTGGATACGTCGCGGCAGAGCGTCCGCGCGAGCCTGAAGAAGTTGCGGCAGGCCGTGTCTGCCTGAGTCCGCCAAGGAGATGCTGATGTCAGACGCTGCGTTGAATTCAGATCAAGGTGCTGTGCCCTTGGTCGATTTCCTCACCCATCCGGATCGTTACGTGCATTGGAAACTCAATATCGATGGCCGCGTGGCCACGCTGCGCATGGACGTGAACGAAGAGCGGGGATTGCGCCCGGGCTACAAGCTCAAGCTCAATTCCTACGATCTGGGCGTCGACATCGAACTGCACGATGCCCTGCAGCGTCTGCGCTTCGAGCATCCGCAAGTCGGCTGCGTGGTCATAACCAGCGGCAAAGACCGCATATTCTGCTCGGGCGCCAACATCTTCATGTTGGGCGCATCGAGTCACGCGTGGAAGGTGAATTTCTGCAAGTTCACCAACGAAACGCGCAACGGAATCGAAGACTCGAGCGCTCACTCCGGGTTGAAATTTATTGCCGCCTGCAATGGCACCACCGCCGGCGGCGGTTACGAACTGGCGTTGGCCTGCGATCAGATTCTCCTGATCGACGACCGTTCCTCCGCCGTCAGCCTGCCGGAAGTACCTTTGCTGGGCGTGCTGCCCGGCACGGGTGGACTGACCCGCCTGACCGACAAACGCAAGGTACGCCGTGATCTGGCCGATGTGTTCTGTACGACCGCGGAAGGGGTTCGCGGCGCGCGCGCCAAACAGTGGCGGCTGGTCGATGAGGTGATCAAGCCGCAGCGCTTCGCCGAGGAAGTTCGCCGGCGCGCACTCGACCTGGCTGCGGGCAGCGATCGTCCGGCAGGCGCGCGGGGTGTGGAATTGACGCCACTGAAGCGCGGCATCGATGCCACCGGCTACCACTATGAATTCGTCGAGGTTCAAATCGATCCGAAGGCGCGGCGCGCGGTGCTGACCATTGCGGCGCCGGCGCAAACCCCGCCGGTCGAGATAGAGGATATCGTCGCGCAGGGCGCTGGCTGGTGGCCACTGCAAATGGCTCGCGAACTGGACGATGCCATCCTGATGCTGCGGACCAATCATCTGGAGGTCGGCATCTGGATTCTGAAGACGCGCGGCAATGTGCAGGCCGTGTTGGCGGTGGATGAGAGTCTGCTTGCCCAGCGCAATCATTGGTTCGTGCGCGAGACCATCGGCATACTGCGCCGGACGCTGGCGCGCCTGGAGGTGACCTCGCGCAGCCTGTTGGCCTTGATCGAACCGCATTCCTGCTTCGCCGGCACGTTGCTGGAGATCGCGTTGGCGGCCGACCGCAGCTACATGCTGCAATCCGATGCGCAAGATGCGCCCTGCATTGCGCTGTCGGCGGTGAACTTCGGCTTGTATCCGGCCAATCACGCGCTGTCGCGCATCGAGGCCCGCTTTTATTCCGAGCGCGGGCCGATCGATGCGGCTCGCGCCGCGATCGGCCGCCCACTGCACGCCGCCGGCGCCGATGAATTGGGGTTGATCACGGCCGCTCCGGACACCTTGGACTGGGCCGATGAAATTCGCATTGTGCTCGAGGAGCGCGCCAGCTTGTCCCCGGACGCATTGACGGGCATGGAAGCCAACCTGCGCTTCGGTCCGGCGGAGACGATGCCGACGCGGGTTTTCGGGCGCCTTTCCGCATGGCAGAACTGGATATTCATCCGCCCGAACTCCACCGGCGAGACCGGTGCGCTCAAGGTTTTCGGCAGCGGACACAAGGCCAGATTCAATTGGGAGCGAGTGTAGTGAGCATGAACATCGATTACGGCGAAAAAATCCCGAACAACGTCGATCTGTCAGGCGACAAAACCTTGCAGCGCGCGCTGGAGCATTGGCAGCCGGGATTTCTGGACTGGTGGAGCGAGATGGGTCCGGAAGGCTCGCAGGGCTTCGACGTCTATCTGCGCACGGCCGTGAGCGTGCACCCGAGCGGCTGGACGCATTACGATCACGTTCGAATGCCCGAGTATCGCTGGGGCATCTTTTTGAATCCGGCGCAGGCGGACCGCACCATCGGCTTCGGTGATCACAAGGGCGAGCCCGTCTGGCAGGACGTTCCGGGTGAGTATCGCGCCAATCTGCGGCGCATCATCGTCACGCAGGGAGACACGGAGCCTGCGTCGGTCGAGCAGCAGCGGCATCTGGGTCTGACCTGTCCGTCGCAATACGACCTGCGCAATCTGTTCCAGGTCAATGTGGAAGAGGGCCGGCATCTATGGGCCATGGTCTATCTGCTTCACCGGCATTTCGGCCGCGACGGCAGAGAAGAGGCGGAAGCGTTGTTGCAGCGCCGCTCGGGCGATGCGGACAACGCGCGCATCCTCGGGGCGTTCAATGAAAAGACGCCGGACTGGTTGTCGTTCTTCATGTTCACGTATTTCACCGACCGCGACGGGAAGTATCAGTTGTGTGCGCTCACCGAATCCGCATTCGACCCGCTGGCGCGAACGACGCGATTCATGCTCATGGAAGAAGCGCATCACATGTATGTGGGAGAATCCGGCGTGGCACGCATCATCCAGCGGACCTGCGAGGTGATGCAGGAACACAAGACCGATGATCCGGCAGCTTTGCGCCGCCTCGGCGTCGTCGATCTGCCCACGCTGCAGCGCTATATCAATTTTCATTACAGCGTCACGCTGGATCTGTTCGGGGCGGATGTATCCTCCAACGCCGCCACCTTCTACAGCACCGGGCTCAAGGGACGCTTCGAGGAGGGACGGATTCAGGATGATCACCTGCTCAAGGAACAGACCTATCCGGTGCTGCAAGTGGTGCAGGGGAAGCTGATCACGGCGCAGGCGCCGGCGCTGAACGCCTTGAATGAGAAGCTGCGGGACGATTACATCAAGGATTCCCTGGCGGGCGTCATGCGTTGGAACAAGGTGATACGCAGGTCCGGCCTCGAGTTTCGCCTGTCGCTGCCCCATAAGGGATTCAATCGGCAGATTGGCGCGCTCGCCGGCGTCAAGATCTTCCCAAACGGGCAGGTCGTCAGCGCCGCGCAATGGAACGCGCAGGAGCGCGATTGGCTGCCTACGCCCGAAGATCGCGCGCATGTGCAGTCATTGATGGGGCGGGTGGTGGAGCCGGGAAAGTTTGCGAACTGGATCGCGCCGCCTGACAAGGGCATCAACAAGCAGAGTGTCGATTTCCAGTACGTGCGCTTCAATTGAGCGCGACGCGTGTGGACACGCCGTTTCGAGGGATGCCCTCGACTTTGCGTTGATCCTGGTCTTCAGTCATAGTCGCTTTCCCTGGCCGCAACCTTGCGCTAACCCTTAAGGATCATCGTGGACTTCTCTTTGAGCGAACGAGAGACTCACTGGCGCGACCGGGTTCGCGCATTCATCGACACGCATGTCGCGCCTCGAGAGGCGGACTATCTGGCGGAGCAGTCGGCCGGGACGCGTTGGAAGGTGCTGAAAGTCGTCGATGAACTCAAGGTGCGAGCTCATGCCGATGGCTTGTGGAATCTTTTCATGCCGCCAGGCTCGGGCGATCATCACGTCGACACGAGCTTCGCATTCGACGGGCCCGGCCTGACGAATCTCGAGTACGCGCTCTGCGCCGAGGAGATGGGTCGCATCGAATGGTCGTCGGAAGTGTTCAACTGTTCAGCTCCTGATACCGGCAACATGGAAGTGTTTCATCGTTACGGCACACGGGCACAGAAGCTTCGTTGGCTCCAGCCGCTGATGGAAGGCAGGATTCGTTCGGCCTTTCTGATGACCGAGCCGGGCGTCGCTTCGTCGGACGCGACGAACATTGAAACCCGCATCGTCCGCGACGGGGATGACTACGTGATCAATGGCCGAAAATGGTGGTCCTCCGGTGCCGGCGATCCGCGCTGCGAAATTGCGATTGTCATGGGGAAATCCGATCCCACTGCCGCACGCCATCAACAGCAATCAATGATCCTGGTGCCGATGGCGACACCCGGTGTCGAGGTGCTGCGCATGCTGCCGGTTTTCGGTTTCGACGATGCGCCTCACGGTCATGCCGAAGTGCTGCTCAACAATGTTCGAGTGCCGGCGGACCATATGCTGCTCGGCGAAGGGCGGGGATTCGAGATTGCCCAGGGGAGGCTTGGGCCGGGGCGCATTCATCATTGCATGCGCGCGATCGGCATGGCCGAGGATGCGCTGCGCAAGATGACCACGCGGCTGCTGTCGCGCACCGCATTCGGCAAGACGATCGCCGAGCAATCGGTCTGGGAACAGCGCGTCGCCAGCGCGAGAATAGATCTCGAAATGACGCGCTTGCTGTGCTTGAAGGCGGCCCAGATGATGGATACCGTGGGGAACAAGGCGGCGCAGCTTGAGATAGCGATGATCAAGGTGGCCGCGCCGCGAATGGTTCTGAAGATTGTGGACGATGCGATTCAAGCGCATGGCGGCGCCGGAGTGACGACGGATTTTGGGCTTGCGAAGGCGTATGCGCATGCGCGCACCTTGCGCCTGGTCGATGGGCCCGATGAGGTGCATAATCGCGCGATCGCACGCTTGGAGTTCGGCAAGTACCACGCCCATAAGCAACAAGCGGGACGCAATGTATGAACGAGCATAACCACGCCATCATTTGGGTCGATCATCGCGATGCGAAGATTTTCCATGTCACCGCCACGGCAGCGCAACGCGATCTGGTGCAGGCGAAAAGTTCCCGTCACCACCTCGAGCACCGCGCCAACATTACCGGCAGCGCTCATCGCGGCGTGGACAAGGACTATTTTGAGCGCATCGTTGCGGCCCTCACGCATGACGGTGCGATTCTGATCACGGGTCCCGGAAACGCAAAAGCCGAGCTGAACAACTACATCACCGAGCACCACGCAGAGGTTGCGCAGCGGATCTCAGCCGTAGAGACCCTGGATCACCCCACCGACAACGAATTGTTGGCCCTGGCTCGCAAGTTCTTCCGGATTGTCCGTCCGGAATAATCGCCGTTGGGCTGCGGCCTGACGAATCAGCGCAATCGTATCGCGATGAACAACAACAAGAGTGTGAGCGCCTGAAACCCCACGCGCGCCCACATCAGCGGCGTGCTCAGAGTCTTGTCCGTCGAGCCGCCGCCGGACATCGTCAGCACGCCCAGGAACATCGTGGCGATCGTGACGAGCATGGCGACAATGATCACAACCAAGAATAGGTCCATTGTTCGACTCCCCGATAATTTGTTTCCAGCCCCGAGCCGAATGTTAGCACGCGTTTTTCGCACGCCCCGTATGCCGGGCGGCAGGTGTTCTCTTGAGTTGTTGCATCGCAGCGGATTTTTGTTGCAGCGCAATTCCGTCGCTCGCGACACGATTGCTGCACCTCAGCATCTTCCAATGCGACAAAGCCGGTGCGATACTCGGGCTGAAGTTGGCTCTTGGCAGAAAAAAAGCAATGCCTTTGAGTGACTGCTAGATAAGAAATCGTTCTCGGGCTGCCGTACAAGACGTCGCGGGGGAAGCCATGAAATGCCTTTACTTTCTTACGCCAACATTGGCAACGACCGAGCAGGTCTCGGCCGATCTGCATGCCGTCGGCGTCAGGGATTTCTACCTGCACGTGATCTCCCGAGACGAGTCGGGCCTCAAGCGGCATCAAATCCATTCCAGCAACTACTTCGAGACACTGGATATCGTTCGTGACGGATTCATCGGCGCCGCGCTCGGATTCTTGATCGGACTGGCTGGCGTCGGATTGCTCATTTACACACGGCCGTTTGGCGAGCATGTGGTGCCGTCGTTCGTTTACGCCATCCTGGTCGGGGTGGCCTCATTGTTCGGCGCCTGGGAAGGCGGCCTGGTGGGAATCGATAGCGAGAACAAGAAACTGGCTCAGTTTCATGACGACCTGGTGTCGGGCAAGTATCTGATACTGGTTTATGTGCGCAAGCATCGTGAGCAGGTTGTGCTCAACATGATGCGCGAAAAACATTCGGATGCCGAACTGGTGGCGGTCGATTCGCACTTCGTCAATCCGTTCAGCGATGTGAGGCGAGTTTCCGGAACTCCGACATAGAGGCTTGATCCACGCGGATTGATACCGCGCGCAGGGGGCACCAGTGATAATGGCATTTGCAGTAATCGTTTTGGCGGTCGGCACGGTCCTGTTTCACTTCTTGAGCCCATGGTGGTTCACGCCGATCGCGTCCAATTGGCAGATGATGGACCAGACGGTCAATCTCACGTTCTGGGTCACGGGCGCGGTGTTCCTCGCGGTCAATTTTTTCATGGCTTACGCCATCATCCGCTACCGGCACCGCAAGGGCGTCACAGCGCTTTACGAACCGGAGAACAACAAACTCGAATGGTGGTTGACGATCCTGACCACGGTGGGCATTGCCGCCTTGCTCGCCCCGGGTCTGCTGGTTTGGGCCAAGTTCGTCACGGTGCCACCCGGCACGCCAGAGGTCGAGGTCGTCGGGCAGCAATGGAATTTCAGCTATCGGTTTCCCGGCAAGGACGGTGCGCTGGGCACCACGAATATTCGCCTCGCGAGTCCAGAAAATCCGTTCGCGATCGACCCCAACGATGCCAAAGGTCAGGATGATGTTCTGGTCACGAGCCCGGAACTGCATCTGCCGGTCGGCAAACCGGTGAAGGTCCTGCTGCGCGCCAAGGACGTTTTGCATCAGTTCGCGGTGCCGCCGTTTCGGGTCAAGATGGACATGGTGCCGGGGATGGTGACCTATTTCTGGCTGGTCCCCAGCCGCGTGGGCGCGTTCGATGCACTGTGCGAACAGCTGTGCGGAACGGCGCATTTCACGATGCGCGGCCGCGTGGTTGTCGATGAGGAAAAGGATTTTCAAACCTGGCTCGCCGCACAGCCGACGTACGCGCAAACGCGCGCTGCTGTCGCCGGCGATGTCGAGGCCGGCAAGGCCTCCTATGCCGTATGCAGCACCTGCCATGGCGCACAGGCGGAAGGAAATCCGCAATTGAACGCACCGAAGCTCAGCGGTCAGGCGGGCTGGTACCTGGCGCAGCAACTGCAATATTTCAAGCAGGGGATACGCGGCGGAAACAGCAAGGATGCCATTGGATCGCAAATGGTTGCGATGGCCGCGATGCTTCCTGACACCGCGGCCATCAAGAACGTGGTCGCCTACATCAACTCCCTGCCCGATACGCCTGCGCAGGCGACGCTGTCAGGGGATGCTTCGAAGGGCAGCCGGCATTACGAAACTTGTGCGAATTGCCACGGCGGCAAGGGGCAGGGCGTCTGGTCGACGAACGCGCCGCGACTGGCTCACATGAGCGACTGGTACATGAAACGCCAGCTTCAAAATTTCCGGCAAGGCATTCGTGGCGCTCATCCGCAGGACTTTACGGGAGCGCAGATGGCCGCCATGGCCAAGTGGCTGGCGGACGATCAGGCGATCGACGACGTCCTCAAGCACATCGATTCGCTATGAGCCAGACCAGCGACGTCGCCGTGCGATGCATGATTACTGAATTGAACCCCGGGAGCCTGTAATGGCCTATGTTGCAATTGCCGACCGTGATCACACCGTTCATCACCATGAGCCGCAGAGTTTTCTGACCAAGTACATCTGGTCGCAGGACCACAAGGTCATTGCGATCCAATACACGATCACGGCGATCGCCATCGGCATGGTCGCGCTCGTGTTGTCAGTGCTGATGCGGCTGCAGCTCGGCTTTCCGCATAGCTTTTCGCTGATCGCCCCGCAGAATTATTACCAGTACATCACTTTGCACGGGATGATCATGGTCATCTATCTGCTCACCGCCTTGTTTCTGGGCGGTTTCGGCAATTACCTGATTCCGTTGATGTGCGGTTCGCGCGACATGGTGTTCCCGTACCTGAACATGGTGAGCTTCTGGGTGTACCTGCTCGCCGTGCTGGTTCTGGTGGCCGGATTCTTCGTGCCCGGCGGCGCGACCGGCGCCGGCTGGACTCTGTATCCACCGCAGGCCATTCTCTCCGGCACGCCGGGCACGAAATGGGGAATCGTGTGCATGCTCGCATCGCTCGGCATTTTCATCGTGGCATTCACGATGGGCGGCCTGAATTACGTGACCACGGTGCTGCAGGCCCGCTGCCGCGGCATGACCCTGATGCGCATGCCGCTGTCGGTCTGGGGAATTTTCATGGCCACCATATTGGGCCTGCTGGCATTTCCGGCCTTGTTCGTGTCCGCCATCATGATGACGCTGGACAGTCTGGCCGGCACCAGCTTCTTCATGCCGGCGGTCTCCTCGATGGGGCAGCCGCTGGGGTACAACGGCGGCAGCCCGCTGTTGTTCCAGCACTTGTTTTGGTTTTTCGGCCATCCAGAGGTGTACATCGTCGCGCTGCCGGCATTCGGCATCGTGTCCGATCTGCTGAGCACGCATGCAAGGCGGAATATATTCGGCTATCGCATGATGGTCTGGGCGATTCTGGCGATCGGCTGTCTGAGCTTCGTGGTGTGGGCGCATCATATGTACGTGAGCGGCATGAATCCGTACTTCGGCTTCTTCTTTGCGACGACCACGCTCGTCATTGCCGTTCCCACTGCGCTCAAAGTTTATAACTGGGTGCTGACGCTCTGGCGCGGCGATATCCATCTCACCGTACCGATGCTGTTCGCCATCGGGTTCATCTTCACCTTCATCAATGGCGGCTTGACCGGGCTGTTCCTCGGAAACGTGACGGTGGATGTGCCGCTGTCGGCCACGTATTTCGTGGTCGCACACTTCCATCTGGTGATGGGCGTATCGCCGATTCTGGTCGTTTTCGGCGCGCTCTATCTTT
>JANXOV010000071.1 GCA_025357635.1 Pseudomonadota bacterium
TCTCCTGCCTGCTGAGCCTGCAGGCAGCCGCCAGCCGGCTGCTGTTCGCTTACTCGCGCGATCAGATGATCTTCGGCAGCAAGTACCTTAGCCGGCTTTCCAAACGCCACCATGTCCCGGCGACAGCGCTGATCGTCATGGGCGCCATCCCAGCCTTGATCGCCTTATCGGCGCTGTGGTTGCAGGATGCAATTGCCACCATCATCAGTTTCGCGGCACTGGGCATTTACATCTCGTTTCAGATGATTGTATTCGGCGCGTTGGTCGCGCGCCTCAAAGGTTGGCGGCCGGCCGGGCCGTTTACGCTGGGCGCGTGGGGATGGTCCGTGAATGCGGCGGCGCTGGCCTATGGCATTGCCGCCATCATCAACATCGCCTGGCCGCGCACGCCCGGCGCGCCGTGGCACATCAACTATTCGATGGCGTTGACGACCGCCGTGATCATCGTGCTGGGCGCCGTGTATATGTGGATGGCGAAGCCCTATGAGCGCGGCAACGCACCTGCGGGCGATGCACACCTGCGAAGGTCATCCTCCGGGTTATCAGTCACTCCGGTGCCGGGCGTTTGAGGTGGCGAGCGCGTCAAGGATAGGCGCCACCGGTGGCATCGTTACCACCGTCGACGGGCAGATTGGCGCCGGTGACATAACTGGCAAGATCGGACGCAAGAAAGTGAACGCAGCGCGCGACTTCAGCCGGATGCGCCAACCGGCGCATCGGAATACCTGCCGCCAATTCACGCAATTGCTGCCCCATGTCGCCACCGCGCTGTGCCAGGATCGCATCCACCATGCGCGTATGGATCTCGCCGGGGCACACCGAGTTGACACGGATATTGTCGCGCGCATGATCCAGTGCCATGCAACGCGTGATTTGCACCACCGCCCCTTTACTGGCGCAGTAAGCCAGGTGATTGGGCTCGCCGTTCAGGCCCCACTCGGAGGCGATGTTCACGATGACGCCCTTGCCGATGCCCTGCATGTGTTTGACGGCGGCGCGACTCAGATAGAACAGCGCGTTGACGTTGACCGCCATGGTCTCAAGCCATTGTTCATCGCTGGTGTGCACAGCATCGGCGCTGTACAGGATCCCCGCGTTGTTCACCAGAACATCCAATCGGCCCAGGCGCTCGATCGTCGTTGCGATCAGTTCCCCGCAGGCCGCGGCGCCGCGCAGATCGGCGGCCGGGAACTGCGCATTGCCGCCGGCGGCGTTGATCGCGGCGACGACGCCATGTCCGCGGTCCGCGTCGCGGCCCGACACCATCACTCGAGCGCCGGATTCAGCAAAAATCCGGGCGCAGGCTTCACCGATGCCGGTGGTGGAGCCGGTGACGAGAACAGTTTTCCCTGCAAAGCTCACCGTAATATTCTCCATGCCCGGTTACGAAGCGCGCGTATTCACGCGCCACTCGCAGTATAGGAGAACAACGCCCCATGCCGCGAGATTCCAAGTACGACATCTTGTTCGAGCCGATGACGATCGGACCGAAAAAGACGCGAAATCGATTCTGGCAGACCTCGCATTGCGCAGGCCCCGGCTCCGAACGACCCGGCGCGCAGGCGCATCTGCGCGGCATGAAGGCCGAGGGTGGCTGGGGCGTCGTTTTCACGGAATTCTGCTCCATTCACCCGGAGGCCGATGAATATCCGTACACGTCTGCGCGCATCTGGGACGAAGGCGATGTCATCAATCTTGGGCTTATGTGCGATGTGGCGCACCGCTACGGCAGTCTCGCCGGCATTCAGCTGTGGTACAGCGGGGGCAACGCCCCTTCGCTCGAATCGCGTGAATTTGGCCGCTCGCCCAGTCAATGGCTCTCGCCCATGTTCGCCACGCGCTCGGTCTACGGCTATGAAATGGACGAGTTGGACATCCGGGCCGTGATCAACATGTACGTCGAAGCGGGCAAACGCGCCGAGCAGGCGGGCTTCGACCTGCTCGAGGTGTCCGCAGGCGACGACACGGTTCCCATCCAGTTCCTGGAGCCCCGCTTCAACAAGCGCACCGATCGCTACGGCGGGAGCTTCGAGAATCGCTCACGGTTCTTCATCGAGCTGCTGCAGGCGTTGAAACGCAGTCTCGGGGATCGCTGCGGCATCACCACGCGCTTTGAGATGGACACCCTGCACGGGCCCGCGGGCGTGGAGGCGCACGAAGATGGCATACGGCTGCTGGAACTGCTGCGCGCGGAAGGCGTGGTGGATCTGGTGGCGCTGAAGATCGGCGACTACGCCGAATGGGGCGAGGATGCCGGTGCGTCGCGCTACCGCAAATCCGGATGGATGACACCGTTCATCAAGCAGGGCAAGTCAGTGCTGGGGGCCGGCATTCCGGTCGTCGGCAATGGTCGCTTGACCAGCCCCGATGACATGGTGGCGTTGATCCGCGCCGGCGTGCTGGACATCATCGGCGCAGCGCGGCCATCGATCGCCGACCCGTTCCTGCCCACCAAGATTTCCGAAGGCCGGCTGGAGGATATCCGCGAGTGCATCGGCTGCAACATCTGCGTCTCCAAGTTCCAGCAGGGCGGCCAGATCATGTGCACGCAGAATGTCACCATCGGCGAGGAATACCGCCGCGGCTGGCACCCGGAAAAGTTCAGCAAGACCACCCAGCCGTGCTCGGTGCTGGTCGTGGGCGGCGGGCCCGCAGGCATGGAATGCGCCCGCGTGCTCGGCGAACGCGGCTACACCGTGCATCTGCGCGAGGCCTCCGATGCATTGGGTGGTCACTGGAAATCGGTGGCGACGCTGCCGCGCCTGAGCGAATGGGGGCGCGTCATCACCTACCGCCAGACGCAGCTTTCGAAGTTGAAGAAAAACGTCGAGGTACATCTGGGTGTGGGCCGCATGAACGCGCAAGAGGTGCTGCGGTATGGGGCGGACCGCGTCGTCATCGCCACCGGCGCGCAGTGGTGCGGCGATGGCCGCAGCGCCGGCAGCGGAGCGATTCCCGGCGCCGATGATCGCCTGCCGCATGTGCTGACGCCGTTTCAGCTCGTGCAGGGCAAGCCCGTGCCGGGTCAGCGGGTGCTCATATTGGACGGCGATGGCCATTTTATGGGCATCACCCTGGCCGAGTTGATGGCAAACCAAGGCAAGCAGGTCACTTATATCTGCGATGCCGCGGACATCGCCGAATACGGCAACTTCACCATGGAAGCCGGCAACAACAAGCGCATGCTTTTCGAAAAGGGGGTTAAGGTCTGGTGCAATCACTGGGTGGACGCCATCGAGCCCGGCACCGTGCGAGTCAGCTATTTATACAAGCACGGTCCGGATCTGCTCGGACCGACTTCCGGCGCCGTGCCGCGCAAGGACAACGGCGGCGAGTTCGACCTGGGCATCGACGCGGTGATCCTGGTCACCTCCCGGTATTCGGACGACGCGCTGTGGCAAGAGCTCAAAGCGCGCAAGGCCGAATGGCCGGCGAACGAGGTGCAGGCGGTCTTTCGCACCGGGGACTGCAAGGCGCCGGCACAACTGAATCAAGCCCTCTGGGACGCACACCGGCTGGCGCGTGAGTTCGACAGCCCACATCCGGCCTACCCGCTGCCGTGGATACGCGAGCGGCAGTTGTGGGGCGCTCAGACTGTCCCCAAATTGGGCGATGCGCGCGTCAACGTGGAAACGGGTTGAGCGCAACAGACGCTCGCGTGCCGGATTTGCTTCAGCCTCGTTCAATCAAACCCTGGGAGTAAAGACCATGAAAAGACACTGCCTGATCGCAATTGCGCTGGGAACACTGGCCATGCCGGCAATGGCGGCGCAAAAACTGCAATTGGTGGAACGCGCGCTCACCGATGTCACGACCGATCTCGGCGCCAAGGGCGATTCGGTGGGAGATCTGCTGACTTTCGCCAATCCGGTGTTCGATGCGCAGAACACCCATCAGCTGGGAACCGATCAGGGCTACTGCGTGCGCGTCAATCCGGGCAAGAGCTGGGAATGCATCTGGACGCTGACACTCAAGGACGGCCTGATCACCATCGAAGGTCCGTTTGCCGATGTGGGCGATTCGCTGTTCGTGGTCACCGGTGGAACCGGGAAATACGCCGGCGCAAAGGGAAGCCTCAAGCTGCACGCGCGCGATGCAAAGGCGACAGCGTACGACTTTACCTACGACCTGCTGTAAGCACGCAGCGGCCGTTTAGCTTCCGGGTATCCAGGACGTGCCGGCAAGCGGCAGGCGGGCCATCGCGGCTGCTTCCACCGTCAATGCCACCAGGTCCTCGCGTTCCAGGTGGTGCACGTCCTGCTTTCCGCAGGCACGCGCGATGGTGGTCATTTCCATGTTCAAGGTTTTCAGATAATTCTTCAGCCGCTTCGCGCCCACCGCCGGCTCCAGCCTGAGCTCGAGCACCGGGTCTTGCGTCGTGACGCCGACCGGACATTTGCCGGTGTGACAATGGTGACAAAAGCCCGGCGCGGCGCCGATCCGGGCATAGTCCTCAACGGCTGATCGATGCTCTCCGCCAGAAATGTAGGTGTCGCTGTTGCATCCCAAAGAGAACAGCACGCCCTGGCCGATGGCCACCGCATCCGCGCCCATGGCCAGCGCCTTGGCAACATCGGCGCCGCTGCGGATTCCACCGGAGATCACCAGTTGGACGGTCCCGCGCATGTTGAGGTCTTCCAATGCGTCAACCGCTTGCCGCAAGGCAGCGAGTGTCGGGATGCCCACATGTTCAATGAACACCGTCTGGGTTGCCGCCGTTCCTCCTTGCATGCCATCGACCACGATCACGTCGGCACCGGCATGAACCGCCAGCTTGACGTCGTTGAACACCCGCGTGGCGCCCACCTTGACGTAGATGGGTTTTTCCCAGTCCGTGATTTCGCGCAGTTCCTTGATCTTGATCACCAGGTCATCCGGTCCGGTCCAGTCCGGGTGGCGCGAGGCTGAACGCTGATCCACGCCTTCTGGCAACGTGCGCATTCGCGCGACTCTGGGATTGACCTTCTGACCCAGCAACATGCCGCCTCCGCCCGGCTTCGCACCCTGACCGATCACAATCTCGATCGCATCGGCCCGGCGTACATCATCCGGATTGAAACCATACCTCGACGGCAAACACTGATACACCAGAGTCTTGGAAGAATCGCGTTCTTCGGAGGTCATCCCACCATCCCCGGTGGTGGTCGATGTGCCCACTTCGGTGGCGGCACGGCCGAGCGCTTCTTTGACGCGCGCAGACAAAGCGCCGAAACTCATTCCGGCAATCGTTATGGGAATCGCCAACTCGATGGGTCGTGAGGCGAAACGTGTCCCCAGCACGGTCTTGGTGGAGCAGCGCTCACGGTACCCCTCGAGCGGGTAGCGGGACAGGGACGCTGCGAGAAACAGCAAGTCATCGAAATTCGGGACGCGACGCTTGGCGCCCAGCCCTCGAATTTCATACAGGCCGCTAGCCGAGGCGCGTTGAATGTAATCGATTGTCTGCCGGTCGAAGCCTGCAGACTCTTCAAGATGCGGTGTCGACATGAGATCAATACTCCTGATCGGCATCGGCGTGCCAGTGATACAGACTCTTTGCAGACGCGACGCGTTTGAATTCCGCAGGATCAAATGACATGCCCGCGAGCGCCAGCAACTGCGCAACGACCTTGCGGTCCGCGTCAGTCATCGGCTCGAATCGAGCGTCGGCACCGAGGGATCGCACCTCGCCGCGCACATAGATGACCGCCTCGTACAAGGAATCCCCCAGCGCGTCCTCGGCGTCGCCGCAAATCACAATCCGTCCCGCCTGCGCCATGAACGCGGAAAAACTCCCGACGCTGCCGCCAACGACAATATCGCCCCCCTTGAGCGATATCCCGCACCGCAGTGATGCGTCGCCGTCGATGACCAGCAATCCGCCGTGCGCCGAAGCGCCCGCAGCGGTCGAGGCGAAGCCGCGGATATGAACCCGGCCAGACATCATGTTCTCCGCCGCACCGGGACCTGCATTTCCATGCACAGTCACCGATGCATGCTTGTTCATACCCGCCACGTAATAACCCACGTGGCCGTGAATCTGGATATTGGTGGGCGAGTTCATTCCGCAGGCGATTGAATGAGCGCCGTCCGGATGATTCACCACCACTTCAGTCACACCGCTGCGGTGCGCGTCCCGATGCAGGAACAGATTCAGATCGCGCAGGCTGTCTTTGGAAAGATCAAACTCAAGTGAATTCGCCATCGCGCACGGCTCCCGCGCCGCTTCTATATTCGCCACGAATAGATCTCCTCAGGCTTGGGCTCAAAAAGAGTCGCATGCGCAATGTCCGGCAAATGCGCCAGCGATCGGAATTCCGAAGCGATGGCCACATAGGCATCGGTCTCCGCCACCACCGCCGGCTTGCACGCAAATGCATCGCGAACAATCAACATCTCCTGGTCCGTGCCCATCAAAAAGGTGAAAAAGCCGTCCAACTCGCTGAACCCACGCTGTACGGCGGTCTTCAGATCATCGCCCTCGCGCAACCGCCACTCGAAAAACCGGCATGCCGCCTCGGTATCATTATCAGTTTCGAACCGGATGCCCAAGGGCTCCAGCTTCCTGCGCACAAGATGTGGATTGGACAGCGAGCCGTTGTGCACGAGGCAAAAATCCCTCCCTGCAGTGAACGGGTGAGCATGTGCAGGAGTAACGGCGGATTCGGTTGCCATCCGCGTGTGGCCGACGAGGTGCGAGCCCCGCAGCGTCTTGAAATGGTAGCGTTCGGCGATGAGTGCCGGCGCCCCCACGTCCTTGTACAGATCGATGGACTGACCAATGGACAGCACGGCGATGCCCGGCCTGTGTGTCGCGAGCCAGCCAACGATTGCATCCGGATCCGCGGCGCAGGTCAGAATGGCGTGATTGCCATTCACCTCGATCTGATAGGCGCTGGGAATAGCCTGCGTAACGTCCGTCACCAGCGAAGACCAGTCGACCACTTGCGTGCCGCAATACAGGCTGAGCTTGTGTAGCGGTTCGCGAACCGGCTCCGTATAGACGGCCAGTCCTGCCGAATCCGGGCCGCGCTCGGTCATCCCGACCAACATGGGCACCATGAACGCGCCGAGTTGATCTCTCAAGTTCGGCTTCTTGAGCAAAAGCCCGACAATTCCGCACATGCAACGACTCCTAAAAGAACTCCAGGTAGCGGCGCGACTCCCAATCCGAGACATGGCGCGAGTACTCCGTCCATTCCATCCGCTTCAAACGAATGAATTCGCGTGCCAGATCTGCGCCAAGACCCTCGCGAATCACATTGTCGGCTTCGAGGGCCTCGACTGCTTCGAGCAGATTTTGCGGCAGGAGCTTGATGCCCTTCTCGCCCAGCTGCTGCGGTGTCAGCTCGTACAGGTTGATGTTATGCGGTGCGCCCGGATCAAGTTTTCGATCGATTCCATCCAACCCCGCGGCGATGATCGCCGCCGACACGAGATACGGATTGCAGCCCGAATCCGGCAGCCGGATTTCGAGCCGCCCATGCGGAATTCGCACACAGGCGGTGCGATTATTGTCGCCATAGGCGATGTACGCGGGCGCCCAGGTCGCTCCGGAGAGCGACCGGCCGACGACCAGCCGTTTGTAGGAGTTCACCGTCGGCGCCGCCACCGCGGCCAAAGCGCGGGCGTGAGTGAGCACGCCCCCCAGAAAATGGTAAGCAACGGACGACAATCCCAACCCGTTTTTATCCGACGGGTCGTAAAACGCGTTCTTCTGAGTCGCCGAGCCCAACGAGACGTGAAAGTGCGCGCCGCTGCCGGTTCGATTGGAAAAGGGCTTCGGCATGAAGGTTGCGATCATGCCGTGCTTGTGCGCAATCTCGCTTGCCGCCATCTTGACGAAAGTGAAATTGTCTGCGGATTTCATCGCATCGGCGTAGGTAAAATTGATCTCAAACTGCCCATTGCCGTCCTCATGATCGATCTGGTACACGTCGATGCCCACTTTGCGCAGCGCCGACACCATCTCATCCAGAACCTCGCGGGTTCGGTACAGGCCCTTGTAGTCGTAGCACGGCTTGTCCAGATCATCGGTGGGATCTGCAGGGCCCAGCGTTCCGTCGGCACACCGCGCGAGCAGCATGAACTCCGGTTCGATTCCCGTGTACATCGTCAGGCCGCGCTCCTTGAGACGCGCGATCTGCGCCTGAAGCGCAACCCGCGAACAAAATGGGTAGGGCTTTGCCTTGACGGTGCCGTTGCAAATGAGCCGGGCATAGCCTGGCATCCAAGGAATCTCCTGCAGCGTCGCCAAATCGCCAACGGCCATATAGTCCGGACCTTCAGGCCCCATTCCAAAGCCCCAGAGTGCGAAACCGGCGAATCCGGCGCCATCCGTCAACACCATTTCAAGATGTTCCACCGGTACGGCCTTGGCTTTCGCCGATCCGTGAATGTCTACGAACTGCGCCAAAACGTAGCGAATCTTGTGCTCATTAAAAAAATGCTTGGCTTGTTCTCGATTCATGCTGACACTCCCGTGCATACTCCACCGCAATCCACCACCACCGCCCCGAGCGATGCGCCCAGGTACGGACCATAACTCGGATCACACCAGATTCGGTAATAGCGTTCATCCGCCGCCACCTGCGGCGCCACCAGCACGGCAACGCCGATCATCAAGGTCATTACGATCACGCGCGACTCCGGCGACATTGCGCCGAAATCAATATTGCACACCTGCGCCAGGACATCATGGACGCCATCTCCCGCCAGCACCAACGCCGTGTCCTCGCGCAGGACCGGGTACACGCCGGTCGGACTATTGCGCAGCGCCTGCGACAGCCGTTCCAGCGTGTGGCCGCCGGCGGCTTCCTGCAGAAACAGCTCGCTGGCGCCGAGCCGGGCCACGATCAAGGGTTCCACCTCGCCGGGGCCCGGTAGCGCGCCACTCCAGCTGTTGGGCGCCGTCGGCGCAATGACGCCGTGCGTTGCCAGCCATTGCGTTGCGCTCGCCCCCTTGAGACCCAGATGACAGCTGTCGGCCTGACGATGCACTGTGAGCAAACTCAAGCGCCCTCCACGCGTTGCCGCTGATTTTTCGGGTCATAGAACGGCGTCGGCACTATTCGAGCCGTGAGCATTTCACCACCCTCGATGCGTACCTGCACGTCGCTCGATGCGGCGGCGCGCTGCGGCGTCACCAGCGCAAGCGCAATCACCTTGTTCAGCACCGCAGAGCGGGCGATGCTGGTGATGCGTCCGGCGATATCGCCCTGTTCGATCAGCAGATGGCTCTCTTTGGCCATTCGTGCAGAGTCTGCAAATTCCAGACCGACCAACATCTGACGCGGACCGCGCCGCTGCAGAATGCGCAGACTGCGCTGGCCGACAAAAAAAGGCTTGCCCATGTTCACCGCCCACTGCGCATTTGCTTCAAACGGGTCGGTCAATCCATCGGTGTCCTGACCCACTATCAAATGCCCCTTTTCCAATCGCAGCAGGCGTTGCGCTTCCACGCCGAACACTCGCAGCCCATGCGCGACACCGGCAGCGTAAAGCGCGTTCCACACCGCCACTGCGCCGCCGGCGGGAACGTGAATCTCATAGCCCAATTCCCCCACAAATCCGACACGCAGAAACCGCGATTCCACGCCGCCGATCTGCCCGACCCGGTTCGCCAAAAACGGGAATGCAGCCTCCGACAAGTCGATGTCCGTCAGGGTCTGCAGAATCGCCCGGCACGCGGGGCCTGCGAAATTGAAGGCGGCACGATGCCCGGTCACATTGACCAACTGGCAATCCAGGCCCCACAGTGCATTGAGCCGCAGCAGTTCCCGGAACACCGTTGCCGACCCGCCGGTCGTCGTCGTGAAGTAGTACATCTCCGAGGACAGGCGTGCGACGACCCCATCATCGATGATCACCCCCGCTTCATCCAACATCAGGCCGTAGCGTGTCATGCCGATGCGCATGGTGGAGAAGCTGCCCGCATACACGCGATCGAGAAACTCCCCGGCTTGCGGGCCATAAATTTCAATCTTTCCCAGCGTGCCCACGTCGATCAGTCCGACGCGGTGGCGTACGGTTGATACTTCGGCAGCGATGCTCTGCAGCCGTGTTGCGCCGCCAACCGCGTAATACTCCGGTCGCCTCCAATTGCCGGCCGGCATCCATACGGCACCCAGTGCCGCATGCTGAGCATCCACGGGCGTCCGGCGTTCAACACTGAAACTGCGCCCTGCAAGTATTTTCAACGGCACCGGGTGATACAGAGGCCGCGCGGTGGTAAGTCCCAATTGCCCGATGCTCATGCCACGCTCTCGCGACAGCACGCGCAGCGCATTCATGGCCGAGTGTTTGCCCTGCGAAGGACCCATGCCCACCGTGCTGTAGCGTTTCATCAACTCGCTCGAGTCGAACCCTTCCTGCACCGCGTGTTGCAGGTCTTTGACCTGCAGGTCCTCATCGAAGTCCACGAAATTCTTGGCCGAATCGTGATCGACAATCGCAAACGGATGCGAGGGAACCCGGGTCGAGCGAGCCACAGGCGCAAGGCGCGACTCGCCGTAACCGCAATACGCCGCGGCTGCTCCTCCGGCGCGCCTGCCATCGGCGCAACGCGAGTTAAAATCGAACACTCCGTTTAGGCGTCCGGCGGCAAAAATACCGGCCGGCAATTCATCGGGGAGGAACTGTTGCAACAGCGGGGAAAATGCGGTCGTTGCGCCCGCCTGCGTCAACAATTGCGTGGCGGCTGCCCAGCCGACACTCATCAACACCGCATCGCAATCCAGCCGCCGTGTTGCGTCCCGGTTGACCCCGCCGGATGCCTGCAGGGGCGCGATATCAAGCGCCTGTACCCGCGCGTCGAACCCGCGGATGGCTTGAACGGGAACGTGCGCTTTCACTATCTGTACGCCGAGCTTCGTGCATGCCTGCACGGCGAGTTCATCGCCGCTATCCGCGCGCAGATCGACGATTGCAGCCACTGGCACGCCATGCGCATGCAGCTCGACCGCGGCTTCGTAACCTTCCACGTTTCCCGTCAACAGGATGATCTTTCGCCCCGGGGCGACGCGATAGCGGGCAACCAGTCGGCGTGCACCGGAGGCCATCATCACGCCCGGCAGATCATTGTTGCGAAACACGGCCGGCTGTTCGATGACGCCCGTGGCGAAGACCACGGCCTTGGCTCGCATTTTGGTCATGCGCTGGGCATCGGTCAGTGCCACCCAATGATCCGCGTAGTAGCCGGATGCCACCGTGGCGGTCCGTACATCGCAGCGCGGCGAGCGAACCAGCGCCTGCAGCAGTGCCGACATCGAGCGACGCTCCTCGCCATCGACGGCGGTGAGGCTTCCGCCCGCCCGCAGCCCTTCATCCACCAGGACGACTCGCGCACCCGCCTGGACTGCTTCATGCGCGGCGCAAATGCCGCTCGGGCCGGCGCCGATCACCAGCACATCGCAAAACCCATAGCGCTTGGGCGTCAAGGCGCGCGGCGAAGAAAGTGTAACGGTACCTAAACCGGTCAGCCGACGAAACATTCGCTCCCAGCGGGGGAAGAGACGCTTCGAATGAAACGCTTTGTAATAAAACCCAACCGGAAGAAACGCCGAGAATCGATCCAGTATGCGGGCCTTGTCGTTGTAGAGCCCACCGAAGGTATTGATTGCCGTGACCTGCATCCCTTCGCGAAGCGGCGTCACATCGCCGCGCACGTTGGGAACCCCGTCGACCTGAAACATCAGATTGCTGTCGTGGTCGGCAAACGAGAAGATGCTGCGCGGCCGATGATATTTGAAACTTCGACCCAGGTAAGGCAGCCCCGTCGCAGCGAGCGCCGAGGAAATCGTATCCCCCGCGAAACCGGAGTATTCGCGCCCTTCAAAATGAAATTTCAACGCAACGGAACGGTCGATCCACTCACCGGGCAGCTCCTGCAGCCGATGCATCAAGGCAGCGACTCCGGCGGTTCAAGCCGCTCTCGGGCGGCCTGCGCCGGGTAGGTCGCAATGACCTTATCGTTAAGCGTGTCGCGCAAGGCAACAAACCAAAACCCGGATGCGATATGGCACCACCATTCGAATTTTGCAGCCGGTGACCCCGAGCGGTTAAAGACATAGTCACTCCACTGCGCATCGCTGCAGCTTGCCGGATCGGGCATCGTTCGCACTTCTCCGCCATATGCGAACTCGAGCACCGGGCGCGGACCGTTCAACGGACAAACCATGATTTTCACAAGCGATCCATGGTCAGTGGCCCACCGATGCCGCGCCCTTCTCACCCGTCATTTGATACCGCGCAAAGCGGTCAATGGAAAAACCCTCGATCAACGGATGGTTGCGCCCCGTCGCAACGGTGTAACTCATGGTCTTGCCGCACACCGGTGTCGCTTTGAATCCCCAGGTGCCCCAGCCTGCGTCAAGAAAGAAACCCTCGACAGGCGTCACGCCCATGATGGGCGCGAAGTCCGGCGTCATATCGGCAAGACCTGCCCACTGTCGATTGACTTTGACTTCACTCAAAAACGGGAACATGTCGAGCATGTGGGCCGACAACCCTTCCGCAAAATCTAGCGTCGACCGCGTGCTGTGCAATTCGTACGGGTCCAGGGATGCCCCCATGACCAATTCACCGCGCGCGGTCTGTGAGACATAGACGTGCAAGGATCCGGAGACGATGACGGGGTCCAGCCAGGGCTTCACGGGCTCCGAAACCATCGCCTGCAAGGGATGCACATAGATGGGCGTATGCAGGCCCACCATATCCAGCACTCGGGGAGTAAAGCCGGCTACCGCGCACAGAACTCGCGGCGTTGAAATCGCGCCGCGCGTGGTGTCGACACCCACCACCCGGCCGCTTTGCACCCGAATGCCGGTCACCTCAGTGCGTTGATGGATCTCCACACCGCGCCGATCGGCGCCCCGGCCATAGCCCCAGGCGACCGCATCGTGACGGGCGATGGCGCCGGGCTCATGGAACAATGCGCCCAGAATCGGCGCGTGCCCGCCGCATTGCATGTCAATCATCGGCAATGCGCGCTTGACGAACGCGGCGTCCACCGCTTCAGACTTCACGCCAAAATGTTTGTTGACTTCGGCCCGCCAGCGCATGGTGCGCATGGCCGCGTCGGTGTGCGCCAGCGTGAAATGACCGCGCGTGGAATAAAACAAATTCAGATCGAAGTCCTCGGACAGGTCCTGCCACAGGCGCACACTCTCATCGTAGAACTTCACCCCTTCGGGTGTCAGATAGTTGGAGCGAATGATGGTCGTGTTGCGCCCGGTATTGCCGCCGCCCAGATACCCCTTCTCGATCACGGCGATGTTGCGCACACCATGATCGCGCGCCAGGTAGTACGCAGCGGCCAAGCCGTGCCCGCCGGCTCCTATGATCACCACGTCATAGGATGGCCGCAGCGACTCATGGGCGGTGAACATGCGCGGCTCCGGATGGCGGCGCGACAGAGCGAAACGCAGCAATCGGTATGGCATGCCGTTAGCGCAGCCCGGCGAAACGGCGGCAGATCAATCCGCGAGATATCATCTGCGAATCTAAGCACAGATATTAACTGTGAAGCAAACTATTTTGCGCTACACGCAATTCATGACGCTCACGCGCCTACAGCACGTCAGACAGGGCGATCAGGTATTGGTGAGCCGCAAACCCACCCTCCTCGTCGCCTCGCTCCCTCCGGACCTGCCTCCGGCGCGGTCAGCGAAACACTCAATCACGCTTGCGCCAGCACCCGGCGCTCGACGCCGGCGGGCGCACTGTTCGCATTGGCGGCGGGATTTCTCATCGTCGGTCTCGTCGTCCCGCCGGATTCGGCAAATGCCGGCGGCACGGGTACTGCAACGACGCTGGACGATATAGTGGTCATCGCGTTTGCCCGCGGCGAGAAGCTCATCGGCAAGGCCGCCGCGGCCAGCGAAGGCGCGGTGGGCGGCGCCGACCTTGCGGTGCGGCCGCTGCAACGCGTGGCCGAGATGCTCGAGGCCGTGCCCGGCCTGATCGCGGCCCAGCATTCGGGCAGCGGCAAGGCCAACCAGTACTTCCTACGCGGTTTCAACCTCGATCACGGCACGGACTTCACCGTGTACATCGATGACGTGCCGCAGAATCTCAGGACCCATGGCCACGGGCAGGGCTATCTCGACATCAACGGCCTGATTCCGGAAACCGTCGAGCGCATTGACTACCGCAAGGGCACGTACCGTGCCGACGTTGGCGACTTCTCGATGGCCGGCGCGTCGTTTCTGACGACGGTGCGTGAGCTGAAGCCGTTCGCCGCGGTCGAGACCGGTGAATACGGGTGGCGCCGTGTTGCCGCCGGCGGGTCGGCCGCACTGGGCGCGGGACGACTCACCGTCGTGGGCCAGTGGAAAGCCTACGACGGGCCCTGGCAACTCCCGGAAGATCTGCATCATTACGCGGCCTGGGCGAAATTCGAACAGCCGACGGCGCTCGGCACGCTAAGCCTTTCACTGTCCAGCTACAGCGCCACGTGGCATCCGACAGAGCAGATTCCGGAGCGGGCCATCGGCAGCGACATCTGCAGCGACGAGTTCTGCGCGCTCGAAACGACGGCCGTGGGCAGCACGCGACGCTGGATCGGCGCTGCGCGGCTCGTCGCCGATGACTGGAATGCGACGCTCTACGGCCAGTACTACGACTGGCACATGCTTTCCAACTCCACGTATGCATTCCAAATCAATCAGTTCGATCGTCGCTGGATCCTGGGCGGTCGCTATGAACGCGACTTCCGCTTGGGCGATGCACTGTCCTTGACCGCCGGTGGTGAGTTCCGCCACGACAAGGTCGGCAACGTCGGCGTCGAGCACACGGACGACGGCGTGTTCGCTGAGCCGATCAGTCGCGATCGCGTCACGGAAAGTTCAGGCGGCGTGTACCTCGAGAGCGTCTGGTCGGTGACGGACCGGTTGCGGGTCAACGCGGGCCTGCGCGGCGACCTCTACCGGTTCGATGTCGAGACGCGGCTCGCGACCGGGGAAAACGGCAACGGCCACAAGAGCCTGGTTTCACCGAAGCTCGGCCTCGCCTACCGGGTCGGCGAGCGCATCGAGGTGTACGGCAATTGGGGTCACGGCTTCCATTCCAATGACGTGCGCGGCGGCGTCCGGCGCGACGCGCCGGTGCCAGCGATCAGTAAGGGCAATGGCCGGGAAGTCGGCGCCCGATTCGAAGTGGGGAACTTCAGGCTCACGACCACGTACTGGTGGCTCGATCTCGACAGCGAACTGAAGTTCGTCGGCGATTCCAATTCGGTCGAGCCAGGCGACGCGACGCGCCGACGCGGTTATGAAATGGTCGCGTTCTGGCGGCCCCTCACATGGCTCGCGTTCGACGGCGTTTGGACCGGCAGCCGAGCGCGGTTCTCCAACGGTTCGACCAACGCATACGTGCCGGGGGCCATCGAGCACGCCGGCGAGCTCGGACTTTCCGCGTTGCGCGACCGCTGGGATGCGAGCCTGCGCGTGCGTTATCTCGGCTCGTATCCACTGACCGAGGACGGATCGGCCACGGCTGTTAACGGTGGTTTAAAAGCGCGGCATATTGGGGACGGCTCGCGGATTTGAGAGGCGTGAGAGGTGGACAAGCGGCCGGGATCGGGGCGGTTGTCAGGGGGGAGGCTTGATTCAGAACGGCGGGTCGGAGTCGGGGCGGTCGAAGGGAGAGTAGCCGGGGTTGCGATTCTGCTGGGCGAGCCGATGCAACTCGCCGAAGTAATGCCGCTCGATGGTCTCGGTGAGGTGGGCAAGGAAGCGGAGGAGTTCAGCGGCCGCCTCGGCGGGCAGCTCGAGCGGGATACAGACGATTGGCAGATCATTCGGTTCCACGGCGATGGCCCTCAAGTTTTTTTGTTTACTTCGCGGCACGGGCTTTGGCATTACGAGCGGTGCGTTCCTGTGCCTCTTTGTAGCGGTAACTTTTTCCCTCGAGATTCAGCAGTTCGGCTTTGTGCATGAGCCGATCGACGAGGGTGACGACGCAGCCGGCGTTGGGGAAGACTTTGGTCCATTCGCCGAACGGCTTGTTGGTGGTGATAATGACCGGATTTTTCTGGTAGCGGCGCGTGATGACCTCGAAGAAGAGGTCGGCATAGCGCGAGTCATAGGATAAATATCCGACCTCATCGATCGCGAGAACTCCCGGGCTGGTATAGCGACGCAGGCGGCGCGCGCGCGAGGTGGAGGAGTCCTGGGCGGCCAAGTCGTGCAGCATGTCGGAGGCGAGCGTGAAGCGGGCCGTGTGGCCATGCAGGACGGCCTGATGCAACAGATTCTTCGCGATCATCGTCTTGCCGATACCATTTGGACCGATCAGCACGATGTTGGCCGGTTCCTCGATGAAGTTCAGGGAGAAGAGCTCTTCGACGAGGGGCCGGTCGCACTGGGTGGGCCAG
>JANXOV010000089.1 GCA_025357635.1 Pseudomonadota bacterium
GTCAAACTGATTACTATCGGGATGTGTTGGAAGGATGTGGCGCCGTCAGAAACGGGCGCGTCAATCTGGATCGATTTGAAGACATCCCGTTTCTCACCAAGGATATTCTGCGCGCGCAGGGCGCGCGCCTGCGCCCAAAAACGATGCCGGATAATCGCAAGGCATTTCACAATCGATCCGGAGGCTCTACCGGCGTGCCGGTGGAATTCTGGCAAGACAATGTCTATTGGGGTGCGACCATCGCAACTCGAACCTATCATTTTTCGATGACCGGTAAGGAGTTGGGCGAACGAGAGATGAAAATCTGGGGTAGCGAACGTGACTTGTTCACCGGCACCCTTGGTCTGAAGGCCAAGATCGAAAACTGGGTCTACAACCGCAAATTCGAGCAATGTTGGCATCTGCCCGAAGAACAGATCCTGCGCATCATTGGCGATGTCAATACATGGCGCCCGAAAATGTTGTGGTGCTACCGGGACGGCATTGATGCAGTTGCAAGGTACATCAACAAGCACGGCATCAAGGTTCATTCGCCAGCGGCCATCGTGCTCGGTGGCGCTACGGTATATCCCTTCATTGCGAAGGCGATAGAGCGCGCGTTCGGCGCGCCCGCACTCAGCGCTTATGGTTCGCGAGAAGTAGGCGCGGCAGCTTGCGAATGCCTGCATAAGGAAGGTCACCACGTGGCATCTCAAGCGCACGTTGTCGAGGTGATCGGTTCGGATGAGCGGCCGGTGATGGAGGCGAGCGGAGAGCTTTCCATAACGCCGCTGCTCAATTATGCAATGCCGCTCATTCGATATCGGATCGGTGATCAGGGGCGATTGACGAGCCGCCTGTGCGGATGCGGCCGGATGTTTCCATTGTTGGATTCACTTTCAGGGCGCCTTGTCGAGGTCCTGGTGAATAGCAAGAATGAACAGGTAGATCCGATCTATTTCGTCCATCTTATTGGCGTCACCTTCAATCGTGGCAGCATCGGAAAATTCCAGGTGATCCAGGAAGAAGACCGGTCGATTTCAATCAATTTCGTACCGGATACGACCGTCGACCCCAGTGCGCTGTCATCGGCGATCGAGGAAATACGCGAAAAAATCGCTCTAGTCATGGGCCCCCATTGCCCGCTACGGTTCAACCCCGTGGCCAATATCCCCCTGACTGCATCGGGCAAGCATCCTTACGTTATCCGGCGCGGGCCGGCAGGCTTGGCAGAAACACGGGAAGCGAGTGCGCCGTATTAGTTGCTGCCGCCATTCAGTGAGTTCGTAGAGCGCACGGCAGGTACGCATCATTCGTCAAATTCGTCGGCTCAATGCGAATGACGATGGTCGATGTCTGGGTAGTGTGGGTGACTGTGAACCAGGGGATGATGGACATGAATGTGCGTGTGCGGCTCTCCCTCTGGAACGCCCGGGCCGTGCACGTGCTGGTGATGCAAATCGTGGGTGTGCTCATGTTCATGCTGAAGCATGTCATGGTGGTGCTCGTGTTCGTGATGCTCGGTGATATGCAGATAGACACCGATCGCCATTAACACGGCCGCCAGCGCGAGCGCTGCGCTGTACGCATCGCCCAATAACCAAATAGCAAGAACGGCGCCGATAAAGGGTGCTGTAGAGAAGTAGCCTCCAGTGCGGGCTGCGCCCAGTTTCCGTAGTGCGAGAACAAAAAGGACGAGGCTGATGCCGTACCCGAAGAATCCCAGCGTGGCCGCGGCGGCGACTTGAAATGCGGAGGGCCAAGCCGCGCCGTGCGCGGCCGCAAGGCTGAGGTTTATCCCGCCTGCAACCACGCCTTTGACTGCGGCAATTTGCACCGGATCGCCGCCAGAGAGCTTTCGGGTGAGATTGTTGTCGATGCCCCAACCAAGACAAGCGGCAACAATTGCCAGTGCGCCGATTCCGAAGCCCGCTGCTCCTCGAAAAGACAGCACCAGTGCCCCGGCAAGGATTGCGAGTGCTCCCAAGAGCAGGCGGCGATCGACGTATTCCTTGAACACGACCCAGGCGATCGCCATCGTGGCGAGACCTTCAAGGTTCAGGAGCAGGGATGCGGAAGAGGCGGACGTATGTAAAAGACCCACCATCAGCAGCAGCGGCGCCGCTACGCCACCCGTCAAGACGACCAGCGCTAGCCATCCCCAATCCGCACGATGCAGGCGCAGCTCGCTGGCGTTTCGCCGACGTAACAGAAAAACGATACTCAATCCGATGCCGGATCCGGAATAGAGCATCCCGGCAAGCAGCCACGGATCGATCCCGATGCCCAGCAGCATTTTGGCGAGCGGCGTACTGGCTCCAAACAGGGCGGCCGCAAGCATCGCTACGAGTGGACCCGATTTTTTAGTAAAAACGCCGTCGAACAAAGTACTTTCCTCCACGACCCTGGCAATTCTGCACCGTTGCGGTCGAATGCGTCGGAATTCACAAAAATCCGATGATTCCCGCTGGTGCAAGGAGCAGACGACATGTACTGAGCCGTCGAGCGTAAGCTAAGATAGTGTCCATGCAATCCTCGACGAAGCAGCTTTTGACCGGCGTGAGTGTGACGATCGTCGATTTTAAGAAGAAGACGGTAACGGTATCGTTCGATCCGGCGAAAGCAACAACGGCGAAATTGACTAAGGCAGCGACTGAAGCGGGATTTCCATCGAAGCTCGTTGCAAAACCATGAGCAATGTCATCCTGGAGTCTGCGATTACTTGTCCGAATTGCGGATTCACGCGGCACGAAACGATGCCAACTGACGCCTGTCAGTATTTCTACGAGTGCGTTGAGTGCAAAGCTCTACTCAAGCCAAAGGCGGGTGACTGCTGCGTATTTTGTTCGTACGGTACCGTGGCTTGTCCACCCATACAGCAGCAGCACGCTTGTTGCCGCACGTAATTGTCCACCGACTCTCGCCCTGGTTTCTTATGATTCGACAGCTAAAAGCGTGACGGGGAACCGATGAAAGTTCGTGAGAGCAGTATTCCTGGCGAAGCGTATTGGTCAACCTTCTTCGATCCGGCTTGTACATTGGATGTGCTGATGGCCGATATCGTCGGCTGCGGTAACATCGTCGAGTTTGGATGCGGTTATGGCACGTTCACGTTGCCAGCAGCCCGGCGCACGACAGGTATCATCGCTGCCCTGGATATCGACCCGGACATGGTCGATTGCGTACGACGTAAGGCGGAGTCAGGCGGTTTGATCAACGTCCAGGCCGCGATATGCGATTTCGTCACCGACGGGACCGGGTTACCGGCGGCGTCGCAATCACATGTAATGATTTTCAACCTGTTACACCTGCAGCATCCGGTCGCCTTGCTGCAGGAGGCTCATCGGGTTCTGCAGCCGGGTGGCACGCTCTCTGTCATTCACTGGCGCAGCGATATCCCGACGCCGCGTGGGCCGTCTTTAGATATTCGGCCGACATTGGGGCAATGCGAAGCCTGGATCAAGGAGGCGAGTTTTGAAGGGGTCACGGCCGTGGATTTGCAACACTGTTGCCCCTACCACTTCGGACTGATTGGCCGCCGCTGAGGGTCGCTGACAGCCTGATGACCACAGATCTCTATGCACGCCAGAAGGGAGCTGTGTACCTAAGAATTTAATTGCAGCAACGAACCGCGACCAGGGCTTGGGGGCACGAAAAGCGCTTGGAATTGGAAATCGCTTTTCACACGAATTACTCACGCTGGGTTACGTTCGCTCGTAACTTGAATTGTTGGTGGGCGGTACAGGGATTGAACCTGTGACCCCTGCCATGCGAATCGACACCAAGGCGGGTCGCAGCCACCTAGTCGTTCGCCGCGAACCCTACTGGGATAAGCACGCCAAAGACCGACGCGTTTGGATTCGACTAAAGTGTGGCGAAGGCGCTTGAAGAATTCGCAAACCTTGACCGCGGTATTCGTCCGACTGGCGATACGATCGCCGATGCATGCACGCTGTACGTCGAAGACCGGCGGCGGCAAAAGGGTGATGCGGCAGCCAATGAAGAGGCCCGGCTCCGTGTTTCTATCCAGCCATGTATTAGACACCTTCATTTCGTCTCGACGGTAAGTCACTGATATATAGGGCGTCTGGAGTTGACCCGCTTTGGTGGACACCCCTATGTTAGCTATGGAGGTGTTCGAGATGGCGGACAAGAGTATCCGGTACACACCGGAGTTTAAACGGCAGATGGTGGATTGGGTGCGCAGTGGCCGAGCGGTGCGAGGGTTG
>JANXOV010000102.1 GCA_025357635.1 Pseudomonadota bacterium
GCTCCTCGGACGGGCCCTCATCGGCCGGCGCCGCTGGCGCTGTGACGACGGCTGTCGCGAGCCGCTCCTCCGTACCCGCCCAGCGCTCGACGCAGGCGGCAAGCGCGGCGGGCTCAAGCGGCTTCGACAGGAAGTCGTCCATGCCGGCGGCAAGACACGCCTCGCGATCGCCCGACAGCGCATTCGCCGTCAGCGCGATGATGGGTACGCGCCGGCCAGCGGCCTCGTGGCGGCGAATCTCGCGCGTCGCATCGAAGCCGTCGAGCACCGGCATCTGGCAATCCATCAGCACGAGATCCCAGCGGGCGGCGCTCACTGCTGCGATCGCTTCCACCCCGTTGGTGGCAATGGCAACCACGCATCCGAGCCGCGTCAGCTGGTGCTCGGCGACCCGCCGGTTGACGGCGTTGTCCTCGACCAGCAGCACGCGGGTTTGTGAGAACAGCGTGGCATCCAGTACCGCCGCCTTGCTCGTTGTCGCGCGCTGCACCGTGCCGGCAAGCAGCGATGCCGCCGACTCGCCCACCGTGCGGCCGCGCAGCGGCTTTAGAATCACGAGGTCCGGGCGATGCTTCCAGGACTCGTCCTGCAGATGCGCGCCGATCATCGACATCAGAATGAAGCGCTTTTTCGACAGCTGCGGGTGTTCGCGCAGCAGGGCCAGCAGATCCATGCCGCCGTGAATCGGCATCAGTTCGTCTGCCATCACCAATTCGATGGCCGGGTCGGCTTCGAGCATTCTCAGGGCCGCATCGGCCGAGTCGACCGCCACGCCATTGAACTGAAACGCATTGAGTTTTTGCACCAGTCCGAGCCGGCTCGCTTCGATGTCATCCACCACCAGCACCTTGCGGCCCCGGCCCAGATTCTCCAGCGCAGACTGCTCGCCATTGAGTTCCAGATTCAGCGTCACCCAAAACGTTGATCCCTTGCCCGGCGTGCTGCTGAGACCCACAGTGCCGTTCATCAACCCGACCAGGCGTTTGACGATGGAAAGACCGAGCCCCGAACCGCCGTAGTGGCGCGTGGTCGAGGAGTCCACCTGGGAGAAGGGCCTGAACAGCCGGTCCTGGCGTTCGACGGGTATGCCGATGCCGGTGTCGATGACCTCGATCTTCACCCGGGTGTGGGTGGCGGAGCCGCCGTCGCGGGTGACGTTGACCACCACCTGTCCTTCATGTGTGAACTTCAGCGCGTTGCTGATCAGATTCATCATGATCTGACGCACCCGTCCCGGGTCGCCATTGACCCGATACGGAACATCCGCGGCGGTGTTGACAATGAGTTCGATGCCCTTGAGCCCACCTTGCAGCGCCACTGCGGAGGAGGTTTCGTAAATCGGGCTGCGCAAATCGAATGGGATGTGCTCCAGCTCCAGCCGGCCCGCCTCGATCTTGGAGAAATCCAGAATATCGTTGATCAATGACAGCAGCGTTTCGGCGCTGCCGCGGATGATGTCCACGTACTCGCGCTGAATCTTGTCCAGCGGTGTCTCGTTCAGCAGCTGCGATACGCCGATGACGCCGTTCATCGGCGTACGGATTTCGTGGCTCATGTTGGCAAGGAAGTCGCTCTTGGCCTTGTTGGCCGCCTCCGCCACACGCACCGCTTCAAGCGTGGCCTGCTGCGCCTGCCGGCGATCGGTGACCAGCTGAATCGACCCGGCCAGTTTGTCCGGTGCCCCGTGCGCATCGCGCTCGGCGCGAGCGCGTGAGCGCACCCATTCATATTGACCAGCCTTGGTGCGCAGCCGGAATTCCATGTCGAACGGCGTCTGCTTGCGCAGGTGGCTTTGTGCGTGTGCCGTGAATGCGTCGCGATCCTCGGGGTGGATCAGCGCGGTGAACTGATTCACGTTGCCGTGAATTTCGCCGGGCGCGTAGCCAAGCATTTCCTCGCAGCGCGGCGCAAACCAGATGGTCGAATCAGCCAGGTTGTATTCCCACAATCCGTCCTGCGTGCCGCGCACTGCGCGCTCGAGCCGCTTTTCGGCGGCATGCAGCGCCGCTTCCGCCTGCTTCAGATCGGTGACGTCCATGATGGCGCCTGTGATACGCCGGACCTCGCCCTTGGAGTTGCGCAGCACATTGGCCTTCTCGCTGATCCAGCGCGGTTCGTTATGCTCGAGCATGATGCGGTATTCACGATGATAGAAATCCCCGCTCGCTCCGGCCACGTAGCTGGGCTGGCGCACGGTCTCAAGGTCATCCGGGTGGACTCGTGCGAAGAACTCATCCCGATCCATCGGGCGCGAACTCTTCGGAATGCGCAGCAGTTCGAAGTAGTTGTCCGAGCACAGCAGCGTGTTGGCGGGGACATCGATGTCGAAGGTGGCTACACCGGCGGATGCCTGTGCAATGGTCAGCGATTCGGTGGTGTTGCGCAGCTTGTTCTCGAGCTCGCGCCGCGCGGTGATGTCGGTCACCGTGCCGATGACGCGGCTGACAAGACCCTCGGCGTCGCGCATCACGCGGCCGCGGCCGGTCAGCCAGCGCACCGTGCCGTCGGACCAGAGTGAGCGGTATTCGGCCTGATACTGCCCGCCGGCCTCCACTGCCGCGCTGAACTGCCCGATGAAGGGCTCCAAGTCTTCCGGGTGAATGGTGAGCAGCCACTGCTCGCGCGTCATGAACCGATTCTCGGTCTTGATGCCGATCAGCTCAAAGAAGACCTCCGAGCCTTGGATCATGCCGTTGACGAGGTCGAGGTCGAAGATGCCAAAGCCGCCGGCCGCCTGCGCCAGCTCCAAAAACTCGGTGGTGTTGCGCAGGTTGTCAGCCACCTTGCGGCCCTTTTGAACCTCGGTCTGCAGGGTTTTCTGCGCGGCTTGCGCCTGTTCCGCGGCTGTGCGCAGCGCGGCGTCGCGCTCACGCAGCCGCTGGACCGTGGATGAGAATCCGCGCGCCAGCGCGGAGATCTCATCGTTCTGACGGGTGTCGATGTCGGGCGCCGACTCGATGTTCTCGCCCACGGCGCGGGTCGCGTTCAACAACCCGCGCAGACGGCGCGTGATGGCGCGTGCGTTGACCCAACTGCTCAGCAGGACCAGCAGCGTCGCGGCGCCGCTGAATGCCCAAATGAAGGACCAGTCGCGCGATGCGCCGCGTTCGGCGGCATCGATGGCTTGCTGCGTTGATGGACGGCGCCCCTGCAGCAGCACCCGCACCCGTGCGCTCAACCCGTCATACGCATCGTTCAGGCGCAGCAGCAGCTGTTGAACATCGGCCGGTGCAGGAGTCTTCAATGACTGGAATTGCAGCACCGCACTTTCATAGGCCAGGAGATCGCCGTGCGCTGCGACCAGTGCGGCAAAGCGCGGATCCAGCGCATCGACCTGCTCTTTTTGCTTGTCCAGAGCGATGATCATCGCAGCGACGTTGGCCGACAGCGCCTGCAGGGCCGGCGCTGACTTGCGCGTATCTTTGACAAAGTTGATGTGCGTGCCGCTCAAGGAGATGAAAGCGTCGATCACGCTTCGGCGGTCGCTCAGATCCTGGTCCATCGCCGCGCGCACCCGCTGCTCGTACTGCTCGTGTGCACGGATGACGAACGCGGCGGTGGCGACCAGCATGAGCGCGGTGATGGCGGGGATCGCCAAAAGCTTGCCGCTGATCGTCCACTGTCGCATGCGAGAAATATTCCGTGCCAGTTTAAGAGGTTGCGTGTCTTTGAGGTATCGGCCGGGGCGGGCGTGTCTTAAGCTAGAATTCGCCTAAGGGTTCCTCCTACGGACGGCGTTTTTCATGAGCGGAGTCAAGATATTCGGATGGGTGGCAGGCGCGGTCCTGGCGCTCCTCGCCGCGGCGTTGCTGGCGGTCTGGCTGTTCGTCAGCCCGAACGACTACAAGGGCCGCATCATCAAGCAGGCTAGGACCTCCACCGGGCGCGAATTGAACCTGCAGGGCGACATCAAGCTGGCGGTGTTCCCGTGGATCGCGCTGGAGCTGGGGCCCGCCAGCCTGGGCAATCCGCCGGGCTTCGGCGCTGAACCATTCGTGTCGGTGCAGCGCATCGCGCTGCGCGTCAGGCTGCTGCCCTTGCTGCGGGGCGAGTTGCAGGTGGGGCGCATCGAGATCGACGGCATGGACCTGCGCCTGGCGAAGAACGCCGCGGGGAAGGGCAATTGGGAAGATTCTGGCCAGCAGACCGAGCCGGCCCCGGCCGCGGCGAAGGGCGATTCGCGCAGCTTCAAGGAACTGGCCGGCGTGCTCATCAAGAACAGCCGCATCCGCTATGACACGGTGACACTGACTGATCTGAACCTCGAGGTGGGCCGTGTCGCCATGCAAACCCCGGTCCCCATCAAGGCAGGCTTCACGCTGGATCGTGGCGCTGCATCTGCGGCATTGAGCGTGAAGGCCGCCTTGGACGTGACACTGAATCCTGAGGCCAGACGCTATGGTCTGGCCGCGTTGACTCTGAGCGGTGACCTGACATCCAAAGGCGACAGCCGCTCGGTTCCGTGGCGCTTCTCGGCGCCGGACATTGACCTTGATCTGGCGGCTCAAACGCTCAAGGCGCCCGCCTTCACCGCACAGTTTGCTGCGGCGCAGCTTTCCGGTTCGCTCAGCGGGGAGAAGATCGTCGATGCCCTTGCGCTGCAAGGCTCGTTCAAGCTCGAGCCCTTGGTGTTGCGCGAGTTCCTGGCGCGAATGGGCATCGATCCGCCCAAGACGCGCGATGAAAAAGCGCTCACCCGGCTGACAGCGTCCGCCGAGTTCCGCTATGCCAGCAACGCCGCACGACTCAGCAACCTCGACCTGCAGCTGGATGACTCGAAGTTCACGGGCCAGGCCGCGATGGCGAACCTCGACACCAAGGCGCTGACGTTTGATTTGAAGCTGGACCGCATCGACCTCGACCGCTACCTGGCGCCCGAGAACGCTGCGCCGAAACCGGATGAGAAGCCCTTCGAGTTGCCCGTGGCCAGGATCAAAACGCTGAACGCCAACGGCACGCTGCAGATCGGCAGCGCCAGGGTCGCCGGCGTGTCGCTTACCAATGTGCGCATGACCGTGCAGTCCAAGGACGGTGTCGTGCACTTGAGCCCCGCCAAGGCCTCGCTCTACGGCGGGCAGTATTCGGGCGATGTCACCTACGATGCCCACGGCGCCATACCCGCAGTCCGGCTCGACCAGCAGATGACCGGCATCGATGTGGCGCAATTCCTCAAGTCCACGGTGAAGAGCGAGCGTTTGTCGGGACGCGCCAATCTCACCACCCGTCTGTCGGGCCAGGGGCGCACCAGCGATGTTCTGCTCAAGTCATTGCGCGGCCGGGTCGAGGCGACTGTCACTGACGGGGCAGTGGAGGGCATCGACCTGTGGAATGAGATCAGCCGCGCGCAGGCGCTGCTCAAGAAACAAGCGCTGCCGCCTTCCAGCGGCGCGAACCGCACGAAGTTCGATACGCTCAAGATGTCCGCGGATGTTGCCGACGGCGTCGCCACCACCAAGGACTTGAACATTGCATCGCAGAATCTGCGGGTGACGGGCGAGGGCAGTTCGGATTTCATCAAGCGCACCATGGATTATCGCGTGCTGGCGAAGATTCTCAAGGCGCCGCCCGCAGCCGACGGTTCAGATCTGTCGGCGCTGGCATTGGCCGAAATTCCGGTGACGGTCAGCGGCAACATGAAGGATCCGAAAGTGCGTCCGGATCTGGCGGGCATCGTGCGGGGCAAGCTGCAGCAATTGTTGGGCGATAAGTTGCGGGACTTGTTCGGCAAGCCATGATCGCCGCGCACGAGTTCGCCGCGCGTCTGCTCGGCTGGTTCGACCTCAGCGGCCGCAAGCATCTGCCCTGGCAGCACGAACCCACGCCGTATCGCGTCTGGGTATCCGAGATCATGCTGCAGCAGACGCAGGTCACCACCGTCATTGCGTACTACGAGCGCTTCATGGCGCGCTTCCCCGATGTGAACAGCCTTGCCATCGCGCCGACGGATGAAGTGCTGCATCTGTGGACGGGGCTGGGCTATTACGCGCGGGCGCGCAATCTGCAGGCCTGCGCGAGGATCCTGGTGCAGCGATTCGCCGCGCAGTTTCCCGCCACGCTCGAAGAAGTGATGGAACTGCCCGGCATCGGCCGCTCGACGGCAGCGGCGATTCTGGCGCTGTCGCGCGGTGATCGGCACGCGATTCTCGACGGCAATGTCAAGCGCGTGCTGGCGCGGGTGTACGCCATCCCAGGGGAGCCCGGCGCGGCCGCAACCTTGAAAACCCTGTGGGCGCAAGCCGATGCCTGCACGCCGGCGCAGCGAACCGCTGACTATACCCAGGCCATCATGGATCTGGGCGCGACCTTGTGCTTGCGCTCAAAGCCAGCCTGCGCGCGATGCCCGATGCAGGAAGGCTGCGTTGCCGCGCTGCAGGGCCGTCAGGCGGAGTTCCCAAACCCGAAGCGCAAACGCCTGCGCAAGTCGCGCGAGACCACGCTGCTGCTGGCGCAGATCGAGGGCGTGCAAGGCTCAGCGATTCTGCTGGAGCGCCGGCCCGCCACCGGCATCTGGGGCGGGCTGTGGTCGCCGCCGCAATTCGGCAGCGCAGGCGAAGCACTGGACTGGTGCCGGCGCGAGATCGGCGATCCGGCGCGGGCGCCCGAGGCGCTGCGGCCCATCGACCACGCCTTCACGCATTTTGACCTGCGGCTGCACCCGGTGCGCGTGCAATGCGCGCCCGCTAACGCCGTGCGCGAAGGCGATGAGTGGCTTTGGTATACACTGCATGCCCCGCCGCGCATTGGGCTGCCGCAGCCGATCAAGGCGCTGCTGGAAAACATTCGCGATCGTCTTTCACAGGATTAGGAGTTTGCATGCCGCGCACGGTTCAATGTGTTTTGCTCAAGCGCGACGCCGACGGGCTCGACTATCAGCCGTATCCCGGCGAGTTGGGCAAGCGTATCTACGACAACGTGTCCAAGGAAGCCTGGGCCAAGTGGCTGGAGCATCAGACCATGCTCATCAACGAAAACCGCTTGACGCCCATCGAGCCCAAGGCGCGGGCGCTGCTGGTGAAGGAGATGGAGAAATTCTTCTTCGGCGGCGGCTCGGAGAAGCCGAAGGAATTCAAGCCGGTTTAGAACTGCGCGCGCGTGGTCTGGAAGGAGCGCTTCGCCGCTTCTTCCAGCGTGCGCGAGCGCTGCTCCTCGGAAATGATTTCCACGCCCCAGGGACCGTCGTAGCCCGCCGCGCGCACGGCGGCGATGAAGCCGCGCAGGTCGAACTCGCCTTCACCGCACAGACGGCGCCGGTCCAGCGTGTCGGAGAACGGATCGCCCACCGGCTCGGCCGTGCCGTCGTCGAGTTCCGCGCCGGCGATGGCGCCCTTGGGCAAGCGGGCGATCTCGGCCATCGGCGTTCGCGCGCGTGTCACGTGCCAGGTGTCCAGCATCACGCCGCCGCCGTTGCCGGCCGCTTCGCCGACGATCGCAAGGCCAGCCGCCAGATTGGGGATGTTGGAAAACGCGATGGGCTCCAACGTGACCACGCTGCCGGCGGCTCGCGCCTGCCCCGCCAGAACCTGGAAGGCATCGTGCATGGGACCAATCTCGCGCGGCGCGTTGGGCGTGTAGTCGCCCGCCACTTTCACATGATGCGCGCCGAGTTTCTCCGCCGCCTCGAGCAGATCGCGGCGCACGATGTCGGACTTGGCGCGCCGCTCATCGGTGTGGAACCAGTCGAACAGCGCTTCCAGTTCCAGCGCCGTGAGGCCGTTGTCCTTGAGGATGGAGCGGATGCCATCGTACCCGTAGCGGCTCAAGGTGAGTTTCAGATCCGCATGCTTGATGCCGATGCCGCGATACCCGGCGCGCGCCGCCGCTTCCGCGCGCAGGCGGAAATCCCAGGGCGAGTGATCGGCATCGCCGAACACATAGCGTCCGCCGATGGTCCAGAAGCAGGCGATGAGGACGGGTTGATCCGAGTGGGGCGCCGGTGTATAAATCATTAATTAATACATTAATGGATTCGTTAATGGGAATCAACAGCGACGATATTGTCCCCCTCAACCAAGTTCGAGCAAACCTTACTGAACTGGCCGAACAAGTGCGGGGTGGCAAGGAAAAGATAATCACCCGCAACGGTAAAAGCTACGTTGCGCTGGTTGACGCGCGCCGGCTCGATCACTATCACCGGCTCGAGCGTGAGCACATTCATCTGACGCTGCTGGACGATGCGGCTCGCGGCCTTGCGGACGTCGACGCCGGCCGCACGATGAGCGTTGCCGAGGTTCGCGGCAGGTACAAGAAATCAGCGAAGCGTCAACGCTAGACGCCCATGCCTTCGCAGGTCCGCATAACGGCGAACTTCCAGGGGAATCTGGATTCTTTACGCGAATTCCTTTGTGAACAGCAGGCCGAGCCTGCATTTGACAGACTGATAGCGCACCTGTTCGAAGAAGTGATTCCGAACCTGGGGCGTTTTGCCTCAATGGGACGAGATTTGCAGACACGCGAGCCGATGTCAGATGAGGGTCATGCCAAGTTGCGTTCCCTAAAGGGCAAGAATGGTCGCAGGCAGGACATTCGTGAATACATTACCGGGGATTATCTGCTGCTTTACCTGGTGAGAGACGCGGCAGTCATTCTGCTGTCGATACGCCACCATCGGCAGCTTTCGTTTGATTTGCGCCCTCACTGGCTTTGAGCATGGACGGCGCCCTTACTCCGCCACCGGCAACTCAATATAAGAAGCATTCTTCCCCGAGTGATAAACGCGCTGCGTCGCCTTCGTATAGTCCGCCGGCTTCGCCTCAAAGATGCTCGGCACAAACGTTTGCGGATTCCGGTCATACAACGGAAACCAGCTCGACTGCACCTGCACCATCAGCCGATGTCCGGGCAGGAATACATGGTTGTTGGCGGGGAGCTTGAACTCATAGGCCAGCGGCACATTCGCCTTGATGGGTTTCGGCGTGACGAAGCCCTCGCGATAGCGCCCGCGCAGGATGTCCATGCCCACGGCGAGTTGATAGCCGCCCATCTCCGGCTGCTGGTAGTACTCGTCCGGATACACGTCGATGAGCTTGACCACCCAGTCGCTGTCCGTGCCGCTGGTGGAGGCCACCAGGTGCACCACGGGCTGACCGCTGATGGTCATGGACTCGGTGAGCACCGGCGAGGTGAAGGTGATCACGTCCGTGCGGCCTGACGCCTCGCGCTGATCATCCGTGAGCCATTGCGCCCAGGTCTGTCCCGATGCGTAGCCCACGGGCTGCACGGGCCGCGCGCGAAACGGCACGGGGCGGGCGGGGTCGGACACGTACTCGGTGAATGCCTCGCCTTTGGCGGGCACATCCCACCCGAGCTTGTTGCCGGGCTGCAGATAGAGCGCGCGGGCCTTGTGCGCGCAGCCTTTCTCGCAGCTCACCGGCCAGCTTTTCAGACGCTGCCATTCGTTGCTGCCGGTCTGGAAGGCCGTGACCGGGGAAATGTTGGCCGCCGGCGCGCCGTCTTTGAGGTATTGCGCGAGGAAGGGGCGCAACACGAGCTTGCGCCAGAAGCGGCTGGTGTCGAAGCCGAAGCGGATGTTGCCCAGTGCGCTGCCTTCGTCGATGCCCTGGCCGTGATACCACGGGCCCAGCACCAGCTTCACCATCTCGCCGGTGGTGTCCTTGGGCTTGATGGCGTTATACACGGCGATGGCGCCATAGCTGTCCTCGGCATCCCACAGGCTGTGCACCAGCATCACCGGGACTTTGAGCGGCTGCTTGCTGAGGATCTTGTCCACGGCCTGATCGGACCAGAATGCATCGTAGGTCGGGTGCGCGAGGATCTTGTTCCAGAAGCCGATCTGCGTCAGGCCATGTTGCCGGCCGAGTTCACCCGCGGAACCGGCGGACAGGTATTGATCGTAGTCATCGTGGTAGCTCGACCACCACTTGATGGTGTTGTCGCGGCTTCCCACCTGCTCGAGGATGTACGACGCGTTGTTCTGGCGGAAGGCGCCGTTGTGAAACCAGTCATCGCCCATCCAGCCGTCCACCATCGGGTTCATGGGCACGGAGACTTTCAGCGCCGGGTGCGGATTCACCAGCGCCATCAGCGGCTCGAAGCCGTCGTAGGAGATGCCGATGGTGCCCACCTTGCCGTTGCTTTCGGGGATGTTCTTCACCAGCCAGTCGATGGTGTCGTAGGTGTCGGTGGCGTCATCTACCGGCGTCGGGTTCTGCGGCCCGCTCAAGGGGCGGTTCATGATGTAGTCGCCTTCGGAACCGTACTTGCCGCGCACGTCCTGCACCACGCGGATGTAGCCGTCCTCCAGAATCACGTCAGTGGCGTTGTCGTAGCCTTGCAGCATGGGGCCGAGGTGACCGCTGTGGGTGTGGGTGGTGAGTTCCTTGGCGTCGTAGGGCGTACGGGTGAGGAGCATGCCGGCATGCGTTGCGCCTTTGGGGACGAGGATGATGGTGTGCAGCTTCACGCCGTCGCGCATGGGGATCATGACGTCGCGGGAGATGTAGTCCCACGAGTCGGTGACGGGGGTAAAGGTGGTTGGGGTCTCGCTGGGGTAGTTGGGGTACAGCGGTTTGTCCGCATCCGCCGCGTGGGAAGAGACGGCCAACGCCAACGAGAAGACGGCCACGGCAAAGACGACGTTCGATTTCATGACATCCCCGGTTTTTGGTCGATCACACTACTGTAGCGAGAAAACTCCCCGCTTGCGTCGCCGGATGCCGTGCACGTTTCCGCTGAAACGTCAGCCGCCTCAATCCCTCGATTCCCAAACCGTCTTGCCATCGACGATCGTCATTAGCACGCGGATGTCCTTGAGCCGGTCGGGCAAGATGCTGAGCGGATCTTCCGACACGATGATCAGGTCGGCGAGCTTGCCGGGCTCGATGGAGCCCTTGTCGGTCTCCTCCAAGCCGGCATAGGCGCCGTCGATGGTGTAGCTGCGCAGCGCCTGCTGCACCGTGATTGCTTCATTCGCAACGTTCACGCCGCCGGCGCGAACCTGCCGCGTCACCATCGCCCAGATGCCGAAAAACGGATTCATCGAGACCGGCATGGCGCCGAGGGAATCCGAAGATCCCGGCGGACGCAACCCCAGACCCTGCATGGTTCGATACGGGAAGCTCGCCGCCGCAGGATCGTCGCTGGCGCCCGCTAGCGCTATCCAGGCCGGCGTTGGAACCGGGATCACGCCGAGCTGCCGCATGCGGCGCCATTGTTCAGTCGTGGTGGGGCCGGATTCGTTGATTCCCGCGTGTTCGATGCGGTGGCGGGCATCTGAGCGGGGTGCTTCGGCCAGTGCGCGCGCCAGGGCCGCCAGGGCCATGTCCTGCGCCTTGTCCCCGACGGCATGCACACATAACTGGAACCCCGCGTTGTGCGCCTTCACGACCAGATCGTCGAGTTGCGACTGCGTGTAGCGTGCGGTTCCCGCCGAGGTTTCGCGCTGTCCGGGCGGATCATAGTGAAGTGCCGCCTTGGTTTCGCCATCGACGAACAGTTTGATGCAGCCCAGGCGCAGCCACGGGTCGCCGAAACCCGTGCGCGGTCCGAAGCCGACCACGAAGGTGCTGAATCCGGGTACCGCCTGCGCCAGCGGACTTCCGTCCGACATGATGTTGAGCCGGATCCGCAGCGGCAGCTGATGATCCTCACGCAGCCCCTGATACAGCGCGATGGCATCGCCGGAGGGAAAATCGCCGATAGAGGTCACACCGAAGCGGGCGTATTGCTCCATCACGCTGCGCAGCGAGGCCTTGCGGGCGTCCCTACCTTGCGCAGGGATGAAGCGCTCCCACGCAAAAGCCATTTCCTGAATGCGCCCGGTCGGCTCGCCAGTCACCGGATCGTGCTCGATCTGCGCGCCGACCGGTGCAGGAGTGTTGCGATCGATGCGGGCGAGTTCGAGCGCGCGGCTGTTGAGGGTCTGCGCATGCGCGCTCTCGCGCACGACCACGGGACGATGCGGTGCAAGCGCATCGAGTTGCTGCCGCGTGGGCAGCGGCTGACCCCAGCCGCCGGCGCCGACGACCCATTGCTCCGGCGGCGTGCTGTTCAGCCGCTCGCCCAATTTTGCGAGAATGTCATCCACGCCGCGCAGCGGCGGGACGTGGATCGGAACCATGCGTTGGAAGTCGGCCAGCCCCTCGATGTGGGCATGCGCATCGATGAATCCGGGCAGAATCGTGCGGCCGTGCATGGGAATCGTACGGGTTTGCGGCCCCGCCAGCTGTCGCATTTCCGCGGACGTGCCAACGGCCAGAATTCTACCGTCCTTGACGGCGACAGCCTGGGCGATCCGGTTGTCGGCATCAACGGTGATCACCTTGGCATCCAGCAGAAGCAGGTCCGCGGCGCCGCTGCGCTGCCGCGGTGACTGAATGGGCCAGCGTAAGGCCCGCCAGAACCAAGGATGCGCCGAATGCGGCGCGACACCAGTGCCGCTGAATCATGTCGTCTCCCTGTAGTGCCCGCCCATTCAGAGAATGTACGAACTGGCTGTAACGGGATCAAATGCAATTTGTGGTGCTGATGCGGCGACACAACAGCTGTCGTCAATTCAACCGAATAAGTCGCCTCATAAGGCGATTTACATACATTTTTCGGCTTAACTCGTCATATTAGCCGCATTATGCAGATTCAATCAGCTCTCACCGATCAAGCCGTCCTCGAAGAGCGTCATCAGTTCACCGCCGACCACCGCGCCCGTCGGCGGGTTTTGAGGTCACAAATTGTGACCTCAAAATCTCAACCTCCTGTTCCGTAAGGGAAAAGACGAAATCTTGAGGAAACCGATCCCGATTTCTGCGCATGGCCTGCAGGAGCACTTTTGTATCGACGCCATACAACTGGGCCCAGCAAGCCGCGAAATTAGCAACACAAACTCGCGACTTGCACCAGAAACAGAAAACCTGATCGACATAAGGCGCACAAGATCGAGACGGACTCACTCGTGTGGCTGGCCGGCGGCAGTAGTGGAAGCCAGCAGGGACTACCGGTATCCGATCAGCAAAGATTGCCATCGGCCACTCAACGGCTCGACTTCATCGCCTTGCAGCCATGTCGCCGCGTGTAAATTCGCACAGTGCGCGTACGCCCAGCCGGCCACGCTCACGGTTCCGGGAAGATCGACAATGACATTGGCGGTTCGGGCCGCCTCGCCGATGGCATCGCCGTGAATCTGATTTCTCGCCAACCATCGATCGAGGTGAGTCTCAGCGGCCAACAGATCACTCTTATGGCGATTGCATTGTTTGTGCGCCAGTACCAGGTTGTGCGCGAGGTCTCGCGGGTATCGCGACCAGGGCACGAAATGGTCGATATCGCCGCTGTCGACCCGGCGTTGGCAGTACAGGCACTGTCCTTTCTGGACGTCGGCGAGGGGTGCGGCCATGCGCAGCAGCGCTGATCGGTCGGCACCAAACAGAAATTGATCGAGATCGGAAGTGGGTCCCAACAATTGTGAATTGGCAGGCAGCGATTGGATGAAGTGCATCCACTCGGTTTGCGCCAGTCGAACGATGATCGCATGAAATCGGCGCAAGTTGGCCGCCACGCCAGGCTTCAGTCTTACGTTGCCGGCCACGGGACTCGCTGCATAGAGGAAATCGAGCACCTCGTTTCGCAGGCGTTGCAATCGCCATAAGGGCATGTCCCTAACCAAGCGGGCGGCTTCCGTGACCGCGGCATCCCATGCCGCGGATTGTCTGGCCCGGATCAGCGTTCCATGTGCCTGTCGCAGATTCTCGACGATGGAAACGATGGCAGCTTGCCGGCCGGTATTCTGTTGAAGGATGTTATAGCCGCCATCGGCCACCGCATTTCCGTAGGGAGCCGCCTGTCGCCAATACAGCTCGATGAACTCTGCGGCGATGGCGCGGATCGGCAGGTCGAGTTCGCCGCCATCATCGCGCCCGTGCTTGACCGCGAGATCGGCAATGGCCAACAGCAAAGCGTACTTGTAGGTGGCGACAAATTGGCCCTCCGCCAGAAGCCGCTCGATCTTGCCTAGAAAGGCGACCTGTTCCTCCGCCGTCGGGCCCGGGATCGGCGTCACTTGACCCGACCGTGGTCCGATACAGAGCTGCGCTCCATTTCGCGCAAGTAATTGGCCTTGGCGGGAATCACGTGGCGTACACCGCCGCGCGGGTCATCGACATCGCCTACGTATCTTGGAATGAGATGCAGATGCAAGTGAAACACCGTCTGCCCGGCGGCGGCGCCATTGTTGATGCCGATGTTGTAGCCGTCGGGTCGATGAAGCTTGTCGATGACCACTTTTGCTGAACTTACCAGCGACAGAAGGGCGGATTGTTCGGGTTCACTCGCATCGAACCAACCCGGCGTATGTCGCCGGGGAACAATGAGCGCGTGACCTGGGGACACCGGATACGCGTCCCAAAGGGCGATCGCCAGTTGATCCTGCGCGAACACCCTTTCTTCCGGGGGATGGCAGAAAGGGCATGACGCTATGGCAGGAGTGGCGGGCACGGAGTGATTGTATTACCAGGCGGTCCATCAAACCGAAATGTTGTTTGGACCGTAGGGATGTCAGAGAAAGCCCGTAGGGTTTAAACCGATCCGTCGGGAGCACGCGTCGCGTTTTCCCGCCGACGAGTTCGCGAAAAGAATGCCGTCTATCAACGAGGACCGTTCGGCCTTGGGCCACTCATTGGAACGACGCCTTTTTGACTGGATCGACGTAGACGTTGTCGCTGCGCAATCGGTTGGGTTTATCACCTTAAACCCAGCCGTGACCGGCGCTGTCGACATTCCTCTTCGCCAAGCAAATGGGATCGGTGATCTTGTGGCAGCCCGCGCACACCGGATTGGCGCGATGCGCGGCCAAGCGTTCGCGCGCCGTGGGCAGCGTGGACTTCGGGTCCTCGATTAGCGAGAAGTCGATTTTGGGAGGCGGGTGCGGTTCCCTCTCTGCCTGTGAAAATTCGACATCCAAGTCTTTGGGTCTTTTGAACATTGATTTGGCAATTCACGGAGCACCGTAACCGTATTTCGACGTTAATTGGTTCGTACGTTTCAGAGATCTTGCACCGTTTATCGTGTTCCGGAAACTCAGCCAGCCGATTGCCGACAAGGTCGTTTCGGCTGACCAAGAAGCTGGGCGCGAATGGATTGGCAACTTTATGTACTTGCCGATGGCGGCCAGGTTGGCCAATGCTGCTCAAGTCCCACGGTCGCGCGTTAAGGCCATCGACTCAGCGTTGATTCAACTTGCTAAAGAGTAGCAAAATCGTCGGCATCAGCATAGGCGATAGCCCTCGTGACCTTCTGTCGAAACCAGCGTTCGTGAGGCATCTCATTCAAGCGCTTTTCGGTTACCAGCGCGCGGACGAGCACATCGGCAATGGCGGTCTAAGAGGCGTCGCAGTGCTGGCGTTGGATTTTCGCTGTAGATGTGAAAACATGCTCTGGTTTCGCGCGACAGACCATAAGGCAATGAACATCAAGACGGCGAGCGATCCTATTTCACAGTCGAGTGACCTTCCTAGTTCTCGATTTCTCACGTCCACGGTGCATAGATCGCAATATTTGGTTCCGTGGCTGGCAGCGGAAGGACCTTTAGCCTATAGCCCCTCCGAGCCGCCAATCAGGGATTATTTCTTCCAGTACACGTGGATATTGCCAGGAATTTTTAATCCGACAGTCAATCTACGGCAGCACCATTACTTCGGCAGCTACGACAAAGATTCCGCCGGGTTTCTCTTCGATTGTTGGAGTCAAGCCAGACAAGGGCACGGGCGTGATTTGCAGCTTTGCTGTCAGTACGGCAGTGTTTCGGACGCCGAGGTTCGGGCACCCATCGCCGCGTACCGTCACGTCCGACGACCATACGAAATCGCTGGAGCAATGCTGATTCAGCACGGCAGTTATCAATGGATACCGTTCAAAAACCAACCGTTCATTGAACGAGGACAGGCACTGTTGTATCGAGGCGTCGGTAAAAGCCCTGAATTCCGCTGTCTCCAGTTCCATCCCGAAAGACTTTCGCTAGCCAACCGCGAGATTTGGAGACGATACCTGGACTCCCAGGCGCGCATGCTCTCGGACTCGGTCCTGTCGTTCAACACGATTCACGATCGCGTCGTTCGCTGTGAAACGGAAAGCTTTCGGCACGCATCACGCTTAAGTGATGCGATCGCTGCGGCGGCCGGGTTCGACATTTGTTCGCCTGGCTTCGCCACGGATTTGTGGCACGTTGCACAGGAAGGCTATTCGTTGGACTTGGGTGTTGCGCAACGCAAGTGTGGGCCGCACTATGTGGTGTTCAAAACCCCTCTCGACAACATTCGCATTACAACTTTCGTCGCCGACGAGTCCGAGGTCAAGATCGTCGATCCAACGCGGATTTCCTTTGTGGAAGGTCACGGGTGCGCTGTGAAATTCGTCGCGGCGACCGAGTAGTGATACCGATGACGACGAAGCCAGGCGCCGAGTTGACGCTGTTCGATCTGATGTCGCGACTGACCTTCCGCCGGGTGACGGAGATGCTCGGTTCCGATGGCAATCGACTCATCGCCGCCGGCGGCCAATACGACATTGACATCGCGACACAGGTCATATTTGAGCCTGATCAGTTCCGTCTCGCCGTGGATCGGTCCACCGTGACGCTGACGCTCAGTCCGGCGGCGCGCGGCCGCCTCGCTTGGTACTGCGACACCTGTGATGTTCCATGCGCGCACGCTGGCGCGGCCTTTTCGCTGATTCTAGAGGAAAAGCTGGCGTTGGGTTTGGCAGCTCCCCCGCCCGAACGCGCTCCGGCTGACAGCTTGACCGAGGAGGCATTGATAGCTACAGCCTTGGCCGAGCGCGAGGCGCGGGCCCGTACTGAGAAAATGCGGATCACATCTGCAAGTCCGCGGGAGATCTGGACCGACTACACCGTCACGAACGCGGCATCCGGCAAGTCCTATCGCGTCGCGCTACGAGGCTGGCGAGCGGGGGAGTCGTACTGTTCCTGCCCGGATTTCCGCAAGAATACTCTCGGGACCTGCAAGCATATCCTGCACACATTGGCAAAGGCGCGTCGACGGTTTGCCCCCGCCGTGCGCAACCGGCCCCACCAACAGCGTGCCATTTCTGTACACCTGGCCTATGGGGAGGCGCTTGAGCTGCGCCTTCTTCTGCCGAAACGCCTCAATGACCGGGCCAATGCGATCGTACAGCCGATCCGCGACCGCCCGATTACCGATTTGCCGGACCTCATCAAACGGATCCGGCGGCTCGAAACCGATGGTTCCCCGGTGACCGTGTACCCGGATGCCGAAGAGTACATTCAGAATCAGCTCGTGCAACTGCGCATCGCGAGCCTGGTCGCAGCGATCCGGCGCGACCCGAAAGCGCATCCGCTGCGAACTACGCTGCTAAAGGCCGATCTGTTGCCCTACCAGCTCGACGGCATCGCCTTTGCGGCCGGCGCCGGCCGCGCCATTCTCGCGGACGACATGGGGCTCGGCAAGACCATTCAGGGCATCGGCGTGGCGGAGTTTCTCGCGCGGCATGCTGACATCCGCAAAGTCCTCATCGTCTGCCCGGCGTCGGTAAAAGCACAATGGCGCAGCGAAATCCTGCGCTTCTCGGATCGCGAGGCGGCGCTCGTGCTCGGCAGCGCCGAGGAACGCGCGGCGCAGTACCACAGCGAATGCTTCTTTACGATCTGCAATTACGAACAAGTGCTGCGAGACATCCTGGCTATCGAGCGCACGAAATGGGACCTCATCATTCTGGATGAAGGTCAGCGCATCAAGAACTGGGAGGCCAAGACGAGCCAGACGATGAAGAGCCTGCGCTCGCCGTTCGCGCTCGTGCTGTCCGGTACGCCTCTCGAAAACCGGCTCGACGATCTGTTCTCCGTTGTCGAATTCATCGACGCGCGCCGGCTCGGACCGGCATTCCGGTTCTTCAACCGCCACCGGGTGATGGATGAAAAAGGCAAGGTCCTCGGCTACAAGGAACTCGATCTGCTGCGGGAGCGTCTGAAGCCGGTGCTGCTGCGGCGGACTCGCAGCGCCGTTATGCAGGAGCTCCCGCCGCGCACGACGCAGGTCATCCGTATTGCGCCGACGGCCGAGCAGATGGAGATCGATGGCGCACAGATGCGCATCGTCAGCTCCATCGTCTGCAAGCGGTACATCTCGGAGATGGATCTATTGCGCCTGCAGAAGGCGTTGTTGCTGGCTCGCATGAACGCGAATAGCACCTTCCTTGTCGATAAACGCAAACCGGGTTATTCGAGCAAGCTCGATCGGCTCGAGGAGCTGTTCGAAGAACTTGCGGAGGATGGCGCCCGCAAGATCGTGCTCTTTTCTGAATGGACGACGATGCTCGGATTGATCGAGCGGCGGATCGAACGGTTCAAGCTGGACCCTGTCCGGCTCGACGGATCCGTGCCGCAGAAGAAGCGTCAGCAATTGGTGCAGCAATTTCAGCGCGATCCCCGCTGTCGTCTGTTCCTGGCCACGAACGCCGGCGCCACCGGTCTCAATCTCCAGGCCGCGAACACCGTGATCAACGTGGATCTGCCCTGGAACCCGGCGATTCTGGAGCAGCGCATCGCACGTGCGCATCGGATGGGCCAGAAGAGCCCGGTTCATGTGTATGTGCTGGTGACTGAGGAGACCATCGAGGAGAAGCTGTTGGCGACGCTGTCGGCGAAGCATGACCTTGCGCTCGCCGCCCTCGACATGGAATCCAATGTCCGGGAGGTGGCGCTCTCCTCCGGCATGGAAGAGCTGAAACGCCGCCTCGAAGTGCTGCTCGGCACGCCGGCGCATGCGGCTATCGATGAGTCGGAGCACCAGCGGCAGCAGCGCGAGACCGAGCGGCTTGCGCACCGCGTGCGCGTGGCGGAGGCCGGGGGCCAGTTGCTCACCGCGGCGTTCGCCTTCCTCCACGAGATGCTTCCCAAACGAGAGCAAACTGAGGCCGCGTCGCGGATCGCACACGCAGTCAAGACTCGACTCGAAGAGTGTTTCGAGCCTGACGAGCAAGGCCGGCCTCGCCTTACGGTTACGCTGCCGGACAAGGCCGCTCTCGACAAACTGACTCGTTCGCTGGCTTCGCTGCTCGCCTGAGCGCCGAAGGGCCACTGCCGGCGCGGGTCGCCCCTCGTTGCAGAAGGGGTATTCGTTCACAATCCGCAGAGGGTAGTCACGGCCGATCTGGCGTTTCCAGCCCGGAACGATCAAAATTGCCGCCATGAGTAATGCAGCCACCGCGGCAAATGTTGGAGTTCTGAATCGCCAGCACATGTTGGCGCTTATGAGCGAACGCTTGCCTGAGATGATCCAACGATTCGACGTGCGCCATCTCAGACTATTCGGCTCCGCGGCGCGTGATCAATTGCGGGACGACAGCGATGTGGATGTGTTGGTGGAATTTGCGGCACCTGCAACCTTCAGTCACTACATGGGGCTCAAGTTTTACCTGCAGGACCTGCTAAGGCGGGAAGTCGATTTGGTAACCACCAACGGGCTGCGCCGGGAATTCAAACCGTCGGTCGAGCAGGAGTCGGTCGTTGTCGCGTGACTGGCGCATCTATCTGGATGACATGGTCGAACGTTGTGATCGTGTGCTCGCCTATACCGGTGCACTGACTCGCGAGCAGTTCGATCAACGTGGCATTGCCTACGATGCGACGTTGCGCAATATCGAGCTGCTCGGCGAGGCTGCCCGCCATATTCCCGAGGAAGAACGTCAAAAGGCGACCGGAGTTGACTGGCGCGGTGTCATAGCTGTTCGGAATATCCTGGTGCACGGCTATCTCGGCATTGACGACGACATAATTTGGGACTTGATCCGCAATCGGGTTCCCGAATTGAAGCGCTTGTTGGAGGAGTTAAGTAGGCACTCCAGCGGCTGAGGTGCCATGCGCGTTGCTGCATGATGGTGAATTGGCGAGGCCGGTGTCATTGGCATTTCGCGGACTAAGGCACGGGATATCCATTGGCATCCGCTGACAGCCAACACGCTCGGGGAGCCGATTTGGGGTAACTCCAAAATACAGGCGATGCGATTTGCCTAGGATTCAAAGCCGAAATGGCAATTAGTGTGATGGCCTCTCTGGCCGCCCACTCGTGGCTCCTTCCGGGCAGATGAGTAATGGCGATGCAATGGACCTTCCGCGGCCTCGACCTTTCCTCCTGCTGGCTTCAAAATGGCCATAGTCGCAAAACCAGTGACACGGAGATTGCATGACGAGTGAAGCCAACCTGATCGGTTATGAACTGCTCAAAACGGGGCTGCTTGTGTCGTTTCGCATCGTTGAGGAGGAAGTCCTCGTTGCAGCCGACGATGCGGAGTTCGGGATGAGGATCGTGCTCAAATTTGTGGCTGAAGAGGGTGAAGACGGCCAAGACGAGGACTACGTTGCAGAGTACACCGCTGAGTGGGGCGCACTTGGATTTATGTTTGTCCTCGGCGTTGTGTCTTTCGAGGACGCCAAACCTCGGAATGCGTCTGTCTTGGAATATCGGGAGAAAGACCAACTCACGCTTGCAGACTTCATGGCAAGGTTACGATTCAAACGGGGTGAATTGCATTTCGACGCCGATTACATACGTGGTCGCCGTGTCAAGACTTGGATTGCCGTTCGCGCGAACGGAACCGTCCGGCTGGAGACCGCCGGTCGCGGCAAGTCCGTATTGCGCTGGCTTGAGCGCATTCAAGGGAAAAAGGCACTACAATTGGTTGCGGAATGAGTCGGGTCCGTCGGTTCGCCAGGTAGAGGCGACAGGGAGCTGAGTGCGCTTTTGGTGGGTTAATCAGAACAAGACATTCCGCCAAGAAATCGAAGGCGGCTATGTTTGGTCGCCCAAGCGAAACAAGAACGGTCACCGCAATCCGTTCTATGAGTTCATGCGTGAAGTCGCCCCAGGCGATGTTGTCTTCTCATTCTTCGACACACGGATCGCAGCGCTCGGAGTCATCAGCGGCTATTGCCGGGAAAGCCCCAAGCCTGAGGAATTCGGTAACGCGGGTACCAATTGGAGCCAGGTCGGCTGGCGGGTTGGCGTTCGCTGGCAACGCCTCACGAATGCCATTCGTCCGAAGGACCACATCGCTCGGTTACGGTCGGACCTCTCAAGCAGGTACGCCCCGCTAACGGCAGATGGCAATGGTCTGCAAAGCGTGTATCTGACTCAGATCAGCGCCGGACTTGCAAATACACTGATGACCTTGATCGGCGCGGAGGCCAACCGCGTAGCGGAAACGGGAAATCAGGTCAGCGAGTATGAGCGCGATTCGCCCGCCCCGGAGCGCGACATCGAAGAATGGGAGCGACGCGTTGAGGACAAGATCAGCGCCGACACGGCAATCCGGGAAACCGAACGGACTGCACTCGTCCAAGCGCGCCGCGGTCAGGGCCTGTTCCGCGACAATGTGCGCTCGGTGGAGCGAGCCTGCCGCATAACCAAGGTCGAGCGTATGGAGCACTTGATCGCCAGCCATGTTCGGCCGTGGCGCGACAGCAGTAATGAGCAGCGGCTCGATGGCGAGAATGGGTTGCTGCTGACGCCCACGGTGGACCATCTTTTTGACAAGGGCTTTATCTCCTTCGAAGACACCGGGCAACTAATCATATCTCCGGTGGCTGATCGGCGATCGCTGAAGCGCATGGGTGTCGATGCCGAAGGCCGCGTCAATGTCGGACCTTTTTCGGAAGGCCAACGGCGGCACTTGGAGTTTCATCGGGAGAATGTGTTACGGATGGCGCGGGGCATTTCACGAATTGAAAGTAGGAGCTGAGTCGCCACGATGCCGACGACCAACTTCCGACTCGGAATTTACGGGTGCTGCACGGATTGTTCATCGGCGCAGATCAAGGTTTTCGAGCGAGGAGTTTTGTTCGGCACTCTGGTTCTATGCTCTCTGCTGTTCACCGACGCATTCGCCGTACCGGCGGAGCCAGCAGTAAAGCGTTCCAGTTCGGGCATTTGTCATGATCAAAGTAGCCCGAGCTATGCGTCGACCAAACGCTTTAAATCGTACGATTCGCTTGAGCAATGCCTAAAGGCCGGCGGGCGGCTTCCAAAGAATCTACCGCATGAGCTGCCGCAGCGCAGTGCCGACTCACCAGAGGAATCTAGCAATAACGTGGGGGCGAATCAAAACCTGATCTCGATCGTCTTTGCAGGTGCTACGGCAGTCTGCGTGGGTGGGGTTTGGTTGTGGCGACGTCGAACGCGACGAGAAGACCCGGAGGAGGCAATAGGCCGGCGAAAATGGGAAGGACACCGCCTGGAATCGAGTGATGATGAGATCTTCAAGCGGCGCCCGCATCGCTGGGACCCTTGGCTCAAGCGAATTGGCTATTTTGACAAGAACAAGAATAAGAAGCCGTAGTGGATACTCTGGCTGCCGGGATTGGTCGTTGACGATTTCCAATCAGCGTTGCAGCACGAGTCGGTATCGATACTATCGTTTCCTTGCTGGCTCAAAGATGGCGGCCGTAAGGCAACTGCGCTAACGAAGAAAGTACGCAAAGATGAGCGATAGGCAGATCACCGCATCCCAGCTCTACAGCCACATGGTCTGTCCCCATCGAGTAGCGATGGACACCTTTGCCGATCCAGCACTGCGCGACGACGTCAGCCCATTCGTTCAAATGCTATGGGACCGCGGCATGGCGTTCGAGCAGGAAGTCGTCAAAGGACTGGGCACGCCATATCTGGATCTCTCGCTCCTCTCAGGCAACGACAAAGAAGCCGCAACGCGTGAAGCAATCGCGCACCGCGCGCCCCTGATCTACGCCGGCCGACTGTCAGTGGATGAGCTGCTGGGCGAACCGGACTTATTGCGGCTCGAAAACGGCGGCTACGCAGCCATCGACATCAAGTCCGGCGCAGGCGAGGAGGGCGGCTCGGACGACGAGGAGGACGATGGCAAGCCAAAGAAAACCTACGGCGTCCAGCTCGCACTCTATACCGATATCTTGATCCGTCTGGGATGCTCCGCTGGCCGGTATGGATACATCTGTGACGTGCACGGGCAAGAGACTCGCTACGACTTGGATACACCGTTGGGCAAGAGATCCCCGTACCTCTGGGAGATCTACTTGCTCGCCCGATCCGCCGTCGAGCAGACCCTGGCGGGTGCTCCGAGCCTTGGGGCGGCAAGCGCTGCGTGCAAGCAATGCGTATGGAAATCCGCCTGCCTCGCCGCATTGAAAGCCGCACGGGATTTGACGCTGTTGCCCGAACTCGGCAGGGGCCGGCGCAATGCGTTGATGGATACCTTTGCAAACGTCGACGCGCTGGCGTCCGCCAACATCGAGCCGTTCTGTCAGCCCAAGAACAAGACCGATTTCAAGGGTGTTGGCGCTGCCATGCTGCGCAAGTTCAAGGCACGTGCGCAGCTTGCTTGCTCCGCGCACCCGACGCCGTATTTGACCCAAGCGGTCAGGTGGCCGAACTCGCCGGTGGAATTGTTCTTCGATATCGAGACCGATCCGATGCGGGACCTGTGTTATCTGCATGGATTCATCATCCGTGAGAACCGGGATGCTCGCTCTGAGCGCTTCACGGGTATTTACGCGGATGACATCACCCTGGCGGCGGAGCGGGAGGCGTTTGCGGCCGCCATGTCGATCTTTCGGCAGTATCCCACTGCTGCGGTAATTCACTACTCCAAGTACGAGCGCACCGAGTACCGCAAGCTGCAGCGCAAGTATCCGGACGTTGCGAGTGCGGAGGAGATCGAGGCGCTCTATGCGCGGCCCCGTGCCCTCGATCTGTACCTGGATGTGGTCAAGCCCGGATCAGAATGGCCGACCCTGGATTTTGGGATCAAGACCCTGGCGAAGTTCTGCGGCTTTTCCTGGCGCGATCCGGATCCTTCCGGGGCGTCTTCCATTGAGTGGTTTGACCAGTGGGTGAGGACTGGCAATCCGGAGTTGAAGCAGCGGCTGCTTAACTACAATGAGGATGATTGTTTGGCGATGCGGGTGGTGATGGATGCTATGAAGGGGTTTGAGGTGCGGCTTGCCTAGGCCGCATGGCGATGCAAGGATCGATTCCCGCGTGATTTATTCTTTTCTGGAGGCCAAACAAGCGCTTATGAACTTGAAGTCGCAATTTGCGACTTCAAGTTCTGGGCTTGGCGTGATGGTGGCTATAGCAGGACTTCGGCATTTACGAATCTTCGTGAACTGCGCAGTTTTCGGTCTTCCACCGGATAGGAGAGGCGGGCATGCTTTCCGCATGGCCGCTGATAAATCCTCCAGTCCGTCCGCTGACGTGGTCGCGCGAATTTGCTATCTCCGTGGACAACGCGTCTTGCTCGATTCAGACCTCGTCGGTCTGTACGGAGTGCCGGTGAAAAGACTCAACGAGGCGGTACGCCGAAACAAAGATCGCTTCCCACCGGATTTCCCCTATCTATCGACGAAACAGAAGCTTATGGTTTTGAAGTCGCAATTTGCGACTTCAAAGCCAGGTCGAGGCGGGAGCCGAAAGCCGCCCACTGCTTTCTCTGAGCACGGCGTCATCATGGCCGCAACCATCCTCAACAGCCGTCGGGCCGTCGAAATGAGCATTTATGTCGTCCGTGCATTCGTGAAGGCGCGCGAGATGGTTCAGCATCACTCGGAACTGGCCCGCGAGCTGACTGCATTGAAGAAGTCGGTTGCCACCTTGGATGCGGATACTCGGCGCCAGTTCGTTCAAGTGTATGAAGTCATTCTGGGGCTGATGAATCCGGCGATTCGGCGGCAGTGATTCCGATGCATTGCGAAACAATTTGGAGTAGTGGTACGCGATGATGGATGAGTTGTTGGCAACTCCGCCGCATTCGGAGCATTGCGCCGACTGCGAGGTGCTTTTGAGCGCCGGGGATCTGGGGCGGTCTTGGCATTACTGTGAGTATTGCCGGGAGGCGGTTTGTCCTGGGCGTGATGTTACGCATGCTTGTGAGGCGTTTCGGGCCAATAAAGTCAAGAAGTTGGTGTAGGCGGCCTGTCCTATCTGGTGCGGGCGGTGACGAGGCGACTCGCCGCACCGGTCGATACGTTACCTGAGAATGCATTGATTTCTGCGCGAACTGCCCAGAAATGAGTCTTCAAGTCGATTGGACTCCCTTGCATGCTCTTGGCAAGACTCCTGACATGACATGTACTCGAAGAACGCTCGTCTCGAGGCGTGCCCGGTTGCGCGCATTATATAAGTTGTGATATAACTTCCTGTGCCCAATCCTGAACTGAAAGGCGTCGCCTTCGTTGGCTCGTCGCGCCAGGATTTGAGGCGCTTTCCGCGTGATGCCTGCCGCGAGGCTGGATATCAATTGGAAAGGGTTCAGGCAGGGGAGAATCCGGCTCACTGGAAACCTATGCGGGGGATCGGAAGTGGCGTTTGCGAGATTCGGATTCACGATGAGGCAGGAGCCTTCAGAGTGATTTACCTGGCTTCATTCCCCGAAGCTGTATACATCCTGCACGCGTTCCAAAAGAAGTCGCAGGTGACGGCTAGGAAGGACATTGATTTGGCAAAGGCGCGGTACCAGACCGTCGTTGCCAAGAGAGGCCTTTTGTGAAGTCTTATAAGAGTGTGTGGGACGCAATCGAGAGCTCACCGTCGGCAGCAGCCAGCATGAAGGCCAAATCACAACTCATGCGTGCATTGGATAAAACGGTTCGCGAGTGGGGCGTCTCACAGAAGGCCGCAGCCGATCGGTTGGGTCTGTCGCAGCCGCGGCTGAACGACCTGTTGCGCGGGAAAATCGAGAAGTTCAGCTTGGATACGTTGTTTGACCTCGCCGGTAGAAGTGGTCTGAAGGTGTCTCTGGCGTTGCGCAAGGCGGCTTGAGGTCGTTGTATTCCGTTGGTAACGACGGCCGTACTTTTGGAATATGAAGCAGTTTTGTCGTGGCCGGAGCATCTCCTCGCAACCCAGATGTCGGTGCTGGACGCGCAAGGTTTTCTCACGGCGTTTGCAAGCGCTGCAGAGCCGGTTGAAATCAGCTTTCGGTGGCGCCCTCAATTGAGCGACCCGGCGGATGAAATGATACTGGAGGCGGCCGCGAATGGCGGCGCGGACGCGATAGTCACGCACAACACACGTGATTTACCGTCAGTTGCTTTTCGCTTTGGTATACGAACGATTTTGCCGGCTGCGTTTTTGGAGGACTTGTCATGAGCAAGACGCCGCATGGTTATCCCGGGTTCCGTTCCAGACTGACTTCTGGTGCTGCGCGGACTCGTGCTTCAGGCTGAGGATTAGGAGCTTAGGCGTTCAAGGTCGCAAATTGCGACCTTGAAATGACACGTTACGTCGACTTTTCCAGAGACTGCACGGCGAGGCGAAGACCCATCGCCTTGAGCAGGGAATTCATGCTTCGCAGTTCCGGATTCCCGTTCTTTGATAGCGTCCGGTAAAGCGTCGTTGCGTTCAGCTTGGCTTTGATCGCCAGCTTCGGAACGCCGCCCATCGCATCAGCGAGGCGTCGCATGGCAAGCATGAGTTCCTCCTCGCTGCCATCCGCAAGCACGCCGTTGAGGTATTCGGCCGCGAATTCACGGTCGTTGCGCAGACTTTCGATCGTAGCTTCGTCGTGGTCTCGATGGAGCTTCGTTTTCGTTCGGCGAGGCATCACCTTCTCCGTTTGTAGTCTTCAAGATATCTGATCGCGTGGTCGATATCGGAAGCTTGAGAACCTTTCGCGCCACCACATAGCAGCAAGACCACAGTTCCACCCATCAACGCGAAGTACACGCGGTATCCCGGCCCAACATCAATCCGGAGTTCGTGCACTCCATGACGCAGGAATCTATGGTCACCGGGATTGCCTCCGGCCAAACGATCGACCCGTCGAAGAATGGCTACCCGCGCCTTGACGTCCGGCAATCGATCGATCCACGACTGGAATGGGTCTCTCCCGCTGTCCGTCAAATAGTGAATGTTGTCCACATCAATGTTCGCCCAAAAGCGAAATTGATGCAAGTCTGCATCGGTCGGCCAATCTCATAGCCGAAGCGTCTACCGATTTTCAGCCTAACGGAACGTCGCGCATGAGTAACTGTACGAACTC
>JANXOV010000130.1 GCA_025357635.1 Pseudomonadota bacterium
CAATTTTTCGGCGTACGTTCCCGATCTGCCTGGCTGCGTGGCGACGGGGAGCACGCCTGCAGAGACGGAGACCGCGCTGAAGATCGCAGGTCGCAAACTTAGGAGAAATACACAAGCGGGCAACATCGCAATTCATTCCAAGCCCGCAGGACCCCATACCGTGGTCAAGGCCGCCGTGACCAGCAGAATCAAACCGCCCAACGCCAATTCAAACTGAATGGAGCGGGCGAAACTGCGCGCAGCCCGCAGGCCGTGGGTACTCAGCCGCTGCGTCAAACGCAGCTTGTTGATTGCCGCAACGCCCAGCAGACCTGCCACCAGTGCCAGCTTCGTCAGCAATGCACGGCCATAGGCGCCGTCCAACAGTTCCCCGGCGTCCCCAATCAGAATCCACATCAGTCCACCTCCCGCCGCAACCAATGCCGCGACCACGAAAACGGCCATGCGTCCAAATCGTTCGGCGGTGGCGGCGGCGCGGGCCGTGTCGGGTTGTCGCGCCATCACCCACAGCGGTGTCAGAGCGCCGAGCCAGAACCCAACGCAGAGAAGGTGCGCGCTCTCTAACATCATCGGTACGACGCTCAAGGCGGCCGCGCGCGGATGTCCGACCCCGGCAAATGAGGTGGCGGCAGCAATCGCGCCCGCCATCGCAAGCAGACCCGGACGGCGCAATGAGCAAAGAGCGTAGCCGGCGGCCAACAGCCCCGCGATGCGCACCCCGGTTGCCGGCCCCTCACCCGCCCGAAGGATCATTTGTAGGAAGGGCCGATTGAACATTCCAGCCAGCGCGCCCTGCATGGAACCGGCGAGCACCAAAATCCTCGCGGCACTGCAGAGCACGGCAACACCAACCCACACCCGCAGGATGCGCTGGATCCGCGCAGTGTCAGCAGCCGTGAGCAGATCGTGGCTGTAGCGCAGAAAAAAGACGCCGCCCGCCACGCCGAAGGTTGCGGCATAGGTGAACGCCTTTGCCAGCACCGCCGCCACATCCCACGCTCCGATGTCCAACGCGCAACGCCTGCGGCAGTTTACTTTGGGCCCAGAACCGTAAAGGAAACCGAGCCCTTCATCACGTGCCCGTCACTGGGCGACAGGGCGCTCCATTTCAACTCGTACCTTCCCGGAGCGAGCGGCGGCAGCTTCACGCTGACCTCCGGCGCAGCCTTTGCATTCAGATCCACACGCAGCGGAATGTCTTTCGCGCCGCCGACGAGCGTCAACATCGCAAGCTGCACGTCCTCATTGAACCGCAGACTCATGACGGGTGGAGAGTCGGTGAGCCGCGCATTGTTCGCTGGAATGGAGCTGCGCAACTTCGCGTGCGCGATCGCATCGCCGCAAACCGCCAGGAGCGTCAGAAAAAAGGCGAGAGGCAACATTTTCGACATGACAGTCTCCTGGTGTATTGGGTGGCTCGTACCTCAGGCGCCGGCCGGAAAGGCAAATTGAGCAGTGCGTTGCAATAGTTAGGCGATAGCCCCGGTATACTTTCACTGAAATGCATGATTTCATAGCTCCTTCGCCGAAAATCTTGAGTCAATTCTGATGTTGCGACGTTTTCTCGGCTTGGCGATTCTGCTGACAGCCCTGCCCCTGGCCGGGGTGCCGGCGCTCGCCTGCGCCGCACAAACGCCGACGCACAACTGCTGCCCCGAGGAGCCGCTGGCGCCTTGCGGTGATGACGGGTCAAGCGCGGCAGTCGGATATGCACTGCAGGCGCATTGCGCGCAAGCCGTATCGGCGCCATTGTCGCTGGCGGTCGCCGAGTCCCCCAAGGACATTGAAAAGCAACCGAATCAGCCGGACCCCTCGCCGCTCGCAACGTCATTCGCGGGGTCCTTTGCATCACAGCTCGGTACCCTGCGGCCCCGCAGCGGATATCACACCCGGTCTTCTTTTGCCTCCCCCGCGCCGCTCTATCTGAGCACCGGACGCCTGCGCCTCTAGGTCTTCAGCGGCCGTCGGGACGTCCGCGTCCCGAACCCAGTCCCGTATCAGTCTTTGGTCATGCGCCTCGTGCGCGTGCCTTGATCGATACGCACTTATTCCAATCCCCGCCGTGATTTACCGTTGTCAATGTTCGCGGTCGCGGGAGTTCAGGCGAACAGCCGGTTAAGGATACGTTGCGATGCGAAGATTTCATGAAGCTCGAATGTTGACGGCGAGCTGCGCAATTGCATGCTGCGCCTCGGCAATGGCGGATAACGCGCCCCTCACGCTGACCGCGGCCGTGGAATTGGCCGCGTCGCACTCACCCGCGCTCCTCGCGCGACAAGCCGCGGTGCAGGCCGCGGATGCCCTCGTCGTTTCCGCCGGGCAGTTGCCCGATCCGGAACTCATCGTCGGACTCGAGGATGTTCCCGTCACGGGCGATCTCGCCCTGTCACTGTCGCGCGATGAATTCACCGGTCGCAAGATCGGCGTCATGCAGAGTTTTCCAAGAAAGCTGAAGCGGGACTTGCGGCGGCAGCGCGCCGGCAACGACGTGCAACTGACGCAGGCACAACACGAGGACGACAGTCTGCTCATCAGACGCGAGGCCGCACTGAGCTGGATTTCGGCGTACGTCGCCGAACAGCGCGTGCGTCGCTTGCAAGCGCTGGAACCGCTCTTGCTGCTGCAAACTCGCATTGCCGATGCCGGTGTCTCCAGCGGCCGGTTGACCGCCGCAGAGTCGCTCGCTGCACAATCGGCGCTCATCGAGTTCCGCGACCGGGTCCAGGTTGCTGAGCAGGCCGCGCGACGCGCGCGTCTCGACCTGCGGCGCTGGCTGGCGCAGGATGCCGATCGCGCCTTGGCCGAGGCACCTGGATTTGACCAATTGCCGGTCCCGACGGATCAGCTGCTCAGCGGGATTCATGAACACGCCTCATTGCGCACCTACGATGCGCGACTGGAGGCCGCCAGGACGGACATCGCACTTGCCCAGGCCGAAAAGCGCCCCGACTGGAGCGTCGAACTGGACTATGCCAATCGCGCTGCGCCTTTCTCTGACATGGTCACCCTGGAGTTTCGCATCGGCCTTCCGTTGTTCTCCGGTCGGCGGCAGGATCCGGTGATCGCCGCAAAGCGCGCGCAGCTGCATCAGGTTGAAGCCGAACGCGAATCGATTCTACAAATGCATGCCGCGGAAATCGCGCAGGAAATCGCCGACTGGGAGGCGCTGAAGTTGCGCGTCAAGACCTACGAGTCGCAACTCGTCCCACTCTCGCAGGCCAGAACGCGAGTTGCGCGCGCCGCATTTGAATCATCCATGAGTTCCATCAAGCCGGTAGTCGAGGCAAGCGCCCAGGAGATCGAGACGCAAATGCAGGCACTGGAACTGCGCGGACAGCTCGGGCGCGCCTGGGCCTTTCTGAATTATTTGCAGAATCAGGGAGTCACCCCATGAAGTATTCAGGTGTGCTTGCACGATCGATCATCGGGCTCGTCGTGGGCGTGGCAATCGGGTGGTGGTGGGCGCACCAGTCACGCGCCCCTTCCTCACCGTCTGCGTCAAATCAGGCGATGAGCATTCAGTCGAACGCAGAGCGCAAAGTTCTTTACTGGCATGACCCGATGGCACCCGGGCAGAGATTCGACAAGCCCGGCAAGTCGCCCTACATGGATATGCAGTTGGAGCCGGTCTATGCCGACGAAGTCGACACGGCCGGAGGTGCAAAGGTCTCCGGAGACATGGTCCAGAATTTAGGCATACGCGTCGGAAAGGCCAGGAAGGCGCTGACTCAACAGCGCCTTACCGCCGTCGGATCGGTCGGTTTCGACGAACATCTGGTCCAGATCGTTCAGGCGCGGGTGGCCGGCTACGTCACGCGGCTTCACATCAAGGCACCGTTGGATCGAGTCAAACAGGCAGAACCGCTCGCCGACATCACCTCACCGGAATGGCTGCAGGCTCAACAGGAGTACGCCGCCCTGCTCGATGACAAGAATGACTATGTCTTGGCCGTCAAGGATGCTGCGCGTCGCCGGTTGCTGATTCTGGGAATACCTGAATCGGCGGTTCGGGAACTGGAGCGAACGCGAGTGGTGCGGCAGACGGTGACCCTGACGGCGCCGATTGACGGGGTGGTGACGGAGCTGGGTGTCCGCGAAGGCGCCACATTCGCACCGGGCACGGCGCTGTTTCGGATCAACGGACTTCGAACGGTGTGGATCAACGCAGCAATCCCCGAGGCGCAGCGGCACATGATCCTGCTTTCATCGAGCGTGACCGCGCGAGCAACGGGTTGGCCCGGCGTCACGTTCAACGGTCGGCTCGAGGCATTGTTACCCGGCGTGGATCCGGTTTCCCGCACCCTGACGCTGCGCGCCGTCGTGAGCAATGCCGACGGCAGACTCTCGCCCGGTATGTTCGTCACGCTCGATCTGTCTCAGCCTTCCAGGGAGCCTGAACTTCTCGTGCCGAGCGAAGCGGTCATCGTGACCGGCCAGCGGACCGTCGTCATCGTGGCGCGCGATGCCGGAACATTCAGCGTGGCGAATGTCACCACCGGCGGCGAGGCTGACGGAATGACCGTGATCCAGTCGGGGCTTGAGGAGGGTCAGTCAGTCGTCCTGTCCGGTCAATTTCTGATCGACTCCGAAGCGAGCCTCACGCAGACCGTCAACCGGCTCGACGCCACGCCCGCCGGCGCAGAGGCCCGACCATGATCGCGGCGCTGATCCGCTGGTCCATCGGCAACCGATTCTTGGTTTTGCTCGCCGCCATGGCGCTCCTGGCGTGGGGCATCTGGTCGCTGAATCGTGTACCTCTCGACGCACTGCCCGATTTGTCCGACGTACAGGTGATCATTCGCACCACCTACCCCGGGCAGGCTCCTCGCATCGTCGAGAATCAGATCACCTATCCGCTCACCACCACCATGCTGTCGGTGCCGGGCGCGAAAACCGTGCGGGGCTATTCGTTTTTCGGTGACTCGTTCGTCTATGTGCTGTTTGAAGATGGCACCGACCCATACTGGGCGAGGTCGCGCGTACTGGAATACCTGAATCAAGTTCAGTCGCGTTTACCACCGGGGGCAAAAGCCTCCTTGGGTCCAGATGCCACCGGCGTGGGCTGGATCTACGAGTACGCGCTCATCGACCGTTCAAAACGCCACGATCTGTCGCAATTGCGTTCATTGCAGGATTGGTTCTTGAAATATGAACTCAAGACAATCCCCAATGTCGCCGAAGTGGCCTCCGTCGGCGGTTTGGTCAAACAGTATCAGGTCGTTCTCGACCCCGACCGACTGCGCGCCTATCGCATCACGCAGAAACAGGTCGTCGAGGCCATTCGCGCGTCGAACCAGGAAGCCGGCGGCTCGGTGCTCGAATTGGCCGAGGCCGAGTATGTGGTGCACGCGACCGGCTATCTGCGCAGCCTTGAGGATTTTCACCATGTGCTGATCCGCGCAGACTCCAATGGTGTGCCGGTCATGCTGGATGATGTCGCCCATCTGCAGCTCGGCCCGGAGAATCGGCGTGGCATCGCTGAACTCGATGGCAACGGCGAAGTGACCGGCGGCATCGTCGTGATGCGTTCGGGGAAAAATGCACTGCAAACGATCGCCGCAGTCAAAGCCAAACTCGCGACCTTGAAGCAAAGCCTGCCTGAAGGCGTGGAGATCATCCCAACGTATGACCGTTCACAGCTCATCAACCGCGCAGTCGACAACCTCACGCGCAAACTGATCGAAGAGTTCATCGTCGTCGCGTTGGTGTGCCTGGTGTTCTTGTTTCACTTGCGCTCGGCTCTCGTGGCAGTGGTGGCGCTCCCGCTGGGAATTCTTGCGGCATTCATCGTGATGCGGTATCAGGGAATCAACGCCAATATCATGTCGCTCGGCGGCATCGCGATTGCAATCGGCGCAATGGTCGATGCGTCGGTGGTCATGATCGAAAACGCCCACAAACATCTGGAAACCTGGCAGACCGGGCACCCGTCAGAGAACCTGAGCACGCCCGAGCGCTGGAAGCTGATCGCCGAGGCCAGCGCTCAGGTTGGCCCGGCGCTGTTCTTCAGCTTGATCATCATCGCGCTGTCGTTCGTGCCCGTGTTCGCGCTCGAGGCCCAGGAGGGCCGCCTCTTCTCGCCGCTTGCCTTTACCAAGACGTATGCCATGGCCGCGGCTGCCGGCCTCTCGGTCACCTTGGTTCCGGTCCTGATGGGCCTGTTTATCCGCGGCGATATTCCGCGAGAAGATGCGAACCCCCTGAATCGCTGTCTGACGCGCATTTACCGCCCCGCCCTGGATGCCGTCCTTGCCCGGCCGTACATCACGATCGCATTTTCGCTCCTGCTGCTCGCAGCGACCGCCTATCCGATGCTTCGGCTGGGCGCTGAGTTCATGCCGCCGCTGGATGAAGGGGACCTGCTGTTCATGCCCTCGACACTTCCGGGAATATCGGCGGGAAAAGCCTCGCAGTTGCTGCAGCAAAGCGATCGCCTGTTGATGAGCGTCCCGGAGGTGGAACGCGTTTTTGGGAAAATGGGCCGGGCTGAAACGGCCACCGATCCGGCGCCGCTCGAGATGGCGGAAACGACCATCCAATTCAAACCGCCCGAGCAATGGCGCAAAGGCATGACGACGGACAAGTTGATCGATGAATTGGACCGCACCGTCAAGATTCCGGGACTTGCGAACATCTTCGTGCCGCCGATCCGCAACCGCATCGATATGCTCGCAACCGGCATCAAGAGCCCTGTGGGCATCAAAGTCGCCGGCTCTGATCCGATCAACATCGATCGGATTGCCAAGCAGATCGAGCATGCGGTCAAGGACGTGCCCGGCGTGACCTCCGCATTGGCTGAACGGCTGTCCGGCGGCCGGTACGTTGAAATCGAGATCGATCGCCCCGCCGCGTCACGCTATGGAATGAGCATTGCCGACATTCAAAGCATCATCACCGCGGCCATCGGCGGAGAGAATATCGGCGAGACCGTCGAGGGTCTGCAGCGCTTCCCGATCAGCGTTCGTTACCCGCGTGAAATGCGCGACTCCGTTGAAAAGCTGCGGCAGTTGCCCATCGTTACCGAGGCAGGCGCTCAAATCACGCTAGGGACGGTTTCCAGCATCAGCATCACCGATGGCCCGCCCATGCTCAAGAGCGAAAACGCCCGTCTTTCCGGGTGGATCTACGTGGATATTCGCGGACGCGATCTGCAATCGACCGTTCGCGATATGCAACAGGCCGTCGCACGATCCGTCATGCTGCCCACGGGATACTCGGTGATCTGGTCGGGACAATTCGAGTATCTGGAACGCGCAAAAGCGCGGCTCCTGGTGGTTGTTCCCTTCACCTTGCTGATCATTTTCGTCCTGCTGTACCTGACGCTTCGGCGCATCGATGAGGCGCTGTTGATCATGGCGACGCTGCCGTTCGCATTGATCGGCGGCATCTGGATCACCTATCTGCTCGGCCACGCCATATCGGTCGCCACCATGGTAGGATTTATTGCGCTTGCCGGGGTGGCCGCTGAGTTCGGCGTGATCATGCTGATCTACCTCAAACATGCGTGGGAGCCAAGATTGGCGGCCGGTCAAGCGCCGGGCAACGCGGCCCTGTTGGAATCAATTCGCGAAGGAGCGGCGCTACGGGTTCGACCCAAGGCGATGACCGTAAGCGTCATCATCGCCGGTCTGATTCCCATCTTGTGGAGTACCGGAACCGGGTCCGAAGTGATGCAACGAATTGCGGCACCGATGGTGGGCGGGATGGTCACGGCACCCCTGTTGTCCATGCTGGTCATACCCGTCGCGTATTGGTTGCTGCGGCGGCAACCGACGTGAGCACGCTTGCAGACGTCGAGCCCGCGAGGATCCCGGCGTCGGTTTCGGCGCGTCACGTGCACTTGACGCATGCAAGCGTCGAACACTTGTTCGGTCCCGACCATGCGCTCCTGGTCCGCTGCGCCGTGGGCCAGCCGGAGCAGTTTGCGACCCAGGAGACGGTGACCCTGATCGGGCCGAAGGGCCGCATAGCGCATGTGCGCATCGTCGGTCCGGAACGAAAGGAAGATCAGGTGGAAGTGTCGCGGACCGATGCCATCACGCTGGGGGTCAACGCGCCGCTGCGCGAATCAGGCGACATCGACGGCACGCCCGGCATCCTCATCGAAGGTCCGTACGGCCGCGTCACCCTGGCGCGCGGCGTGATCTGCGCGCTGCGTCACCTGCACATGAGCCCGGCGGATGCCGACGTGCTCGATCTGAAGGACAAAGACCGCGTCGAGGTGAGCGTGGCCGCCGGTCCGCGGCGCATGACCTTCGCCGATGTGCTGGTGCGTGTATCACCGGCCTTCCGGCTCGAGTTTCATGTCGACACGGATGAGGCGAACGCGGCGGGGTTGGGCGCGCACGATGAGGTGCTGTTGCAGGCCAGACCCGTGCAATGATCTGGCTAACCCGCGCGCGAGCGGCTTGACGCGTCCCGGGCGAAGGCACATAGTTTTCGGCGGAATGAATCAACCAATCAAATTGCCACTCGTGCAGAACGCCCGGAATCAAACGGCGGCTAAGAATTGATCGAACCGACCTTCAACGCCACCGCCCGCGGACTTCGCATGCCGGGCGAGTTCGAGCCTCATGCGGGCACCTGGATGGCATGGCCGTCGCGCCCGGAAATCTGGGGCGATGACTTTTCCGAAGTGAAGACCGACTACGCGCGACTGGCGCGCACCATCGCCCGCTTCGAACCGCTCACTATGGCCGCCCCATCTGCCGCCGCGGCCGAAGCGCGCCGCGTGTGCGGTGAGTCGGTACAGGTCGTCGAAATTCCCATCGATGATTCCTGGGCACGCGATTCGGGGCCGACATTTCTCATCGACGATCGCGGCGGAACCACGGCCACCGCGTGGACCTTCAACGCCTGGGGCGGCAAATACCATCCGCATGATCAGGACGCCTTGTTCGCGCGCCGCGTTGCCGCGTACCTGCAGGTTCCCGTTGCCTCATCGGCCATGGTGCTCGAAGGCGGCGGCATTTTCAGCGACGGTGAAGGCACGCTTGTAACGACGGAAACCTGCCTGCTGAACGCGAACCGCAATCCCCACATGAGCAAATCCGACGTAGAGAGCGAACTGAAGCGCATGCTGGGCGTGCACAAGGTCATCTGGATGCCGGGGGACCCGACCGAACTGGAGACCAACGGCCACATTGACGGATTGATGGCGTTCACGGCGCCGGGCAAGGCGTTGATCGAGGAGATCAGCGATCCGGCCGACGAGCGCTTCGAAATTTTGCGCGAGAACCGCCGCGCGCTCGAACTGGCCACCGACGCCAAGGGCCGCCGGCTGCAATTGACCCGCATCGAAGAAGCCGATGCGAGCATCGCTGTCGGTCCTCGCTATTGCCGTTCTTACGTCAATTTCTACACGGTCAATGGCGCGGTCATCGCGCCGGCCTATGGCATCGCCGCAGACACCCGCGTCGAGGCCGTGCTGACCCGCGCCTTTCCCGGCCGGCAAGTCATCATGCTCCCCATCGGCAAGATCGCCGTCGGCGGCGGCGGGTTTCATTGCATCACGCAGCAACAACCCAGGGCCATCGCATGAGGGCGCGGCGCCTGCTGCTGCCGTTACTGGCCGCGATCGCCTGCCTGTTCACGGGCGCGTTGCCGTCATACGCCGAAGACCGGGCGCACGTACTCAACATTTACTCATGGTCCGAATACTTCCCCAAAGCCGTGCGCCAGCAGTTTCAGGCCGAGACCGGCATCCGCGTCAACTACACGGTGTTCGACAATCCCGATACCGTGGAGACCACGCTGTCCGTGGGGCATTCGGACTACGATATCGTCATCAGCAACGCCGCCCCGCACCTGGGCCGCGAAGTCCCCAAAGGCTTCTGGAAAAAACTCGATCAATCGCGCATACCCAACGCGCGCAACGCCGACCCGACCATCATGAAGGTCCTGCAACAAGTGGATCCGGGCAATCAATACGCCGTGCCGTGGATGTGGGGTACCACGGGCATCATGTACGACCGCGACAAGATCAAGGCGATCATGCCCAATGCGCCGGTGACCAGTCTGGACATGGTGTTCAAGAAGGACATTGCGGCCAAGTTCGCCAAGTGCGGCATCACCATTCTGGATTCCTGGTTCGACATTCTGCCGATGGTGTCGCGCTACCTGGGTCAGCGCGACTTGAGCGCGGAGCCCGCCGCACTCGATGCGGTGATGGCCAAGCTGCGGGAGGCGAAACCCAATCTGCGCCGCATCGTCAGCTCCGGTTACTACGAGCAGCTGGCCAATGGCGAGCTGTGCCTGGCCATCGGCTATTCGGGCGATGCGATGATCGCGCGGCGCATGATCAAGGAATCTCAATCCAAACTCGTGGTGGAGTATTCCTACGCGCGTGAAAGCGTGCCGGTATACATCGACAGCCTGGTGATTCCGTCGGATTCACCCAATGCCGGCGCCGCGCATGCGTTCATCAACTTCGTCATGCGACCGGCAGTTTCCGCGGCGGTGACCCGGGAGATCGGATTTGCAAGCGGCAACGCAGCGGCGCTGAAGCTGCTCGAGCCGGCGATCCGCGACAACCCGGCGGTTTTTCCGCCGGATGAAGTTCGTGCGCGCTTTCAACTTGGCCGAATTTATTCAGCCGAGGAAATCCGCACCTTTTCACGCGCGTGGCAGCGTTTCAAGTCAGGGGTTTAGGCAGTGGGCGGCCGCATTCAACAGCCGTTCACAAGAGGTGGATTCCATATGACTCTCCCACGACGATCGCGACCGCTTGTGCTTGCTGCGATCTGCACCAGCGCAGCGTTCCTCTCGACGGCATCAGCCGGCACTCTGCCGCCGCCGGCCGACCAGCAACTGGCGCGCGAGCTGCTCAAGCAATTGATCGGCATCAACACGACGCATGCGCACGGCTCCACCGACGCGGCGAAACTGATTCAGGCGCGGCTGATCCAGGGCGGCTTCGCCGCAGCCGACGTCATCTTCATCGCTCCGCCCGAACATCCCCACAAAGGCAACGTAATCGTGCGCTATCGCGGCAAAAGGGCGGCAGCCAAGCCAGTGCTTTTCCTGGGTCATCTGGATGTGGTCGAAGCCAGGCCCGAAGACTGGTCGGTGGATCCGTTCGCGCTCACGGAAAAGGACGGCTATTTCTACGGCCGCGGCACCGTCGACATGAAGAACGGCGATGCGGCGCTGGCAGCGTCGCTGCTGCGCCTGAAGCGCGATCGCTTCGTTCCCGAGCGCGATGTGATCATCGCCTTCACCGCAGACGAAGAAGCCGGCGGCGATGCGAACGGGCCTGCCTTTCTGCTCAGGGAGCATCGCGAATTGATCGACGCCGCGTTGGTCATCAATCTGGACGGCGCCGGCGGCAATCTCAAGGACGGCGTGCCGCTGTATTTCGAAATAGGCACCAGCGAAAAGACGTATCTGACCTACACCGCCGAGACGACCAGCCCTGGGGGACACGGGTCCTTGCCAGGACCGGATAACGCCATCTATCGATTGGCCGCCGCGCTCGGACGGCTGGCAGCTTACAAATTCCCGGTCATGCTCACGGCCACCACCCGCGCCAGCTTCGACGCGCTGGCAAAACTCGAACCCGGTCCGGCCAGCACCGACATGCACGCCGTCGCACAATCTCCACCAGACCTCGCTGCGGCGGAACGCTTGAGCCAGAACGTCCGCAACAACGCGCTGCTTCGAACCACCTGCGTCGCCACGCTGATTTCGGGCGGTCATGCCGAGAACGCGCTTCCACAGCGCTCCAGGGCGACGATTCAGTGCCGCATGATGCCCGGTGATACAGAATCAAACGTGCAGGCACAATTGATACGTGTCCTCGACGATGCGGCCGTGCGCTTGTCGCTGGACGCGCAACCGATCGTCAGCCCGGAGTCCGCACCGACACCGCAAATCACGAAGACCGTGGCCGACCTGGCGCATTCGATGTGGCCCGGCGTGCCGCTCGTTCCCTCCATGGCCACGGGCTTCAGCGACGATCGCCAGACGCGCAATGCCGGCATACCCAGCTACGACGTCAGCGGCGTGTGGATGGACGTAAATGAAAATCGGGCGCACGGCCGCGACGAACGGATCGGCGTTAAGGCTTTCGATGAGAGCGTCGAATTCACTTACAGGTTGATCAAGACCATGGGCCGCGAGCAGTAATCACAAGGTAGAAAGGTTCAACATCCTATGAAGCACACTCTGTTCGCCGCCCTGCTGGCCGTTGCCCCCGCAACCACCCTCCTCGCCCAGGACATTTCCTCCAACGTCAGTGGCCAGCTGCCCGGCCTGGTGGAGACTTACAAGCGCCTGCACGCGCACCCCGAGCTGTCGCACCACGAAGAACAAACCGCCGCACTCGTGGCCGGTGAACTGCGCAAGGCAGGCTTTACAGTCACCGAGCGCATCGGCAGATATCCCGATGGCTCGCAAGCCTATGGTGTCGTGGGCATCCTCAAGAACGGCCCCGGCCCGACGCTGCTGATCCGCGCGGATATGGACGGCCTGCCCATCATCGAAGAAACCGGCGTGCCCTACGCCAGTCTTGTGAAGACCAAGAACGCGAGCGGCCAGGAAGTGGGCGTCATGCACGCCTGCGGACATGATGTGCACGTGACCACGCTGATCGGCACCGCGCGCGCGCTCGCCGCGCTGAAGTCCCAATGGCACGGCACGCTCATGCTGGTCGGACAGCCGTCCGAAGAAACCATCGACGGCGCCAAGGCGATGATGGCGGACAAGATTTATGAGCGCTTCGGCACACCGGACCTTGCCATCGCCCTGCACGACACCTTCCTGCACCCGGCCGGCACGGTGTCCATCACCAGCGGCCCGGCCATGGCCAGCTCCACCTCCATCGATGTGATCATGCGCGGCGTCGGCGGGCACGGCTCGGCGCCGCAACTGGGCAAAGACCCCATCGTCATGTCCGCCCAGTTCATCAACCAGATCCAGACCATCGTCAGCCGCCAGGAGGACCCACGCGACCCCGCCGTCGTCACCGTCGGCGACATCCACGGCGGCACCAAGCGCAATATCATCCCCTACGAAGTCAAGATGGAAATCACCGCCCGCGCTTTCAGCGACAAGGCGCGTCAGATCATCATCGACGGCATCCGTCAAAGCGCCCAGGGCATCGCACTGGCTGCCGGCGTGCCCGCGGATCGCGCGCCCATCGTCACCGTGCTGGAGAACGAGTCCACGCCAGTGCTCTACAACGATCCGGCGTTGACGACTCGCGTCAAAACTGCGTTGGCGCAGACGCTTGGCGCGCTGAATGTCATCGATGATCCTGCATTATTGGCCAGCGAAGACTTTGGGATATTCGGGTTTGATGACCGCAAGATCCCGGTGGTGCTGTTCTGGCTGGGAGCGATGGATCCGTTGAAGTTTGCTGCGGCGAAGGCTGAGGGAAAATTTCTGCCGGGCATGCATACCAGCCGCTTCGAGCCGCTGCCGGAGCCGACTCTGCGTACAGGAGTCACGGGGATGACGGCGGTGGCGGTGGCGCTGCTGCAGAAGTAGGCAGTTGCGTTTTTGAGCGTGACAGACTGCGGAGTCTCGTCTACTCTCGCCCGTGAAAGCTGTCAAAAAGAGTGCATAGTAGCCAATGCCCGCAGTTTCACCAGCGCACGACACAGTCAGTATCAACACCGGGCTGGCCGACTGGCATCGCATGATTTGCACTTCGCCGACGGGGCCGGCAACAAAGGCGGACGGCGACATCTGCTACACCAACTCGAGAATCTCACCGCACTTGGGCAGTGGATCGCTCGACCTTGTTTGCTTCGATGACGACTTCATCCTGCTCGGAATGCGCGGGCGCTTTCACGAAGGCCTCAGCTATCAGGGTGTCGGCGAAGGCTGGACACGTCTGCATTTTCGCAAGGCTGCCCGCACGCTGATGCAATTTGAAGGGATCGCGCCGAGCGAGCTGGAGGGGCCGCTGTGCCAGATCCTGCATCAGCCGGTCGATGTGCCGGACAAGGAGTGGATCGAGGGCGGCGTCTGCCTCGATTGGGTCACTGTATTCATGCGTCCCCATCTGCTGGTGGATCGCTTCAAGCTGGATTCCACACGCCTTGCCGACCCGGTGCGCCGACTGGCCAATGGGGCGGACGAATTCCTGCTGGAAAACTGGTCACTGTCCGCCGATATGTCGCAGGCGATGGACCAGTTGCTGAGCCAAGCCTATACGGGGGATCTAAGACGGGTGCACCTTGAGGCCAAGGCGATCGAACTGGTCTGCATGATGTCGCGGGTGTTGAGCCCTCGAAACACCGATGAGTCGACGGTCAAGCTGCGCTCGAGGGATGTCGAGGCTCTGCATGAAGTGCGCAGTATCCTTGCGCGGTCGCTGACAGAACGCCCGAGTATTGAGGCGCTGTCACAGCGCGTCGGCATCAACAGGAACAAGCTGACTTTCGGTTTCAAGCACTTGTTCGATCAGACGATCTCGGAGTTTTGCATCGAAACGCGTCTGCAGATGGGCTGGAAACTGCTGCAAGAAACCTCCCTGCCGATTGCCGTGGTGGCGGAGAAAGTGGGTTACGGCCAGGCGGCGGCGTTCTCGACCGCGTTCCGGCAACACTATGGCATAACGCCAAAACGCGTGCGGCGACTCTGATCGGCGCGTTTCGGGTTACGACCAATTAGTGTTGCCGTCGAAAGTTTAAAGTGCGGCGGGCGAACTTCTCACGGACAGCACGTCCTTAAACTCTGCGCTACACCTGCTTCAAATCAGGCCCTGCAGACTAAGGAACCGCCGATGAATGTGCACCCGTTGATTCGAGTAATCTTACCCTTGAGCCTGACCCTGATCGGCACGCCTGCCTGGCCCCAGTCGGCACCGGAACGAGAGGTCCTGCAGGAAGTTGTGGTCACGGCGCGGCACCGCGAGGAAAATCTGCAACGCGTACCCATCTCAATTTCTGCGATCAACGGCGAAGCCATCTCTGCGGCCCGTGAGACCACGCTGCAGGGCCTCGAATACTCGGTGCCCAACCTGGTGTTCGGCGAAACAGGTGCATCGGCCGAGACCTTCATCGGCATCCGCGGTATCGGAGATTTTTCGCGCAACATCGGCTTCGATACCCGCGTCGGCGTATATATCGATGGTGTCTTTGCCGGCCAATCGCTGTCGGTAGACCAGGGACTGATCGACGTGAAGCAAATCGAGGTGCTGCGCGGCCCGCAGGGCACGCTGTTCGGCAAGAACAGCTCCTCCGGCGTCATCAATATCGTCAGCAACACGCCCGTCATCGGCGAGAACAGCGGCGAGTGGCGAGTGCGCGGCGGCAACCTGAGCACCGTTGCCGGGTCCGGAATAGCCAATCTGCCGCTGGGCGACAGGGCCGCAGCGCGGATTTCCTTCGTCACGCAGCGACAGGATGGCTACATTGAAAACCTGTTCAACGGTAATAAGCTGATGACCAACAACCACACGCTGGGGCGCGCCCGGTTGCTGTTCAAGCCCAGCGCTGCACTCGACCTCAACTTCACCATGGATTTCCGCAGGCAGCACAACGATCTGTTGTTCCTGGAACCGGATGCTTCGTATGAGAACTCAGCGGGTAATCCGTTGGCGGCGCCTGATTTCGTGGTCGACCAGAACGCCGATCTGATCGATGAAAACGACGGTTGGGGTGGCGGCTTGACAGCGGACTACACCTTCGACAATCACTTCGTGCTGACCGCCATCACCGGCTATCGACGTGCCGATCGAAAGACTGGCAGCGACGAGGACGCCACCCGCGTATTTACGCTCGACGCTCGTTACTTTGAGGACCATTTCAAACACTTCACCGAAGAAATTCGGCTGGCATCTCCGGGCAACAATCCCTTGCGCTACGTGCTGGGGGCCTTCTACTTCGACCAGAAGGCGAGAACCGACCGCGTGGTAGCACTGGGCCCGGGTTTTGGCGGTCCGCCGCAGGGGATCGACGCCGCCGTACAGCACTCATCGGTGGACACTCGCAACTGGGCGTTGTTTGTCAACGCAAACTATGACCTGACCGATCGCCTGACCCTGAGCGGCGGCGCGCGTTACACCGACGAGAAGAAAGACGCGGTGATCAGACAGAACGTACTGCCGGGATTTGGTCTGGCCCAAGTCGTTGCGGAAGACCTGAATCGCAGCGAGGGGTATTTCACCGCAACCGCCAACCTGCAGTATAGGGTCAACGATGCGATGTCGGCATATTTCACCTACGCCAGCGGCTACAAGAGCGGCGGCTTCAACGTCGACCTGGTCCGCGTTGTGAGCGATTTGCCATTCCAGGAAGAAAAGGTCAACAACTTTGAGCTGGGCCTGAAATCGGATTTCCTCGACGGTCGGCTGCGGCTGAACCTGGCGGCGTTTGTCGCCAAATACAGCAACTACCAGGTGTTTCAATTCCGATTTGATCCCTCCAGCGGAACCACCGCCCTGCTGATCTCCAACGCAGCCTCCGTCAAGACAAAGGGATTCGAGGCCGAAGGCACGGCCTTGTTGAATGACAATTTCAGTCTCAGCTTCGGACTTGGTTATAGCGATGCCACGTTTGAAGATTTCCCGGGTGGCGCAGTCGACGGCACAACCGGTGCGCTGCTCAACGTCGCCGGCAACAGACTGCCGCGAGCGCCGAAGTGGACAGCCGACGTGACCGGCAACTACAAGTTCACGCTGGGGTCGACCAGCGGCCGGCTGGCGATCAACTATGGCTTTCGCGACGAGCAATTCTTCAACCCCGACAACCGCGAGAATTCACGTCAGGGCAGTTACGGTTTGTGGAACGCCTCACTGGATTTCAACATCAGCAAAAGCTGGCAGGTTGGCCTGTATGGCCGCAACCTCACCGATCAAACCTATCGTACGATGCGCGGCATCAGCTTCCTCGGTGTGCCGTTCAGCCTGTTCGCGCAGCCCCGAACTTACGGCGCTGAAGTCAGCTTCCGATACTGATCCGAGGCGCGGTATGAAACAGCGCCGCCGGCGACCGTCAGCCGCACACAGACGGTTCGCCGGCGCGCTGGCGCTCCTGGTGTCAGGCAGCATGGCATTGCAGGTGCCGCGAGCGCTCGCTGCCAATGCAGCTGCGGGCGCGCAGACGCAGCTGGTGTTTGCCGCCATCGTTGACGGTACGGGCGAACTCGCTGCGGGGCGGGAGATAGTCGTCCAAGACGGCGTGATTCTCGCGATCGGCGACGCGTTGAGCCAACGCTACCCCGCCGCACGGCGTCTCGACCTTGCCGGCCTGACGGCCATTCCGGGGCTGATCGATACCCACATCCACATTACCTACGGGTTTTGCGCTCCGTCGCGGGGCGATCCGTGGAAGCAGCTGCTGCAGGAAACACTGCCGCAGGAACGCCTGGTCGCGGCAATCGGCAACGCCGCTAAAACTCTCGAAACCGGCGTCACGACAGCGCGCGACCTGTTCGCGTTAGACAAAGTAGATTTTTTCTTGCGCGAGTTGATCGAGCATGAGGTAGTGCCTGGTCCCAGGTTGTATCTTTCCGGCACGGGGATCCACCCGTTGGTGATGCCGAAAGCCGCCAATGGAACGCGTGATCAGCGAATCGCCAGTCTAAGCCAGCGCGCACGCGAAGTTCTCGCCAGCGGAGCGGACTGGCTGAAGATATTCGCAACCAGCGGCACCGGCTCTGAGCTGAGCGGCAAGCAGTTTTACCACTATCCGGAAATCAAGGCCGCGGTCGACATTGCGCATAGCGGCGGGCTGAAGGTGGCGGTGCATGCCTACGGTCCGCTGGCCGTACCCGATGCGATCCGGGCCGGTGTGGATTCCATCGAGCACTCGGTGGACGTCGATGATGCAACGCTGCGTGCGTGGGCGGCGAGCGGCATTTTTTATGTTCCCACCATCGATCACAATCGCTATTACGCCGAGCATCGAATTGAGTACGGCTATGACGAACACACAGAGCGTGCGCTGCGTGCTTTTGTCGTCAGGAACGTCGATATGTTGCGCCGTGCGCGCGCAGCCGGCATTCCCATTGCCATGGGATCGGATGCCGTGATGACCATGTTCGGCGAGAATACCCGTGAATTGGAATGGTTCGTCGCAGCGGGCATGAGCCCGGCTGAAGCGCTGCGTACGGCCACGATCAACGGCGCACGGCTGCTGGGCCAGCAAAACCACTTGGGCCGATTGGCGCCCGGATTCGCGGCAGACATTGTCGCCGTGAGTGGCCAGCCGCTCGCCGATATCCGTGCGGTGACCCGTCAGGTGGTTTGGGTGATGAAAGGCGGCAAGGTCGAGTTCGACACGCGAGGACCAGCAAGGCCCGCGGCGGCAATCCGCACAGCGGGTTGCGCAGACAAGGCGTATCGGTGAGGTTCGTACTTTCGGTCAACGTAGTTCAGAAAGTCAGTTAGTCAGGTTGCGCTGTGGCCTGGCTTCTTCTTTCGTATGCCAGAAGTGCAAATTTTTTCTATTTTTTACTTTAATAAATATTCTTAACTATCTGATTAAAATACAATAAAAAAATAACTCAATGACTGTATACTTGTACAGTCTCTTAAATTTACCTACTCTGCCCGGCATGCCCCACACGCACGCCGCCATCGCTGATGAAGCCCTGCTCAGCCTGTTGCAAAATTCCACGCAGGTCTGGCGCGGCACGCACTGCGCGCGCATCAAAACCTGCGCCAGCGGTTACGCGCCGCTCGATGCCGCGCTGCCCGGCGGCGGCTGGCCCGTCGGCGCGCTCATCGAACTGCTGCCCGCGTGCGAGGGCATCGGCGAGTTGCGCCTGAGCTTGCCCGCGCTCAAGACGCTGAGCGATGCGAACCGGCAGATCGTGTTCGTGCGTCCGCCGCACACGCCGTACCCGCCGGCGCTGCTGCGTGCGCAACTGTCTCTGCAACACATTGTGTGGATCAGCGCCGATAGCGATGAGGATGCACGTTGGGCGGCGGAGCAGACCTTGCGCGCGGGCGCAGCCGGCGCGGTGCTGCTGTGGAGCGACAGCGGCGATGACCGCCACCTGCGCCGCCTGCAACTGGCGGCCGAGACCGGTCAGACGCTGGCGTTTTTGTATCGCACGCCCAGCGCGCGGCGACAGCCTTCGCCGGCGGCGCTGCGCCTGCGGCTGCGGCCGGCGGCGGATGGCGTGCGGCTGGAAATCCTCAAGGCGCGCGGCGGGCACACAGCCGTGGTGCAGATTCCTTTTTCATAACGCCGCATGTCAGCACGCTAAGGAACTTCTGACCCACGGGCAGGTTGATGCGCAAGCAATTCCTTGAATGCGCGGGGCGACAACACGATGGCCGCAAGACGGGAGTGCCGGATGATTTCCACTGCGCCCAAGGCAGCGACATCGTCCAACAGGCTGCCGAAATTATTCTTGGCATCACTGGCTGATATGCGTTTCATAGTTTGGCTATTTTAGCCAAAACTATCGAACTTTCACTGTATACTTGTACAGTATCCGAAATCTCCTTAATCTCCCCCGCATGCTCTGGCTTTGCCTGCACCTTCCTCACCTGGCCATCGAACTGCGGCAGCCCGCCCCGGAGGGCTTCGCCGCCATCACTGATCGGCACGGCGCGCGGCGCGTGCTCATTGCCTGCAATGAATCAGCGCGCGCGCAAGGCGTTTTCAAAAATCTGGATGCCACCGTGGCGCTGGCGCGTGAACCGCAACTGCAGCTCATCGAGCGATCCAGATCCGCGGAAACCCAAGCGCTGAAAGCGCTCGCCGGCTGGGCCGGGCAATTCAGCTCGCAGGTCAGCTTCGATGCGGCGCGCTGGCTGTTGTGGCTGGAGATCGGCGCAAGCATTCGTTATTTCGGCGGCTTGCAAACCTTGCGCTCGCAAATCGCCGAGGGCATCGCGCTGCTCGGCTATACCGCCAACATCGGCATCGCCACGACGCTGGAAGCCGCCGCTCTGCTTGCCGTCAACGACCAGCCGATGGCGATCGTATCCCAGCCGATGCTGGCACAGGCCATCGGTGCGCTGCCCTTGGACACGCTCGCGCTCGGCCCCAAGGCGCACAGCGCCCTGCAGGCCAGCGGTTTGCGCAGCATCGGCGAGGTGCTGGCGCTGCCGGCGGCCGCGCTGTCGCGACGCTTCGGCCTGGAAGCAACCGACTATCTGCAGCGTCTGCTCGGCCGGCAGCCCGACATCCGCGCGCCGTTCCGCTCGCCCGCCCGCTACCGGCGCATGTTCGAATTCACGCAAAGCGTGGCCACGGTCGAAGGGCTGTTGTTCGCCCTGCGGCGCATGCTGCATGAGTTCCAGGGTTTTTTGCGCGGACGCGATACGGCCATTCAAACCCTGCAGTTGAGCCTGTGTCATCGCGATGCCGCCGGCACGCAATTGCAACTGCACACCAGCACGCCGCAGCGCGATGCCGTGCGGCTGTTCGCGCTGCTGCGTGAAAAACTCGAGCGCACCGTTCTGCCCGAGGCGGTGACGCAGATGGTGCTGGCGGCGCAGCAGTTCGTGCCGCTGGGTTACACGCAGGCGGATTTGTTCGACGATGCTCCGCAGCACGATGCGGGGTGGGCGGACCTGCTGGATAAACTGCGCGCGCGCCTGGGCGAGAATTGCGTGCGCTATCTGGGGCTGGCGGATGATCACCGCCCGGAAAAAGCCTGGTGTGTGCAGAACAGCGGCGTAGCGACGCAGCTGCCGCAGGACTTCCCCGACCGACCCTTGTGGATACTGGAGCCGAGGCTGATTCAAAAGCTGCCGCAGCTGCTGGGCACGCCGGAGCGCATCGAGGCGGGCTGGTGGAATCACGAGGATTCCTGCCGCGACTATTACCTGGCGCGAACAGCCGAAGGCGCACGCTGGTGGCTGTATCGCGAAGCCGCCACGCAGCAGTGGTTTCTGCAAGGCCTGTGGGCGTAAATGGCCTACGCGGAACTGCTCGCCTGCAGCAACTTCACCTTTCAGCACGGCGCTGCACACGCGCTGGAGATGGTACGGCGCGCCAGAGAACTGGGTTACACCGCCATCGCCATCGCCGACGAATGCACCTTTTCCGGCATCGTGCGCGCGCATGAAGCGGCGCTGGAAGCGGGCATCAAACTCATCATCGGCAGCCAGTTCCGATTTGCGCAAGGCGACCGCGTGGTGCTGCTGGCGCCGACGCAAAACGCCTACTCTCAAATCTGCGAACTCATCAGCCGCGCGCGCCGCGCCTCGGTCAAAGGCGCTTACACGCTGACGCGTGAGGACTTCACGCAAGGGCTGCAGGACACCATCGGACTGTGGGTGGCGGGCGCTGTGATCGATCCGGCACAGGCGCGCTGGTTCGCCGCCCTGCCGCTGCAGTCGCGCCATCTTGCCTTCACACACGCACTCGCGCAGGACAGCCGGCGGCGGCTGGAAACTTTAAGCGCCCTGGGTTGCGAACTGGCGCTGCCGCTGGTGGCCGTGGGCGATGCGCATTACCACATCCGCAACCGCCGCCCGCTGCACGATGTGCTCACCGCCATCCGCTTGAAAACCACCGTGGATAAAATCGGGCGCAGTGGCTTGCCCAATGGCGAACTGCACCTGCGACCGCTGGTGACCTTACGAAAGCTGTATCCGCCGGCGCTGCTCGCGGCCAGCGTGCAGATTGCCGCGCGCTGTGAATTTTCCCTGAAGACGCTGCACTACGAGTATCCAGAGGAACTCGTGCCGAAAAATCTGAGTGCGAGTGAGCATCTGCGCAATCTGACCGAGCAAGGCCTGCAACGCCGCTGGCCGCAGGGCATGCCGGCCAGCGTGCGCGCGCAGATCGAGCGCGAACTGGTGCTCATCAAAGAGCTCAAATTCGAGCATTACTTTTTGACCGTGGAGGACATCGCCCGCCATGCGCGCTCCATCGGCATCCTGTGCCAGGGGCGCGGCAGCGCCGCCAACTCGGCCGTGTGCTACGCGCTGGGCGTGACGGCGGTGGATCCGGCGCGCGTGGCCATGCTGTTCGAGCGCTTCATCTCCAAAGAGCGGCACGAACCACCGGACATCGACATCGACTTCGAGCATCAGCGCCGCGAAGAAGTCATCCAATACATCTACGCCAAATACGGCCGGCACCGCGCCGCGCTCGCCGCCACGGTGATCACCTATCGCCGGCGCATGGCCGTGCGCGATGTGGGCAAGGCGCTGGGATTGCCGCCAGATGTGGTGGATGCGCTGTCCAAGTCTTTGCAGTGGTTCGATGGCAGCGGCGGGATCCCCGCGCAGTTGCTCAAGCTGGGCTTCGATCCGGCCTCGCGCATCGCGCAGTATCTGGTCGCGCTGGTGGCGCAGATCGTGGGCTTTCCGCGGCATCTGTCGCAGCATGTCGGCGGCTTCGTCATTTCCCAGCATCCCTTGAGCACGCTGGTGCCGGTGGAAAACGCCGCCATGCCCGACCGCACCATCATTCAATGGGACAAGGAAGATCTGGAAGCGCTGGGTCTGCTCAAGGTGGATTGCCTGGCCTTGGGGATGCTTTCCGCCATCCGCCGTGCCTTGGAATTGAAATCCCAATTCGACGGCCGCGCATTTTCCCTGCAGGACATTCCCGCCGAAGACCCGGCCACCTACGACATGTTGTGCAGGGGGGATTCCACCGGCGTGTTCCAGGTGGAGTCGCGCGCGCAGATGACCATGCTGCCGCGGCTCAAGCCGCGCACCTACTACGACCTGGTGATTCAAGTGGCCATCATCCGTCCCGGACCCATTCAAGGCGGCATGGTGCATCCGTTCCTGCGGCGCCGTCAGGGACTGGAGGCCGTGAGCTACCCCAGCGCTGAGCTGGAGCGCGTCTTGAAACGCACCTTCGGCGTGCCCTTGTTCCAGGAACAGGTGATGGAAATCGCCATGGTGGCGGCGGGCTTTTCCGGCGGCGAAGCCGACAAGGTGCGCCGCTCCATGGCGGCATGGCAGCGACGCGGCGGCTTGACGCAATTTCGCGATCAGTTGCTCGCCGGCATGCGCGAGCGCGGCTACACCGACGTGTTCGCCGAGCAGATTTACAATCAGATTTTGGGCTTTGGCAGTTATGGCTTCCCCGAGTCGCACGCCGCCTCCTTCGCGCTGTTGGCCTATGCCTCCTCGTGGCTGCGCTGCCATGAGCACGCCGCCTTCGTGTCAGGTCTTCTCAACAGCTGGCCCATGGGGTTTTACGCCCCGGCGCAACTGGTCAACGATGCGCGGCGCAATCACGTGGTGTTCCGGCCCGTCGATGTGCAGGTGAGTGATTGGGATTGCACGCTGGAGGCGAACGAACAAGGCCGGCCCGAGGTGCGCCTGGGTCTGCGCATGGTGGCGGGTTTCGCCGAAGCGCAGGCGCTGAGTCTTGTCAGTGCGCGCGCGGCGACCGCCTTCGACAGCGCGGAAGATCTGGCGCATCGCGGACAGTTGAACCGCCGCGCCATGCAGGCGCTCGCACAGGCCGATGCGCTGCGCTCGCTCAGCGGCCACCGGCATGCGGCGCAATGGAGCGCCATCGGCGTGGAGCACCTGCCCGGCGTGCTGGCGGGCGCTTCGCAGCGCGAATCGCGACTCGATCTGCCCGAACCCAGCGAGGGCGAGGAAATCGTCGCCGACTATCGCAGCGTGAGCCTGACGCTCAAGCGCCATCCGCTGGCCCTGCTGCGAGGCAAGCTGGAAAGGTTACGGGTGACGTGCGCGGCGCAACTCACGCAGCTTCGCACCGGTCGCCAGGTGCGCGTCGCCGGCATCATCACTCACCGTCAGCGCCCCGAAACCGCCTCGGGTGTGGTGTTCATGTCGCTGGAAGATGAAACCGGCATCAGCAATCTCATCGTCTGGCCGAGCGTGCAACGCTCGCAACGTCAGGCGGTATTCGCTTCGACACTGATCGTGGTGCAAGGCGAGCTGCAGCACGAGATGGGCGTGGTGCACGTCATCGCGCAGAAGGTGCGCGACTACTCGCCGTGGCTGGGGCGGCTGGATACGCGGTCGCGGGATTTTCGCTAAAACCGCAACGGGTGATTCATGCTCACGCGTCGGGTTCGCGCAGTGATCACTTGACCGAGTAGCCGCAGCGCCTCCCAATCTCCATCGAGACGAGCATGCCGACGAACAAGCCGACGCGGGTCACTGCAAATACCAGGTGCTGCTTCGTCGGGAAGCGCAATCAAGTCAGCGCGTACAAGCATTCCACGAACGACGCGACCGCCCCGTCCAACCCGCGCACCGCCGGGCTGGTGGAGTCGATCAGGTAATACTCATCCGGCGCATGCGCGCCGGTGCCATTGCCGAGGCCGAATCCGCAGGCCGGAAGATTGAGCGGCGCGCTGGTGAACCGATACCCGGGCCAGGAGCCCGGACTGCGCGGCAGCGCGATGGGCGCCGTACCCAGTTTCCGGTAGCTCGCCAGCAAGGCCTTGATGAATTTGCTGTCCGGATCGCTTTGCGTCGGGTCGTAGCCGCCGGTCATGTTCACTTCAATGTCGGCGAATCCGTGCCTGGCCAGATGCGCCTTCAGCTTTGCCAGCGTGTCCGTCAACGTCATGTCCGGCACCAGCCGCATGTCAATTTTCGCAACCGCCTTGTGCGGCAACACGGTCTTGCCGCCCGGCCCGGTGTAGCCGCCGACCAGCCCTTCGATGTTGATCGTGGGCTGTGAATACAGACGCAGCAGCGAGTCCTGCCAGTTCAGGTCATGCACCCAGCGCTGCACGCCGAGCTCTTTTTTCATGACGGCTTCGGGCACGGTGGCGGCATAGGTGCTGATCATTTGCTGCTGCGCCGGCGTGAGCGGCTTGGCGTGCTCAAAGAAGCCTTCCACAGCGGGTGTATGGCCGTCCTTCTCGACCAGGGTGTTGAGCGCCTGCACCAGATGCCACGATGGCGAGTCCACCTGCGCCTCCAGACTGGAGTGCACATCCTTCTGCGGCCCGCGGCCCCATTTCTCGCCGCTCGACACCAGCTCCAGTTCCACGACGCCCTTGGCGCCGAGTTCGATTTGAATGCTGCCGTCCTGTTGTTGGGCGGCCTCAGGCAGCAGCACGCCAACACAGCTCTTGAGCCGCGCCAGCACCTCGGGAGTTTCCACAATCTGGCCAAAATGCGGTGAGCCGATTTCCTCCTCGCCCTCACACACCAACACCAGATTGACCGGCAGCCGTCGCCCCGTGGCCTTGAATGCCAGCAGCGCGCTCAGAAACGAGTTCTGCGGTCCTTTCTGATTGACGGCGCCGCGGCCCATGCACACCGCACCGAGGCCCTCCTTCTGAACCAGCCGGCCTTCCAGCGGTGGAGAGCTCCACTCCTCCGGCACGAACTGCTTGACGTCATACATGAAATACACCGCCACGGTGGTCCTGGCGCCGGCGTCCAGATGACCGAACACCCCGGGTTTTCCGGAGGTCGGAATGAGTTTGACGTCGGCGAATCCGGCCTGGCGTGCAAGCGCGGCCATGTGTTCGGGGCCTTGCAGAAAGTTCCGGTTCTCCGCCGCGATCGACGGCAGTGCGATCCACTCTTGCAGACGCTTGAGATTCTCGGCGTGCATGGCCGGGATTCGCGCCAGCACCGCGGCCTTATCCGCCGCGCCGCTCGACGACGCAGCGTGCACAAGCGCCGGGGCCGCGGCAGCCAATGCACCCGCGGAAGCGGCCTGAACGAATTCGCGCCGGCTGAGCGCGCTGTCGATGGGATCCTTCATGCAAATGCCTCGCAGTGATGGCTGACGGAATCAATCAGAAACGCGGTCGATGATATAGACTGCCGAACATTCAATTCAACAGGAATCAGCCATGGCCAATCGAGTTTTAGCATTCCGTGATCTGACCGCTGCCGTGGAAAACGATGCGCCGTGGCCGGGAACCGCCGTGAGCGGCGATCCGCACACCAAGCTGTGGAATCTGCACACCTCGGACGACGGCAAGATGCTCGCGGGGATCTGGGAATCCACACCGGGCGTGTGGAAAATCGACTACGACGCCTGGGAATACTGTCACCTGCTGTCGGGCCGCTGCACCATCGAGGTCAAGGGACAGGCGCCGGTGGAACTCAAGGCCGGCGACACCTTCATCGTCGAGACCGGTGCGCAGGGCATCTGGACTGTGCACGAGACCATCCGCAAGCACTACGTATTCGCACTCGGCCACTAGGCCGCGGGCTGCGCCTCGCGCACGCTGTGCGACGGGGTTGAGTGGTTGATTGATGTGCCGCATCGTGACCCTAAGGGTAGCCCCTAGTGCATTGCCTCCCCTTGGGCGCTCCCGTAGCATGTGGGCCACTCGACACGGACAGGTGACTGCAAAGAATGGATCGCATCTGGGCCAGCCTGAGCCCACTCACCGAATTTGCCATCGTGCTCATCACGCTCGTGGGCATCGGCTTCCACGTCCGCTGGTCGCGCCGCGGCACCGTGCTGGGCCCGACGCTGCTCACCACCCTGGGCATCTTCTTCTGCTTCGCCGGCATCGCCTGGGGACTGCTGGATTTCGATCCCAACAATGTCAAGGCCGGCGTGCCGCACCTGCTGCAGGGCATCCGCACCTCCTTCTGGGCATCGGTCGCCGGCATCGGCTTTGCGCTCACCATCAAGGCGCGGCATATCGTCTTTGGCGATCCAGCTTCCGTGGGCGACGGCGAGGATGGCGGCGCCACGGTCGACGACTTGGCCGATCAGCTGCTGCGCTTGAACAAGTCGGTGTCGGCAGGCGACGAATCCGGCCTGATTGGCCAGCTTTCGCGGCTGCGTGAGGACAACAACCAGCGCCTGGATAACCTGAGCGCCTCATTCGAGAAATACGCGCAGAAAGTGGCGGAGTCCAACTCCAAGGCACTCATCCAGGCACTGCAGGAAGTCATCAAAGATTTCAACGCCAAGATCAACGAGCAGTTCGGCGAGAACTTCAAGCAGCTCAATGCGGCGGTTGGCAAGCTGCTGACCTGGCAGGTGCGCTATGAGGCGCAACTGAATGCGCTGATCGAACAGGAAACTGCGACGCGCAAGAACATGACCGAGGCCTCGCTGCGCTATGCCGACCTGGTCAACAAATCCACCGTGTTCAACGGCGTCGCGCAGTCGCTGGCGGGCATTCTTACCGGGTTGGAAACCCAGCGAACGCACTTGGAGTCTTCCATGGCCGCTTTCGCCGGCCTGGTCGACAAGGCCGCCACGGGTCTGCCTCAGATCGAGCAGAAGATCGTGCAGATGACCGAGCAGATCGAACAGGGCGTGCGCTCGAATCAGGAGCAGATGTCAGAAGCCATGAAGGTGTCCTCGCACATCCTCACCTCCACGCTCAAGTCCGCGGGCGATCATCTGAACGATCATGTGCGCCAGGCCACAGAGGACTCGCGCAAGCACATCATGATGCTGGACAAGGCGCTGGAGGAGGAACTTCGACGCTCCATCGAATCCCTCGGCCGCCAGCTGACCGCACTGTCGCAGAAATTCGTGCAGGATTACACCCCGCTGACCGCGCAGTTGCAGCGCATGCTGCAGTCGACGCGCGTTTCCTAAGAGATGGCGAACCGCCGGCTGGAGTCCTCGCCGATTCTGTCCCAGGAGACCCATTGGATTCCCCTGAGCGATCTGATGACCGGCCTCATGGTCATCTTCCTGCTCATCGCCGTCATGTACATGCTGAAAGTGGAAGCCGATGCCGACCGCATCCGCAGCATCGCCATCGCCTACAACCAGAATCGCGATTCGCTGTACTCGGATCTGCGCAGCGAGTTTCAGATCGACCTGCCGCGCTGGAAGGCGCAGCTGATCAAATCCGATCTCACCATCCGCTTCACCGAACCCGAAGTGCTGTTCGCCACCGGCAGCAGCGACCTGAAGCCCGAATTCAAGGCCATACTCAGCGACTTCTTTCCGCGCTACGTGCGCATCCTCACCAAATACCGCGGCTCGATCAATGAAATCCGCATCGAGGGCCACACCTCCTCGGACTGGACCGTGCAGACCTCGCCGCAGGATGCGTATTTTCACAATATGGAACTGTCGCAGGCACGCACACGCGCAGCGCTCAGCTACGTGCTCGGGCTGCCGTCGGTGCAGAGCGATCGCCCCTGGCTCACCCGCTATCTGACGGCCAACGGCCTGTCCTCGTCGCGTCCGATTCTCGATGCCACCCGTCACGAGGACGCGGAACGTTCACGCCGCGTGGAGTTCCGAGTGCGTACCGACGCCGAATCGCGCATCGCCAACATCCTCGAAGCCTCACGCTGAAGCCCGCATGCAATTGCCGAACTTTCTGGACGATGCTGCGCTGAATGAGCTGCGCTCTGAGATGGGCACCAAGGAACTGGGCACCTTCCGGCTGTCGGTGAACGCGTATCGCTTCACCGTGCGCGAACTGGAGCAGCTGATCGTCGATGGCATCGACATCAAGTATCTGGATGAAGTGCGGGCGCTGCCCGACGGAACGCTGGGGTACAAGGATCGCCGAGTGCTGCTGTACGCGCGCGAGGTGACGCCGGTCGCCGGCGGCGCAGCCCCGCCCGCTTATCATGTGTCAAATTGCGCGGCGGTGCGCCGCATGCGCGAGCAGATCGGGTTTGCGCGCCACGCGGTTTGCGCTCGCGAGGACGGCAATTTTCAGGTCACGGCCGCCAACGGCACACAGACTCAGGTCTTCCTGCAACGGCTGCCTGTCTGCGAACACTGTCTGGCGGAGTTGGGATTTGATAACTCGCCCGCAGCCTTCGCGGTGCCGCACTTCTTCGAAAAATACCGGCGAAACCTGCTCATCGACAATCAGGAGCCGGGTGAGACTACGGGCCGGTTTGCGGCGCGCTAAGTCTCATGCGAGCCGGCGGGCGGCCGATAGAAAGGCGTCAATCTCCCCATCTCGCGTGGCATAGGAGGTTACCAGACGGATCGCCACATCGTCCTTGCGCGCGCACAGCGGCCAGCGATAGAACCCGAACCCGGCCCCTTCCAAAGCTGCGACGAGCTTCTCCGGCATCGCGACGAACACCTCGTTCGCCTGCACCGGATGAACCAGATGCACGCCGGAAATCTGCCGCAGACCCTGCGCCATGCGTTGCGCGGTCTGATTGGCATTGCGCGCGTTGGCAAGCCATAGATCCTTGTCGAGGTAGGCCAGCAATTGCGCGCTGAGGAAGCGCAGTTTCGACCACAGATGGCCCGCGCGCTTGCGGCGGCGGTCGAAATCCACGCACTGCTGCGGATTGAAAAAGATCACGGCCTCGGCGCACAGGGCGCCGTTCTTGGTGGCGCCGAAGGACAACACATCCACACCGCTCTTCCAGGTCGCCTGCGCCGGCGAGCAACCCAGGTGCACCAGTGCATTGGCAAAGCGCGCGCCGTCCATGTGCACTTGAAGGTGATTGGCCCGTGCGACTTCCGCGATCGCTGCGACCTGTGCGTTGTCGTACACGGTGCCCCATTCGGTGGCCTGCGTGATGCTGATGGCGCCGGGCATGACGTGATGCACGCCCATTTCATTGGCGAAGGCGATGGCCGATGCGATCTGGCCGGCGCTGATCCTGCCGTCCGCCGCAGGCAGGCCGATGAGCTTGGCGCCGCCAGTGAAGAACTCGGGCGCACCGCATTCGTCCGTGACGATATGCGCGGCCTCGTGACAATAAATGGCGCCGTACGGAGGGGCCAGCTGCGACAGGGCCAATGCATTGGCAGCCGTCCCGGTGGCCACGGGAAAAATGACCAGATCGGTTTCAAACACCTCTTTGGCGACCTGCGTCAACCGCTGTGTCAGCGGATCCCCGCCATAGGAGGCAAGCGAATCCACGTTGGCCGCGGCGATCGCGGCCATGATGGATTCGCAGACAGGGGTTACATTGTCGCTGGTGAAGTTACTCAAGTCTTTTGTTGGCCCGCTCGCAGCACCCGCAGTTTGCTGTCGAAGTCTTCTTTGTTCAAATACGCGCCGCACAGCCAGCGGAATCCCTGGTATGCGCGGCGGCCATGCATCGTGCGCCAATTGTCGAACAGCAGCGCCGTCCCCGGCGCCAGCCGCATCGTGATCTCATACGCCGGATCGTTGACGAGCTGATTGAACAGCTTCAGCGCCTTGTAGAAGGCGTTCATCCGCGGTGTCGGCAAACGAAACGGCGCACGGTCGTAGTTATTGTACGCAATCTGCAGATAATCGCCGTTGTGATCGAGCGCGATGATGGGATGCTCGGCCTTCAAATGAACGCCGTCGCCCAGATACTGCGCCGGCACCTTCACAGTGCTCAGCACCTCGAAGGCGATCGGGTCGCTTTTGCGGATCTGATCCGCAACGCGGAACCCATCCACCAGCGTGCTCTCCCCGCCCGTACCGTCGAACTTCAGGCAATGGAACATCTGAAAACCCGGCGAGTCGATGCTGTAGGTGCCGTCGGTGTGCGGACCGATGGCCACCGGCGTGTAGGCAGTATCCTTGAACGCCAGATTGGCCGTGAAATCCCACATGCCGCCGAAAATAGTCTCGCGCACGTAGCCGACGCGCTTGGCCAGCGCCTGCGTGGCCTCGATGCTGGGCGGCGTACCGGTCGCCAGCGCGAAGCCGTGCTCCTCGACCAGCGACAACCAGCGCAGCAGGCCCGCATCGTCCGCCATGATCTGCTCATGGCTCATGCTGGGGAACTGCTCGCCCATGGAGCCGCGGTCCCACAGGAGGCGGCGCGGCGCCACCTCGCGTCCCTCGGTCTGTGCCACGCTCCAAAGGAACGCGGACGGAAATTCGCTGCGAACGCCATCGTGCTTCCAGACGATGTGCAGGTTCCGGCTACCATCGGCGATGATTATTTGCGCCGGCATGATGTCGATCGGAATGGAAAATGTGTCGACCTGCCGCTGCAGCGTGTCCGCATGCAGACTGTGTTTGGCGTGGCAATGATCGCGCAGCCAGAACGGCGCGAAGCGGCTGGAGGCAAGTTTGCCCTTCCAGGTGACCTCGACTTCGCCGTCGATGAGTCTGGCCGTGTTCAACACAATGTCACCCGTGGGAACGGTATCGGCAACGGGGTTTAGCATGGCTTGCTCCTGCAGAATTTCGCAATTGAACGAGTGTACAATAGCGACATTCGCTGCGTCAATCGCGATTGCAGGCCGGCCTCCCAGCGTGCCTAATGTCCCCCTGTTTCCATCTGCCTGAATGAGGCCCGGCTTGCAACGAGCAACGCTGACCGTTTTTCTGATCTTGCTTGCGCTGGCCGTGCCGGCTGGCCGCGCCAGTACCACGCCGGACTCCCTGACAGTGGGCGCGCTGCGGTTGCAGCCCTGCGCGCGGGCGTATTGCGGCCAGTTGTTGCGGCCGCTGGAACCCGGCGATCCGATGGGGCGTCAGATCCGGATTCACTTCGAATACTACCCCCATACGGCAGCAGGTCCCGCAACGGGCACCCTGGTCGCCACCGAAGGCGGGCCAGGGTATCCGGCCACCCTGTCCCGCGAGGACTACCTCGCGCTGTACCGGCCGCTGCTGGATCACCGCGACCTGCTGCTGATGGACAACCGTGGCACCGGCCAGTCCGCTGCGATCAACTGCCCGGCCTTGCAACAGGCCTCGCAGCTGACGAGGGCGTTGATTGGCGAGTGCGGCCGCGCATTAGGCGCCTCCGCCGCGCTGTACAGCACCGGATTCGCCGCCGATGACCTGGCTGCCATTCTGGATGCCATGCAAATCGGGCAAATCGATCTGTATGGCGATTCTTATGGCACCTACTTTGCGCAAGTGTTCGCGCTGCGTCATGGCGCCCGCCTGCGCTCGATCATTCTGGATGGCGCCTATCCGCTGCAGGGCCCGGACTATGCCTGGTATCCGAACTATGCGCCAGCGATGCGCGACAAGTTCAATCTGTCGTGCGCGCGCTCCGCGCACTGCGCACGCGTTCCGGGCGACTCAATGCAGCACATCCTGCCGGCGCTGCAGCAACTGCGCGCCAAACCCTTCGCCGCCAGTGCCGTCGATGCGGACGGCAAGACCGTTAAATTCACCGCCGATGCCGCGCGCCTGGCCACGGTGATGTTCAGCGCCGCGCCCGCGTATTCGAGCCTGCGCGAAACCGACGCCGCGGCCCGCAGCTTCGCGGCGGGCGACGCTCGGCCGCTGCTGCGCCTGATGGCCGAGGCCATCACGAGCGTGGATTCGCGCGACCCGAGCGCTGATCCGGCGCAATGGAGCTCCGGTCTTGCGGTCGCCGTGATGTGCCAGGACGCGCCGCAGATTGTCGACATGAGCCTGCCGCCGTCTGCGCGCCGCGCTCAATTCGACCGCGCGCTGGCCGAGCGCGCCCGTTTGCATCCGGATACCTACGCACCCTTCAGCATCTCGGAGTATCGCGGGCTGCCGCTGGACTACTCCTTCATCGAACAGTGTCTGGAATGGCCGGCATCAGACCCGCGGCATCCCGCTTCGCGTCTTGCCACGGCGGACGCGCGCTATCCTGACGTGCCGGCGCTGATCATTTCGGGCGAATACGACAACATGACCTCGGTGGCCGACGGCGCCGCTGCGGCGCGTGTGTTCGCGCGCGGCAGACAACTGGTCATCGCCAACAGCTTTCACGTGAACGCATTGCCGCGCGCGCGCTCGGATTGCGCGGCGCAGATTGCACGCCGCTTCATCGCAGACTTGGAAACCGGCGATACGCGCTGCGCCTCGCAGGTCCCCGACCTGCGGCTGGCGCCGGATTTTGCGCTGAACCTCGCGGCGGTCGAAGCGGCGAAGCCTCTTGCCGGCAACCTGGCCGGCGAGGACCAGCTGCGCTGCGTGAGCGCTGCGCTGTGGACGGCGGGCGATGTGCTGGCGCGCGTGCGCAGCAATGGCAGTGGCAGCGGCGCGGGCCTGCGCGGCGGCCGCTTCAAGATCACCGCGATCGGCGGGTCTGCGCGCGTGGAGCTGGACTCCATCCGCTGGATGCCCGACCTTGCGGTCTCAGGACATCTGGACTGGCATGGCGCGCGCTCCAAGGTCCGCGCTGAACTGCGATGGGAAGGCGCGCAAGGCGCCTCGAAGAGCGTTTGCGGTGGCGCCCGGCTGATTGCCGAGTGGCCGCAGGAGGCGGCGAATGCGAGAGCCACGGTCAGCGGCAGCATCGACGGCCAGACCGTTCATGCGGATTTGCCCACGCCCTGAAGGCGTGTCACCCTCGTCACCACATTGTCAGATGCAGAAGGACCGATCCACATGCTCAGTCTCCTGATGGCCAGCGCCGCTCTTGCCGGCGGCTTCACGCACCCTACGCCTGCCCCGCCGGCCGATCTCCCCGTCGCGGTCTACCGCGACCGGCGCGCACGCGTCATCAAAGCGCTGGACGGCTGCGTCGGCGTGCTCGCCGCGCAGGGCGAGGTTTCCGGCATCACCGAGGACTACCGTCAGGACGCGGATTTTCTCTGGCTGACCGGCATCAATGAGCCGCACGCATTCGTGGTGCTGGCGCCCAAGGCCTCGTACAACAAAGTGACCCTGTTTCTCAAGGCGCGCGATCCGGAAGCCGAGCGCTGGACCGGACCTCGTGACCCGATATCGCCAGAACTGAACGACAAATACGGCGTCGACAAGGTGCGGCGCGGATCGCCCGAAGGCACGCTGATGAACGCGGGGCTTGGACACGACTGTGTCGCCATCATTGCGCCGCCCACCATGGACAAGGACGAGCGCAACGACGCGGAGCTTGCCTCGCGGCTGGCGCAACGCTTCGGACTGCGTGTCGTTTACAAACGCGGTCTGCTCGCTGAGCTGCGCGAGGTGCATGACGCGGATGAACTGCAGCGCATGGAGCGCGCCATTGCGATCACGCGGACCGGCCATGAAGCGGTTGCCAGGGCGGCCGTCGCCGGCGTGTCCGAACGCGACGTGCAAACCCAGCTCGAGTTTGCGTTCTTTGCGGCCGGCGCCACCGGCTTAAGCTATCCGTCCATCGTCGGATCGGGGCCCAACGGCGCCGTACTGCACTGGGATGACAATTCGCGAATCCTGAAGGATGGCGATCTGGTGGTGGTCGACGCGGCAGCCGACTATGGCCGCTACGCCTCGGACGTGACCCGCACCTATCCCGTGTCGGGACATTTCACCGCGGAGCAGGCGAAGGTCTATCGCGCCGTGTATCAGGCTCAAGAAGACATTTTCGCCGCCATCCGCCCGGGCGTGTCGATGGCGGATCTGCAGCACGTCGCCGAAGAGTCGATGCGGCGGGCCGGATACCTCGCCGATTTCATTCACAGCTTCGGTCATTTCGTGGGACTGGACGTTCACGATGCCGGTTTCTACGAAAAGCCGCTTCCCGTGGGCGCCGTATTCACCGTCGAGCCCGGCATTTACCTGCCGGCGCTCGGTTTCGGCGTACGCATCGAAGATGAAGTGGTCGTGACCAAGGATGGATATCGCCTGCTGACCAGCGCGTTTCCGCGGAAACTGGAAGATGTCGAGGCTTGGGTGGCGAAGTCGCGGTGAGGGCGCTCTGCCGAGAGCGCCATCCGGGTCGCCACGGTCTCGGTTGACGCAAGTGAGCAAGCCTGTGACGCAAAATGACCAGCCATCACCGTCCCCAGTGACCATACTGACTGTCAGATAGTCCGATAAGACCGTTCGCACAGGCGGGGAACGCGATGACTGAGCAAGCAGTGGAATTAACCAAAGGCGTACGCCGCCCCAGCGGCCGCGATGCCAAGCGCGCTGCCCGCGCCGCGCGCGCCGGGTCTTCGATCCCGTATATCACCCGCAAAATTCCGTACTACGAAGTGCTGAACGAGGACGGCCTGAGCCTGATCGAGCACAACGCCGACACCATATTGGAGGAAATCGGCATCGAGTTTCGTGAGGACCCTGAAGCCTTGTCGGTCCTCAAAGCAGGCGGGTGCGAGGTGCAGGGCGAACGCGTGCACTTTCCGCGCGGCTTTTGCCGGCAGTTGATCAAGGCGAACGCGCCCAGCGAATTCACCCAGCATGCGCGCAACCCGGCGCGCAGCGTCCTCATCGGCGGCAAGAACACAGTGTTCGCACCGGCCTATGGCTCCCCTTTCATTCGCAATCTGGATGAAGGACGCCGCTATGCGCGCATCGAGGACTTCCGCAATTTCGTGAAGCTCGCCTACAGCGCCACCTCGCTGCACCATTCCGGCGGCACCATCTGCGAACCGGTCGATCTGCCCGTCAACAAGCGTCACCTCGACATGGTCTACAGCCATATCAAATACAGTGACAAGGCCTTCATGGGGTCGGTGACGCACCCCGACCGTGCCGCCGATTCGGTCGAGATGGCGAAAATTCTGTTCGGCAAGGACTTCATGGATCCGCTGACCGGACGGCCGAAGACCGTGCTGATCAACCTGATCAACGTCAACTCTCCCATGACCTACGATGCGACCATGCTGGGCGCGTTGAAGGTCTACGCGCGCGCCAATCAAGCCTGCATCGTCACTCCGTTCATTTTGGCCGGCGCCATGTCGCCGGTGACGGTGGCCGGTACGGCCACGCAGACGCTGGCCGAAGCGCTGGCCGGCATGGCTTTCATTCAAATGCTCAATCCGGGCGCGCCCATGGTGCTGGGCAGCTTCGCCTCCTCCATTTCCATGCAGTCCGGTGCGCCCACCTTCGGCACGCCGGAGCCGGCACTGGTGCTGTATGCGATGGCCGCGCTGGCGCGGCGGCTGAACGTGCCCTTTCGCTCCGGCGGCAGCCTGTGCGCCTCGAAGATCGCCGATGCGCAGGCCGCGTACGAATCGGCCAACACCTTGTTGCCGACCTGTCTTGCAGGCGTGAACTTCGTGCTGCACACCGCCGGCTGGCTCGAGGGCGGTCTGTCCATGGGGTATGAGAAATTCGTGATGGATGCGGATCAGGCCGGAATGATGCACACGCTGCTGGCCGGCATCGACTTGAGCGAGAACGGCCAGGCATTGAGCGCCATCCGCGACGTCGGTCCAGGCAAACATTTCCTGGGCTGCGATCACACGCAGGCCAATTTCGAATCCGCCTTCTACCGCTCCCCGCTGGCGGACAACAACAGCTACGAACAGTGGGAGGCGGATGGCGCCAGCGACATGAACGTGCGCGCCAATCACAACTGGAAGAAGCAGCTCGCTGAATACGTGGAGCCGCCTCTTGATCCGGGCATCGACGAGGCGCTTCTGGCCTTCATGAAGCAGCGTAAGGACGCGGTGCCAGACTCGATGGTCTGACCTTCAATTCTGGCGCGGCCACGTCTTGCGCTGGTTGCGCCGTTGGTGCCAGGTGATTTTCCGAGTGTGCGAGTGGGAGAACTTTTGGCGCGTGTAAAGCGCGTCCGGTTTGCCGCGCCGGCGGCGCTGAGTAAAACGTTGGACTCTTGAAGTGACCGAATGATGCGCTAGCCGCCGTCCGCGGCAAACCGGTGCCTTTAACGCGCGCCCACGCGCCAAAAGAACTTCGGCTCGCACGCGCGGAAAATCCCTACGCGCTGAAACCAGAATCAGCGCCGAGTACGTCGACCACGAGTTGCGGTCTGCGCCGCGGAGTCCTTAGGTTCAGGCAGCGTCACTGCCATCCGAAGATTCGGATACGGCGCGCTCTTGTGCGGGATGGCCATGGCCTCGACGAAATGCTGCTGAAACCTGGGCTCGATGGCGGTCTCGATCTTTTCCACCCGGCGCACGATGTCTTCGATGGCCGTGCGCGAGGTCGAATCCAGCAGAGCGATTCGCGCGCCGGTGCCGGCGGCGTTGCCCGCCGATCCCACCTTGGACAAGTCGCAATCCGGGATCATGCCCAGGATCATCGCGTACTTGACATCGATATGGCTGCCGAAGGCGCCGGCCAGGCGGATGCGGTCGACTTTCTCGACTTCCAGCTTTTCCATCAACAAGCGGATGCCGGCGTACAACGCCGCCTTGCCGAGCTGGATGGCGCGCACGTCATTCTGAGTGATCTGCAACGTCACCTCCCCTCGGCGCAATACGTAGGCAAAGGTGCGTCCGTTGGCGACGACGCGATCACTGGTCTTCGCCAGCGCGCCGTCGATGACGCCGTCCTGGTTGATCACACCGCTCAGGTACATCTCGGCGATGACCTCGATGATGCCCGAGCCGCACACGCCGGTCACTTCGGCCGTGCCGAACTGCGGATCGTCCGACCAGAATTCGTTGCCGATGATCTTGTACTTCGGCTCCAGCGTGGTCGGATCGATGCGCACACGTTCGATGGCGCCCGGCGCCGCACGCTGGCCGCAGCTGATCTGCGCGCCTTCGAAGGCCGGACCGGTCGGGCTCGAGCAGGCCAGCATGCGCTCGCGATTGCCGAGCACTATCTCGGCATTCGTGCCCACGTCCACCAGCAGCGTCAGCTCGGCGGACAAGTCGGGACGCTCGGCCAGAATCATGCCGGCCGTATCGGCGCCGACATGACCCGCGATGCACGGCAGCAGATAGATGCGCGCATTGGGGTGAATGTTCAGTTCCAACGATTTTGCCGACACGGTGAGCGCCTGATCCACCGCCAGGGCGAAAGGCGCCCCGCCAAGTTCCACCGGATCGATGCCCAGCACCAGATGATGCATGATCGGATTGCCGACGATGGTGGATTCCAGAATGTCCTGCGCGGTCACGCCGGCGCTGGCTGCCACTTCGGCTGCGAGCGCGCTCAGCGCTTCGCGAACGGCGCTGGTCATCTGGACGAAACCACCCGGATTCATCATGGAATACGACACGCGGCTCATCAGATCTTCGCCGAAGCGGATTTGCGGATTCATGAGACCGGCGGCGGCCACGAGTTCACCGCTGAGCAGATCGCACAGATGCGCGGCGATGGTCGTGGAGCCCACATCCACCGCCATGCCGTACGCTTTTTCGTGAAAGCCCGGCCACACCGCGATGATCTGCTTGCCGGCGTGCACGGCGACCGTGACCTTCCATTCGCCGGCGCGCAATGCGGGCTGCAGGATCTGCAACACGCTCAGATCGCATTCCAGACCCGACAGCCGCCACTCGAACTCCAGGGCATCCAGGAGCCGGCGAAGATCGCCGGACGGGTCGTGCATATCGGGCTGCTGCACGTCGACATAGTGCAGCCGGATGACCGGGTGCAGTTTGATGTCGCGCGTGTCGGCTTCCTTGCGCACGACCTGCCGGTGCACCTGGCTGCTGGAGGGCACATCGACCACCACGTCGCGCAACAGCTTGGCCGAGCACGACAGGCGACGGCCATCGGCCAGCGTCTGGCGCTTCGCATAGCGCATTTCCGGCTCGCTCAGCGGCGTCAGACTGTCGGCGCGCGAACTGATTCCATGCTTGGCGAACTCGCCCTCCGCCACCAGAATCTGGCAGCGGCCGCAGATGCCCCGCCCACCGCAAACCGAGTCGATGTCCACGCCCAGGGAACGCGCGGCCTGCAGCAGCGGCGTGCCCACGGGGAAGCGTCCGCGCTTGCCCGATGGCGTGAAGACAACCAGCGCTTCGGGAATATCAGACACGACGGCGCGCGCCCACTTCGCGGCGGCCGCGTGAAGCAGTGCCATCCGCACTGGGCGGCGGCGCTTCGCGGAATTTTCGGATCCAGCGCGCGCAATCCGGATCGTGGCCCATCATCACGTCGGCGCCCATGCAGGCTTTCACGGTTTCCGGATGCAGCGGATTGGTGATGGCGGAGGTCATCCCGGAAGCGATGGCCATGGTCAAGAACGCGCTGTTGATGCCATCGCGATTGGGCAGGCCGAAGCTGACATTGGATGCACCGCAAGTGGTGTTGACCTTGAGCTCATCGCGCAGCCGGCGCACCAGCCGCATCACCTGCACGCCGGCCTGATTGATGGCGCCGATCGGCATGACCAGCGGATCCACGACCACATCGCAGACCGGAATGCCGTGGTCTTGCGCCCGCTCCACGATGCGCTTGGCCACCGCAAAGCGCACATCGGGGTCCTCGGAAATGCCGGTCTCATCGTTGGAGATGGCCACCACGGCGGCGCCGTATTTCTTCACCAGCGGCAGCACCTGTTCCAGGCGCTCCTCCTCACCGGTGACCGAGTTCACCAGCGCCTTGCCCTTGTACACCGCAAGGCCCGCCTCCAGCGCGGCAACGATGGAGGAGTCGATGGACAATGGCACATCCGTGATGGACTGCACCAGCTGGATGGCCCGGGCCAGAATGGCGGGCTCGTCGGCCAGCGGAATGCCGGCATTCACGTCCAGCATGTGCGCGCCGGCCTCGATCTGCGCGCGCGCATCCGATTCAACGCGGCTGTAGTCCCCCGCCAGCATTTCGGCGGCCAGGATTTTTCTGCCCGTGGGGTTGATGCGCTCGCCGATGATCACGAAGGGGCGGTTGAAACCGATGATGACTTCGCGGCGGGCGGAACTGATTACGGTATCGGTCATGATGCGGTCCTGTTTTCCAATGGTGTTTGATCGCGGCCGGGGTACCACGGCACTCGTCCGTCGAGCACGCCGGAGCGCTGGATGACCTCGGCGACGGATTCCTCCTGCCGGTAGGCCATCACGTGCACGCCGCTGACGCCCTTGATTTCACGTGCTTGCTGAATCAATTCGACGCAGATGTTGCGCCCCTCGCGCGCCTGATCCTGCGCTCCCTGCAGGCGCTGGATCAGGATGTCGGGGATGAAGAGTCCGGGCACATTGTCGCGCATCCAGGTGGCCGCTTTGGCCGACCGCAGCGGGCCGACGCCGGCCAGAATGAAAATCTTGCCCGCAAGACCCAGATCATCGACACGCGTCATGAAAAGGCGCAGGCGCTGCATGTCGTAGACGTATTGCGTCTGGATGAACTGCGCCCCGGCGTCGATTTTCTTGGCGAGCCGTTGCGGCCGCCAGTCCAACGGCGGCGAGCAGGGGTTTTCCGCCGCACCGAGAAACACCCGCGGCGCGAAAGTGATCTTGCGGCCGCTCTGAAAGCGGTGCTCGTCGCGCAAGGTGCGCGCGATGCCAAGCAGCGACACGCAATCCAGATCGAACACCGGCTTGGCCTGCGGGTGATCCCCCGCCTGCACGCCATCGCCTGTCAGGCACAGCATGTTGCAAACGCCCATGGCCGCGCCGCCCAGAATGTCGCCCTGGATGGCGATACGGTTCTTGTCGCGGCAGGAAATCTGCATGATGGGGGCGTAGCCGACGCGCGTAAGCAGCGCGCACACGCCCAGGCTGGACATGTGGCAGTTCGCCCCGCTGCCGTCGGTCGCGTTGATCGCATCCACATAGCCGTCGAACACGCGCGCACGCTTGTAGACATCTTCAGGGTCCGCCGAATCCGGCGGTGCCAGTTCACTGGTGACGGCAAAGCCGCCGGCGCGCAGCACGCGCTCGAATCGTCCCGGGGACACATGTCCGGGGAGGATCGGCAGCGGATAGCCGGGAACCGGTTCGTCGTCGAATCTCACGGCTTGGTGCCTGCGTTTTCACCACCGGTCTTTTCGCGCACCACGCGCAGCCAGGACGAGCGCCCCTGCGCTCGGCGATCGAGCGCGAACTGCACCCCGCTCATGGTCTTGAGGCCATCCGGTATGCGCTGCGCGCCGTCAAAAGCCGCGACCCACACGCAGCGCATCTCGGGTTTGACTTCGCAGTGGCCGTTCTCGCGCACGCCGCCGCACGGCCCATTGCGCAGATTCTTCGGGCAATTCATGGGGCAGGACATGCCGGTGGAACTGAGCACACACTGTCCGCACATCTGACAATCGAACAGCAGACCCTTTACGTTTCGCTCGGCGAAGGCAAACGGCTTTTCCAGACGCTCGTGGCCAATGGCGCTCCACAGCGGCGCCATGCGCACGAGCAGGGACTCGAAGACGCGGTAGAAGCGGTTCAGGCCGCGCGCGTGACGGACCGACCATTGCCGGACAGCGTACATTCTTAAGCCGCCAGGCCTTTGTTGCGGATCATGCGCTCGAGATCCTCGTCCGAATACTGCGCTTCGAGCTTGGCCGCCTCGGCCGCCGCCACCGCGTTGATGTCCTCGTCGCAAGGCAGCGGCGCACTGCGCTTCCAGTCGGCCAGATACGCATCCGAACTGCCTTTGCCGGCGCGCATGGCCGCACGGTCGATGGCCTCCTGAAATCGCTGTGTCAGCTGCACCTTCGCCGTTTCGCGTCCGCGGCGCGCGAGCACCTGCGCCGGAATATCGCGCCAGGAAATGATGATCAACGTTGCCATACGATGCCCTTCTCCTGCGCCGCAAAGCGCACCAGACTGGTGCCCAGATCGCCGTAGCCGGTCGCGCGATACTCGAAGGCGAGGTTCAGCCGCGCCGCTATGGCCAGGGCCTCCTCGATCGCGCCGGCCTCCGGACGCTGCGCCAGATACACCAGACGCTTGTAGTTGCGGAAATAAACCGCCTGCAATTGTGGATTCTTGTCGATGCCCAGCCCTTGAATGACCAGCCGCTCAAAATGCCGGAGCAGGAAATCGGTCAGATAAAAGCTGCCGATCTCATCCGTACACAGCGCGGCAAAGGCAGAACTGCCGGCGAAGAACTCATAGCAATGCGCGCCCGGGATCCGCTCCACGCCCTCTTCGCTCAGCACCTTGTCGAGCAGTCCGCCGGTGCCGCAGTCCGCGTAGGCGACGAAGATGTGGGGATACTCGTCGCGGTGAGCGCGGATCTTTGCCTGCACCGCGGCCGGGATCTTTTCCGGGCGATTGTGCAACTCCGGCGGCAGGCACTGCACGTCAAAGCAAGACCAGCCGTTGATTCGCTTCAGCTCGGCCACTTCACGCGCGAGCGCTCCGCAGGCGATCACCAGGGCGCGAGCCTCGCGTAACATGGCTCAATGCATCCGCTAGCGAGCGCGGGCTTGCGCGCGTCGGGCAGCGATCAAACTCTTGGCGGTTTCCACGGCAATGCCGGC
>JANXOV010000122.1 GCA_025357635.1 Pseudomonadota bacterium
TGTTCGAGTGGGTGACCGACATGCTCGGTTCGCAGAGCACGGTCTGCGCCGGCGGGCGCTATGACGGCCTGGTGGCGCAATTGGGCGGCCCGGCGACTCCGGGTATCGGCTGGGCCATGGGCCAGGAGCGCGTCATCCTCATGCTGGAAAAAATGGGCATCGCCGCGCCGCGTCAGCGCCCGCACATCTACCTCGTGTTGGCCGGCGCCGGTGCCGATGAGGTCGGCATGGCACTGGCAGAGCGCTTGCGCAACCAGCTGCCCGGTCTCAAGCTGCAGCTCAATCTGGACGGCGGCAACGTCAAGACCCAGTTCAAGCGTGCCGACAAGAGCGGCGCCGACTACGCACTGGTGCTCGGGGAAGAAGAACTCAAGCGCGGCGTCGCCGCGATCAAGCCTTTGAGGGCCGAATCGGCTCAGGAAGAGTGTGCACTCGATGCACTGAATGAACGAATTGCAGCGTTGCTGGGTCTTAGCGTTCGAATAGCGGAGTAGTCATGGCTGATGGAATGATGACCGACGATGAACAACTGGAGAACGTCAAGCATTGGTTCGCCGAAAATGGCGCCTGGCTTGTGGGCGGGGCGGTGCTTGGCGCTGCGCTGCTGTTTGGGTGGCGCTTCTATGAAAGCCATGAGAACCAGCAGGCATTGAGCGCCGCCACCAAGTTCAGCGCCATGAATGCCGCCATGGACAAAGGCGATCGTGGCAAGACGAAGTCCATCGCCGGGGAACTGCGGCAAGAGTTCCCGGGCACGCCGTATGCTGATCAGGCCGACCTGATGATCGCGCGGCTGGCGGTGGACTCCGGTGAACTGGCCAATGCGGTCGACCCGTTGACGCGGGTCATGAGCGATACGAAGGACCAGGAACTGCGCAATATCGCGCGCCTGCGTCTGGCTCGCGTGTTGATCGACCAGAAAAAGCCGGACGAGGCCGTCAACCTGTTGGCGGCACCTGAGTCGGGAGCCTTCGGAGCGCGCATGCATGAAGTGCGCGGCGATGCGTTTTACACCAAGAACGACAAGACCGCCGCGATCAAGGAATACCAGGCAGCCTTGACCGACGCGGATTCGCGCGGGATCGAACGCGGTCTGCTGGAACTCAAACTCACCGATCTGGGCGCAGCCCCGGCGCAGATGCCGCAGACGGCGGCGGCCAAGGTCGCACCCTGATGCGCTCGCTTTGGCCGTTGCTGGGTTGTCTGCTGCTTGCCGCTGCCGGCTGCAGCAAGGACAAGGACGTCGAACCGCCGGCCAAGCTTGCGAAGTTTCCGACCAAGCTGTCGGTCAGCAAGGTGTGGAGCGAGGGCGTCGGCAACGGCAAGAAACAAATGCAGTTGCGCCTGGGGCTGGGCCCTGCCATCGACAACGGCATCGTGTTCGCCGCTTCCCACAAGGGCGAAGTCATTGCCTTGACCCTGAAGAACGGCAAGCGCCAGTGGCGCCGGGATTTGAAACTGCCGCTCTCGGGCGGGCCGGCTGCGGCGGCCGGATTGGTGGTGGTGGGCTCCAGCAAGGGCCAGATCGTGGCGCTCGATGCCACCTCGGGCCGTGACCTGTGGCGGACGCGCGTGAATGGCGAGCTGCTGTCGGCAGCGGCCATCACCGACAAGGTGGTCGCCATCCGCTCGGTCGACGGCAAGCTGCATGGCTTGGATTCCGCGACCGGCAAGGAACTGTGGTCGGTGGAACAGCCCGTGCCGCGACTGAGCCTGCGCGGCACCGCCGCGCCGGTGATCGCCAAAGACATGGCCATCAGCGGCTTCGACAACGGCAAGGTCATGGCGGTGAGTCTCGTCAACGGCGACACCGTGTGGGACACGGCGCTGGCCTCTCCGCACGGCAAGACCGAACTGGAACGGCTGGTGGACGTCGACTCCTCGGTCGAGGTCGTGGGCGACAATGTGTACGCCGTGGGATTTCAGGGCCGGGTGGCCATGCTGGCGCTGGATTCGGGCCAGATCTGGTGGGCGCATGACATGTCCAGCACCCGTGGCCTGGCCGTGGCGGATGACACCCTGTTCGTCTCCACCGCCGACGGCAACGTCGTTGCGTTGCATGGCCGCGACGGTTCGGAAGTCTGGCGCAACGACAAACTCAAGCGGCGCGGTCTGAGCAAGCCGGCTGTCACCAGCACGGCCATCGCCGTCGCCGATTTCCAAGGGTATGTGCATTGGCTGGATCGCAGCAGCGGTGAACTGGTGGCGCGGCAGCGCATCACCAAGGACCGGGTCACCAATCCGCCGGCTGCGGCGGATGACACGGTCGTGTTTCTCACGGACGGCGGCAAGTTGGCCGCTTTCCGCGTGAAGCCGAAAACCTAGGGGCCTGACTTGCTTCCCGTTATCGCACTCGTCGGCCGGCCAAACGTCGGCAAGTCCACGCTGTTCAACGCGATGACGGGCACGCGTGATGCGCTGGTGGCCGATCTGCCGGGCCTGACGCGCGACCGGCAATACGGCTACGCCCGGCGTATCGATGTGCCCTGCATCGTCGTGGACACCGGCGGGCTGCTTGAGACGGCGCAGGGCATCGAGTCGCTCATGATCGAGCAGACCAACCGTGCCATCGCCGAGGCCGATCGCATCATCGTGATCGTCGACGGGCGCGCCGGCGTCACGCCGCAGGACCAATTCGTGGCGCGCCTCATTCACAAAAGCGGCAAGCCGGCGATCCTGGCGGTCAACAAGACCGAGGGCTTTGATTCGGACATTGCAGTGGCGGATTTTCACGCCCTCGGATTGGGCGAGCCACACCCGATCGCAGCCGCGCACGATCAAGGCGTGATCTCGCTGCTTGAAGCCGCGCTCGCCGGGTTTGCACCCGATCCAAACGATGGCCCGGAGGTCACCGGCATCAAGGTGGCGGTAATCGGCCGGCCCAATGTCGGCAAGAGCACGCTGATCAATCGTCTCTTGGGCGAAGAGCGGCTGGTCGCTTTCGATCAACCCGGCACGACCCGCGATGCCGTGATGGTGCCCTTCGAGCGCGACGGTCAGCGCTACACGCTGATCGACACCGCCGGCGTGCGGCGCAAGGCGCGCGTCGACGACGCGGTGGAGAAATTCAGCGTCATCAAGACGCTGCAGGCCATCGAAACCGCGCACGTGGTGGTGGTGGTCATGGACGCTCAGGAAAATGTGGCGGATCAGGATGCGAACCTGCTGGGCACAGTGATAGAACAGGGGCGCGCGCTGGTGCTGGCGATCAACAAATGGGACAACATCCCCACCGAACAGCGCGATGCGATCCGCGGCCAGGTGCAGCAGAGCATCACTTTTGCCGATTTCGCGCCATTGCACTTCATCTCCGCCCGCCACGGCAGCGGCGTGGGCGAGATGCTCGCCTCGGTACGCAAGGTGTTCGCCGCGGCGATGAGCGAACTGCCCACGCCGGCGCTGACCGCCGTACTTGAGGCCGCCATCGAAAGCCATCAGCCCCCGCTGGTGAGCGGCCGGCGCATCAAGCTGCGGTATGCCCACCAGGGCGGGCGCAATCCGCCCGTCATCGTCATTCACGGCAACCAGACCGACCATGTGCCCGATGCCTACCGGCGCTATCTGGTCAATGTGTACCGCAAAGCCTTCGATCTGATGGGAACGCCGATCAGGGTCTTGTTCCGCGGCGAGGAAAATCCCTTTGCCGGCAAGCGCAACCCATTGACTCCGCGCCAGGTGCGCAAGCGCCGCCGGCTGATCCAGCGCAACAAACGCTGATACCCCGCTTCAGCTGGACGATCACCACCGTTTGGTCTAGCGTTACCTTCTGACGCTAGCGCCGAAAGTTGGTCATGCCGCCCTTTTACAAGAAAAAAGTAGTTTGGATTCCGGCGCTGTGCGCGCTGGTGCTCGGCCTGTACGCCCTGGCCGGCTTTGTCTGGGCGCCCAAGCTGCTGCGCAATGCCTTGCTCGAGAGAATTCAGAAAGCCACCGGTTTGCAGGCCAGCATCGGTGAAATCCGCATCAATCCGTTTCTGCTGCAACTGGAGGTCAAGGATTTCTCACTGCCCGACGCAGCGGATTCCAAACTGCTCGGCTTCCAGCGGCTGTTCATCGATTTTGAGGCCTCCTCGCTGTGGCGGCGCGCCTTCGTGTTTCAGAGCATCGAGCTCGGCGGCCCATTCGCCCACGCTGTCGTTGCGCGCGGCGGCGCGTTGAACCTCGCGGTATTGAAACCCAAGAACACTGAACCGGCGGCAGAGAAAACATCGTCCCAAGGCGATGCGCTGCCCGCGATTCAGGTGGCAAACTTCAGCGTTTCGCAAGGCGCCGCCAGCTACGCGGACTACAGCCGCGTGGACCCGATCGTGCTGGATCTTGAACCCATCACCTTCCAGCTGAGCGACTTCACCACCGGCGCGGAAGGCGGCCGCTTCAAGTTCACCGGCGCGACCAAGCGCGGCGGACGCCTGCAATGGCAGGGCCATGTCTCCCTGCAGCCGCTGGCCTCCGATGGACAGTTTCAGATCGATGGATTGCAGGCGCGCACGCTTTGGGAGTACGTCGAGCACCAGGTCGCCTTTTTCCTCCCCTCCGGTAGCATCGATCTGAATGGCGAGTATCAATTCGCACTGCGTGCGCAACCCGAACTCACTGTGAAACTGCCGCGGATATCGGTCAAAGATCTGGCCGTGCGTCCTGAGGAAGCGGGGCAGGACTGGATCACCGTGCCGCAATTGACGGTGGGCGCAACCAGTCTCGATCTGGCACGGCGCACCGTGCACATCGATTCGTTCGGTATCGATCGCGCAAAAGTGAATGCCTGGCTGGAGCCGGGTGGGGCGTTCAATCTGCAGCGGTTGGCAAAGCCGACAGCCGCGCCTGCGCCGGCAGCGCCAACCGGTGCCGCGGCACAGCCGGCGCCCCCGTGGACGTTGCAACTGCGGGAGTTCGCCTTGAACGATGCCGAACTCTCGGTGCAGGACCGCACCACTGAGCCTGCCGCGCAGTTCGTCCTGACCCCTTTGAACCTCAAGGTCACCGGCATCAGTCAGGACCTGGGCAAAGCGCTCGATGTGCAGTTCGACACCGTCATCAACGACAAGGGCAAGTTCAGGCTGGGCGGCACGGTGACACCCGAGCCACTGAACGCCGACGTGAAACTGCAGCTCGATGGATTCGAACTCAAGGCGATCCAGCCTTACCTGTCGAAACAAACGGCGCTGACCTTGCTCGGCGGAGCGTTGAGCGCAGAAGGCCGCGCGCACTATGAGCCGCACCTCCCGGGCGTTCCGGCCGGCAAACGGGAGCTCAAGCGCAAACCGTTGCTGCAGTTTACCGGCAGCGTGTTGGTGGATCGGCTGCATACGGTCGACAATCAGCTGCGTCAGGACCTGGTGAAGTGGAATCGCGTGCAGATCAAGGGTATCAACTTTCAGCACGACCCGGACCGCCTGGCAATCGATCAGATCAATGCCAGCAAGCTGTATGCGCGCGTACTGATCTTACCGGACCGCACAATGAACATTTCGCGAGTTCTGGCAGGACCCGGGGGTCTGCCGCTGCCAGAGGAGGCCCAGCCGCCAGAGCAGGCGACGGCGCAGCCTGAAGACGGCCGCGGCGCAAAACCGCAGGCCTCCGCCAAGAAGACGACCCCGGCAGCACCGGCAGCGACGGCGGCCTCTGCGCCCCTCATGCCGATCGAGATCAAGAAAGTACTGGTGCAGTCGAGCAGCGCCAATTTCTCCGACCTGTCGTTGAAGCCGAATTTTTCGGCGAGCATCGTTGCGCTGGAGGGCAGTGTGACGGGACTTTCGTCCAAACCGAACTCGCGTGCCAAGATCGACCTGCATGGACAGATCGACCGCTTCTCGCCGGTGGCCATTCAAGGCGAGGTGAATGTTTTCAGCTCCGTGTTGTACACCGATCTGTCCTTGAGTTTCCGCAACATGGAACTGACCACGTTCAATCCGTACTCAGGAAAATTCGCCGGCTACAGTATTGCCAAGGGAAAACTGACGACCGAGCTTTCCTACAAGATCGATGGCCGCAAACTCAATGCCGGTCATCATGTGATCATCGATCAGCTGGAATTCGGCGAAAAGACGGCGAGCAAGGATGCCGTGCACTTGCCGGTCAAGCTCGCCGTGGCGTTGCTGAAGGACCGCAACGGTGTCATCGATCTGGATGTGCCGGTGACCGGCAGTCTGGACGATCCGCATTTCCGCCTCGGCCCCATCATCTGGAAGGTGGTGGTGAACCTGCTGGTGAAGATCGTCACTTCACCCTTTGCGCTGCTCGGTTCGTTGTTTGGCGGCGGGCCCGATCTGCAGTTCGTGGATTTTCCGGCCGGTGTTGCGGTGCTGGACCAGGCCGGTGAGGAGCGCGTGAAGTCCATTGCCAAGGCCTTGGCGGAACGCCCGCAGCTGAAAATCGCAGTGCCGCTGGCCGGCGTGCCTGAACTGGATCGCGCAGCGCTGATCGAATCCAAGTTCAATGCGCTCCTGCTGGAGCAACAGCGATCGCAAATGTCGCGCAAGAAGGTGACACAGGCCGAGCCGCCGGCTTTCGATACATTGCCTGCACCGGCGCAGTTGGATGTGCTCGCGGCAGTCCACAAGAAGCAGACCGGCGCTGCGCCAAAGTACCTCGCGCAGCCTGAGGCCAGCGCGGCGCCCGATGCGCCTGCGCCTTCCAAGGACGAAGCCAAGGCGCAGCAAATCACCGCCAACATTGCCTTCCTGCGTCAAGAATTGCACGCTCGCATTTCAGTGGATGAACAGGAGATGACTGCGCTCGTTCAGCAGCGCGCAGCCGCAATTCAGCAATTGCTGCTCACGGACACCAAGATCGATCCGGCAAGGGTCTTTCTGGTGACCAACAACAAAGCCAAAGCGCAGGCCAACAGCGTGCGTTTGGAGCTGACTCTCGAGTAGATTTTCAATGACCTCGACATCATTCAATGCGGCCGCCGCCTCCGCTATTCCCGGCTTTACGCTGCTCGACGGCGGCACGGGGCGTGAGTTGAAGCGCAGCGGCGCCCCCTTTCGCCAGCCCGAGTGGTCGGCGCTTGCGCTCATCGAAGCGCCGGAGTTCGTCTCGCGTGTGCACCGCTCCTACGTCGATGCGGGCGCGGATGTCATCACCACCAACAGTTATGCCATCGTGCCGTTTCACATCGGCGATGAGCGCTTTGCCAGCGATGGTGCGCGGCTGACGGCGCTGGCCGGACGATTGGCGCGGGAAGTGGCCGATGCGGCGCCACATGCGGTTCGGGTGGCCGGATCCTTGCCGCCGATCTGCGGTTCCTACCGTGCCGAATGGTATGACCCGGTGTTCGCGCGGCCGATCCTTGCGACACTGGTCGCGGGTCTGGCGCCCTGGATCGATATCTGGTTGGCGGAGACTTTGAGCACGGTGGCTGAAGCAGAACTGGTGCGCGAGGTGCTGGGACCGGATACACGGCCACTGTGGCTGTCCTTCACGCTCAATGACGCGCTGGCTGATGATGGGCAGCCGCGGCTGCGCTCCGGAGAATCGGTGCGCGAAGCGGCTGCCGCCGCGCTTCGCCTCGGCGCATCTGCCGTTCTGTTCAACTGCAGTCAGCCTGAGGTCATGGGCAATGCCGTCGATGCGGCGCGTACGGTTCTCAGCGCAGCGAATCGCGATGGCCCAAACGGCATCGCCATCGGCGTGTATGCCAACGCGTTTGCTCCACAGCGTGCCGACGCGCAGGCCAACAGTGGTTTTACCGACATACGCTCCGACCTGACGCCTGCGGGCTACTGCGCGTGGATGCAGGACTGGCTCGCGCGTGGCGCCCGCATCGTGGGCGGCTGCTGCGGAATCGGGCCGGAGCATATTGCGCAAATGCGGCAGCACCGACCGCGGCGCTGATTCGGGGCGGTCCTCAGCGCATCTATCGGGGCGCGGCGAGACGCATGGCCTTGGCGCGTTCGACTTCTAGAAATCCTTTCGGCAGCGGCCCGAGGCCTTTGTCGACCAGATAACCCTGCGCTCCTGCCGCCCGATCGCTGACGAACTCCTGGACGAATTCCGCAAGCCCGGGAACCACGCCGACATGCTTTTTCTTGACGTACAGGAACAGCGGCCTCGACAGCGGATACGTCCAAGCACCGATCGATTGAAACGTCGGCGCAACCCCATCGATGCGGGCGGCCTGGATTGCATCGCGATTCTGGTCCAGGTACGAGAACGTCAGCACGGCGATAGTCTGCGGCGCGTTTGCCAGCCTGCCGAGCAGGGCCCCGTAGTCGCCGGCGACGTCGATCCACGCGCCGTCCTCGCGCACGGTTTGACAGGCGATCTTTTGTTCCTCCTTTGACAGCGCCCGCACCTCCGCGTGACGTTCGCACGGTGGGGCCATCGCCAGCGCGGCAAATGCGTCCCGCGTGCCGTGGTTGGGCGCAGGCCCGAGGATCCGGATCGGCCAGTCCGGCAAGCCGGGGTCGATCTCGCTCCAGCGCCGATACGGGTTGGCGACCAGATGGCCGCCCGCCGCCACCGCCTTCGCAACCGCCCTGTAGAGTTGTTCGCGAGTGAGGTTCATCGGCGGCGAGCGCTTGCTGCTGGCGATGATGATGCCATCGGATCCAACGCGGATTCCGATGACGGGGCCGACCCCGTTTGCGGCGCAAGTCTGCCGTTCGGTGTCGGTCATTGGACGCGAGGCATCGGTGATGTCCGGCGTGTCAGCACCCAGTCCTTTGCAGAACAGCTTGAAACCGCCGCCCGTGCCGGTCGACTCGACGATCGGCGTTTTCCACCGACCCTGGCGTCCGAATACCTCGGCGACCGCAGCCGCGAATGGGAACAACGTCGAAGAGCCCACCACCCTGACCCGATCGTGCGTCTGGGCGCGCAGCAAAGGCGCCAGGAACATCGCCAGGAGCGCGGTGGTGATCAGGGTGCGCGGCGCGGCATGAGGTGCACGGGGCATCACGGCTGGAGCCGTGGTATGCGTGGACCGACGCAGAATCCAGGAGTGCATTGTCCTGATGGTCTCGCGAATCCGTCAGCCATGCGACCCCTGTTTGCGTTGAGTTGAAGCATTGCATTGTCGCTGCGCACTAAAAGCGTGCGCACGATGCGAGGTCTTAGTGTCGATTTCCTGCGCAAGCTTCTGATCTGCATCGAAACAAACATCCTGGCACAGCGCGTGCTTTAGGTTGGTGAGCCTGGGTGCGATGACTGCGACTAAATAGAGGGAGGAGTGTCAATCGATGAAACTGATCACGACCATTATCAAGCCTTTCAAACTCGACGACGTTCGAAAAGCCATCAGCGATGTAGGCGTGCAAGGGGTGACCGTCACCGAGGTGCGCGGTTTCGGACGACAACGCGGTCACACGGAAATCTACCGTGGCGCGGAATACGCGGTCGAGTTCGTTCCCAAAACCAAGATCGAAATCGCAGTCTCCGACGAACTGGCGGAGCAGGTGATCGAAGCGATCACGCGCGCTGCGCAAACCGGCAAGGTCGGCGACGGCAAAATTTTTGTTTTCGATCTCTCGCAGGTGGTGCGCATCCGCACCGGTGAGCGAGACGCAAGCGCCATTTAGCCAATCGTAGGGGGATTTTCATTGATGAGTACATTGTCTCGATTCGTTCTCATGGGCATGCTGGCGCTGTCGACCTCGGCGGTGTTGGCCGACGAACCGCCACCGGCGGCCGCACCTGCATCCGCGGCAGCGGCAACTCCCGCTGAAGCCGCGCCTGCCGAAGCGGCGCCGGCGGCTCCTGCGGGCCCTTCCTTGGTGACGTTGGATAAGATCAGCGCAGGCGACACCGCCTGGATGCTCACCTCGACCGCTTTGGTGCTGATGATGACCATTCCCGGTCTGGCATTGTTCTACGGCGGCATGGTCCGCAAGAAGAACGTGCTTGCGACGCTCATGCAGAGCTTTGCGATCACCGCGGTGGTCACCCTGCTTTGGTGGGTCATCGGTTACTCCTGGGCCTTCACGCCCGGATCTGCGTGGCTGGGTGGTTCGACGCGCGCGCTGATGAACGGCATGACCTTCATGAAGGACGCGGGCAAGTTGTCCGTGTCGCACCTGGCCGGCACGATCCCTGAGACCGTGTATGCCATGTTCCAGCTGACCTTTGCCATCATCACCCCGGCGCTGATCGCCGGTGCCTTTGCCGACCGCATGAAGTTTTCCGCGATGCTGATTTTCATGTCCGTCTGGTCGCTGGTGGTGTACGCGCCCGTCGCTCACTGGGTGTGGGAGCCCACTGGCTGGCTCGCGGCGAAGGGCGTGCTCGATTATGCGGGTGGCACCGTGGTGCACATCAATGCCGGTATCGCGGGTCTGGTCAGCTGCCTGGTGTTGGGCAAGCGTCTGGGCTACGGCAGAGAAGCCATGCCGCCGCACAATCTGGTGCTGACGCTGATCGGCGCATCGCTGCTGTGGGTGGGCTGGTTCGGCTTCAATGCGGGTTCCGCAGTCGCTGCCGATGGCCGCGCCGGCATGGCGATGGCCGCGACGCAAATCGCAACCGCCGCCGCTGCGCTGGCCTGGATGTTTGCCGAGTGGATCACCAAGGGCAAACCCAGCGTGCTGGGCATCGCCTCCGGCGCGGTTGCGGGTCTGGTCGCCATCACGCCGGCGTCCGGCTTCGTGGGTCCGACGCCGGCCGTCATCATCGGTCTCATCGCCGGTGTGGTGTGTTTCCTCGCCGCGACTTCGCTGAAGAGCGCCTTGGGCTATGACGATTCACTGGACGCATTCGGCGTTCACGGCATCGGCGGCATCATTGGTGCCTTGCTCACCGGCGTCTTCGCCAGCAAGGAAATCAGCGGTGTCGAAGGCTCGGTGATCACGCAGTTGTGGGGGGTCGGCACCACCGTGGTCTATGGCTTCGCCGCCAGCTTCATCATCCTGAAAGTCATCGACATGACGATCGGCCTGCGGGTCACCGAAGACCAGGAGCGCGAGGGTCTGGACATCTCGCTGCATGGAGAGCGGGTCGACTAGCCACGCGGCGCGCTCGTTGGGACCCGGCAGCATTGAGGCCTGCCGGGTCCTCCGCCCGGATCGAACGCAAGTCGACAGCTTTGCAAGTCACAGTTCACACAAATCTATTTTAATGGGGATTTACGCTTTATGAAGAAATCTGTAGTCACGGTTGCCACGACGGCGCTCTTGATGGGTTGCGCACTGAGCGGTGCGGCCTTGGCGCAGGATGCCGCGAAGCCCGCGGCGCCTTCGATTTCGGATGTCCTGGCCTCCTCGGGAATTACCGTGAGCGGCTACGTCGCCGCGTCGTATTCGCGTTCCAACGGGTATCCCGTCAATATTCACCAGTTCGACAACAAGCATGACTCCTTCCAGCTCGATCAGGCGGGTTTGACCATCGCGTATCAGCCCAAGGAAGGTTTCGGCGCCCTGGTCGATATCTTCGCCGGAGAAGACGCGCGCATTCTGCACGCAGCTGAAAACGGCAACGACAATTCCTTCGATGTACGCCAGGCGTTTGTCCAATACGCCAACGGGTCACTGACCGTGATGGCCGGCAAGTTCGTCACTCTGGCCGGCGCCGAAGTGATCAACCCGACGTTGAACACGAACTTTTCCCGTTCGTTGCTGTTTTTCGATTCTCAGCCGCTGACCCATACCGGCGTCCGCGCGACCTACGCGCTGTCAGATACCTTCAGCGTAACGGGCGGCGTCAATAACGGGTGGAACACCACGTCCACCTCCTACGGCTCAAAGACCGGTGAATTAGGCTTCGGTTGGATACCCAACAAAACGTTCTCATTGTTGGGCACGGCCTATTTCGGCAAGACCGATCCGAACTTCGGCGGCAACGATTCGATGAAGACTCTGTTCGACGTGGTCGCCACGTACAACGCGACGTCCTCCCTCACGTTTATTCTCAACCTCGACATCAACAAGTGGGATGACGCGCTGGGCGCTGGCCAGAACGCCTCGTGGAGCGGTGTTGCCGGTTACGTGAACTATGCCATCAACGCTCAATGGCGCGTATCCGTGCGTGCGGAATATCTCGACGACAAGGACGGGTTCCTCACCGGATCGCAGCAGAAACTCAAGGAAGGCACCGTGACCTTCGGGTACGCGCCCGTGAAGAACTTCGAGTTGCGGCTGGAAGGCCGCTACGACAAGGCGGATACTGATACCTTCTTCAAGACGGCAGCGGCAGTGGACACTGGCGCTGACACCGACAGTTTGACGGGATTTGCCGTTCAGGGCATCTACAAGTTCTGATATGACCCCCTCCTGTCAACTAGCGCGAGGGGTTTTCTCACCGAGTAAGTGCTTTATCAGAAGTGTTTGCCGAAGTACCCGAGAGGGAACGCGACACACGGAACTTGAAGCGACGATTGATCAGTCTGATATCCGCGGATTGATCACCGCATTACAACGTTCCGTCGCGGGGCTGCCTCTGTCTAGTACCGAGGATCATCACGAAGGATGCCACGTAAAACTTTCGAGGATTCCCCTGATCATGTCTGGTGCCGCGTTCCGTCTCAAGTACTCGTTGTGGGGGGGGGGTGCCCGGGGAACTCGCGCGCCGCAATGCGGTCAACCTGACAGCAGCGTGATGTTGTTTCTGCGGAGACTGCCATGAAGACCTTGGCTCTTGTTCCTTTGGTGGTGTGCTTGCTGGCCGGGGCCGCCGCACGAGCGGCGGATGATCCCAAGACCGATGCGGGCGCCAAGTCTGCGCCCGCCGTGGAGGCCAGCATTCCGTTTGCCGATCACGATGGCATTTACACCTGGCAGGTCGAAAACAACCGCACGGTGCTCATTCAAAGCCAGAGCAGGAAATGGTATCGCGCCACGCTGATGAGTCCGTGCTTCGATCTGCCGTTTGCAGAGCAGATCGCGTTTGAGACCAATCCGAGCGGTTCATTCGACAAATTCAGCGCCATCCGGGTGCGCAGCCAACGCTGCCCGGTCACTTCGCTGGTACAGACAAACGCGCCTGTCAAACCGGCTAAAAAGCTGAAGAGCCCGCCGAAGCCAACGCCCGCTGCTGTCACGCATTGATCCCAGATCTGGCCATCCGTATCAGCTCGATGCATCGTGCAGATGGTGCCAATACTGTTCGCGCAGCCGCGCTTTGAGAATCTTGCCGGTTGCGGTCACCGGTAGCTCCAACACGAAGATCACATCGTCGGGCAGCCACCACTTCGCCATGCGCGCGGCGAGAAACTCCAGTATCTGTTCCTTGGTCGGCGCTGCGCCCTCGACCGGCACGACGACCAGCACGGGCCGCTCGTCCCACTTCGGATGAAACGCCGCAACCGTGGCGGCAAGCTTGACCGCAGGATGCGACATGACGGCGTTTTCCACATCGATGGAGCTGATCCATTCGCCGCCGGACTTGATCACGTCCTTGGTGCGGTCGGTGATTTTCATGAAGCCGTATTTGTCCCAGGTGGCCACATCGCCGGTCGGGAACCAGCCGTCGGCGTCGAGCACGGCGCCGCCGTCGCCCTTGAAGTAACCCGATGCGACCCACGGACCGCGCACCATCAGCGGACCGAAGGTCTGGCCGTCATGGGGGGCGGTCTGTCCCTGTGAATTGCGCACCTGTATCTCCACGCCATAAGGCACGCGGCCCTGCTTGAGCAATTGTTCGGTTCTCTGCGCCTCCGGAAGCGCTGCGACTTCGGCGGACAGCGTGCTCATGGTGCCGATGGGGCTGGTCTCGGTCATGCCCCAGGCATGCACGGCGGTGACGCCATACTTCGTTTTGAAGGTTTCGCGAATGGCCGGTGGCATGGCCGTACCGGCGACGAGGCAGCGGCTCAGATCGGGCAGCGAACTGGCCGTTTCCTGCAGATAGCCTTGGATCATGGTCCATATGGTCGGCACGCCCACGGAGAACGTCACGGCTTCCTGGGACAGCATCTCGTACAGGCTCTTGGCATCCATGCGATTGCCGGGCAGCACCATCTTCGCGCCGACCATGGGACAGCAGTACGGCAGCGACCAGGCATTGGCGTGGAACATGGGCGCCACCGGCATCACGCTGTCCACACTGGTGAGCGCGAAGACGTCGGCCTGCACCGTGACCAGCGCATGCAGCAGCGTGGAGCGGTGGCTGTAGAGAACGCCTTTTGGGTTGCCCGTGGTGCCGGAGGTGTAGCACAACGAAGAGGCCGAGCGCTCATCGAAACTGGGCCAGTGGTAGTCATCGCCGCGGCCGTTGATCCAGTCCTCGTAGGCCACCAGCTTCAATCGGGTGGATGCCGGCAGCGCCTCGCGCGTGCACAACACGACGAAGTGTTCGACCGATGGGATTTCATCGGCAACGCTTTCCACGATGTTGAGCAGATCAGCATCGAAAATCAGCAGGCGATCTTCCGCATGGCGGATGATGTAGGCAATCTGCTCGCGGAACAGACGCGGATTCACCGTGTGCAGCACGGCGCCCATGCCTGACACGCCGTAGAAGCATTCCAGATGACGATAGGTGTTCCAGGCCAGTGTGGCAATGCGCTCGCCATGCCCGATGCCCAGGGATTGCAGTTTTTCGGCCAGTGCCCGCGCACGGCGCTCCACCGATGCATAGTCGGTGCGATGAATGCTGCCGTCGCCGAGTCGCGAAACCACTTCGCGGCGTCCGTGGTTGGCAGCGGCGTGTTTGATCAATCCAGAAATCAGCAGCGGATGATCCTGCATCAAGCCATACATGTGTCGACTCCCCTTACTGCTTCAGGAACAATTCCGGATCCACCCAGGCGTGGTTCAAACTTAAACCCCAGTGCAAGTGCGGGCCTGTTACGCGGCCCGTCATTCCGACTTCACCCAGTGTATCGCCGGGGCCGAGCTTCTGTCCCGGCTTGACGCTGATTTTGCTGAGGTGACAGTACATGCTGATGAAGCCGCTGCCATGGTCGAGGAACACGGTGTTGCCGTTGAAAAAATAGCTGCCCGTGCCGATCACCTCGCCGGCGAGCGGCGCGCGCACCGGCGTGCCCGCCGGCGCGGCGATGTCCATGCCGCTGTGCGGGTTGCGCGACTCGCCATTGAACACGCGGCGCAAGCCGAAGGAACTGCTGCGCACGCCGGGCACCGGCTGCCCGAACTGCAGCGCCTGCGGCGCTAAGTCGCTCCAATGACTGAGTGAGCGCTCGATGGACACACGGTCCTTCTCCACGCGCTCCAGATCCGCAGCGGACAGGTTCACCTGCTTGGGTGGCACTTTGAGCGATTGAGTGGCGTACTGTTTGGGCGCGACTTCAAATCCAATGAAGTGTGGCGCAGGCTCCCGCAGAGAAACAGTCGCGCGCCCGGGCGCGGTGGCCAACGCGATGCCCACGACCGCGATCCAGCGCGCATCCTGGCGGATCACGAGCACACGATGTCCTGCGCTCATCGCCACGGGCGCATGCTCGGACTCCACATCGAGCGGCACGATGGCAACGCCGCCCGGAACCGCGCTCTGCGCCGGCAGGGCGATGGACGCAGCATTGCATGGTGCGCTCGACACAAGCATCAGCCCAACCATCGCCGGCAGTTTCACGATGCGTCTTCCACCTTGGCGCGGATCTCGCCCTTCGACAGCCGCGCGCGGATGACATCGCCGCTCTTGACCTGCGCCGCATGGCGAACGATGCCGCCGCCTTCGAGACTTACGATGGCATAGCCTCGCTCCAGCGTCGCCAGGGGGCTCACCGCGTTGAGTGTGCGAACCAGCGGACCGAATCGCCCCTGTGCGCGCTGCACGCGCGCAATGACGGCGGCGCGCATCCGCGCCAGCAGCTCGGCGTGCCGGGCCTGGTTTTCGCGCAAACGCAGACCGGGACTGGCGCGCCACAGACGGCCCTGCTGCTCCAGCAGCAGCGAACGGTCGTGGGTCAGCGTCTGGCGCAGCGCGCGGATCAGGCGCTGCTCGAAATCATCGAGCTGCTGCGCGCGCTGTGTAAGGCGTGCGCTGGGACTGACCAGCGCGGCGCGACGGATCAAGTACTGCAGCCGCTGCGCCAGCTCCGCCAGCCGCCGGCTCAGGATCTGCTGCAGCCTCATGGCGCGCGTCTGAAAGAACTTAACGTATTCGGCGCCGTCGGGAACGACGATCTCGGCCGCGGCGGACGGGGTGGGCGCGCGCACATCCGCGGCGAAGTCCGCGATGGTGAAATCCACTTCGTGACCGATGCCGGTGACGATCGGAATCGGCGAGGCGGCGATCTGCCGCGCCAGCGCCTCATCGTTGAATGCCCACAGATCCTCGAGCGAGCCGCCGCCGCGGGCCAGGATCAGCACGTCGCACTCGGCGCGCTGCGCCGCCAGTTTCAGCGCAGCGATGATGTCCGGGGCGGCTTGCGCACCCTGCACGGGCACCGGATACAGCAGCACCGGCACGGCCGGAAAGCGGCGCTTCAACACGTGCAGGATGTCACGGATGGCGGCGCCGCTCGGTGAGGTGATGACGCCGATTCGCCGCGGCAGGCGCGGTGGCGCGCGCTTGCGCTCAGTGTCGAACAGGCCTTCTGCCGTAAGCTTCGCCTTGAGCCGGTCGAACTCGCGCTTCAGCGCCCCCTGGCCAGCGTCCTCGATATGATCCACGATCATCTGATAGTCGCCGCGTGGCTCGTACAGGCTGATGCGGCCGCGAACCAAGACCTGCTGGCCGTCTTTGGGGGTGATGCCGGCCAGGCTATTGCGCTGCCGGAACATGGCACAGCGCAGCTGCGCCCCGGCGTCCTTGAGCGAAAAATACCAGTGCCCGGAGCTGGGCCGGGCGAAATTGGAGACCTCGGCTTCCAGCCACAAGGCGGGAAAGCCCCGGTCCAGGAGCATCCGGACCTCGCGATTCAGGCGCGAAACCGTATAAACATCCCGATTTTCACCGGTCAACCCGGCTGTGGCGTCAGGCCTTGGCATGACCCCAATCATACGTCGGTTTACCGGACGGGGCGCGCAAGGTAGAATGCGACGCCTCTTGAACGAACGTGAACGCTCCACTATGCGAATTCTCGAAGAGGCACTCACATTCGACGATGTGCTGCTCGTGCCGGCCTACTCCGAAGTGCTGCCGCGGGATGTCTCCCTCGCCACTCAATTGACTCGGAACATCCGCGTCAATCTGCCGTTGATCTCCGCGGCCATGGACACTGTGACCGAGGCGCGCCTCGCGATCACCATGGCGCAGGAAGGCGGCATCGGCATCGTTCACAAGAACATGTCCATCGAACACCAGGCCCGCGAAGTGGGGCGGGTGAAAAAATTTGAAAGCGGCGTCATCACTGACCCGATCAGCGTCAGTCCGGACATGACCATCCGGCAGGTCATCGAACTCACTCGCGCCAAGAACATCTCGGGCGTGCCCGTCGTGCAGGGCAATCGGGTCGTCGGCATCGTGACCCACCGCGATCTGCGTTTCGAAACCAAACTCGATTCGCCCGTCTCCGCGGTCATGACCCCCAAAGAGCGGTTGATCACCGTTCGAGAGAACGCCCCCAAAGAAGAAGTGCTGGCGCTGCTGCACAAGCATCGCATCGAAAAAGTGCTGGTGATCGCCGATGGCTATGAACTCAAGGGAATGATCACGGTCAAGGACTTCCAGAAAGCCACCGAATTCCCCCATGCCTGCAAGGATGGTGTCGGACGCCTGCGCGTCGGCGCCGCGTTAGGCACGGCGCCGGATACGCTGGATCGCGTCGCTGCACTGGTTGCCGAAGGTGTCGACGTCGTGGTCGTGGATACCTCGCACGGCCACTCGCGCGGCGTGTTGCAAATGGTGGCCAAGATCAAAGAAAAGTTTCCCGATCTGGATGTCATCGGCGGCAACATCGTGACCGCGGAAGCGGCGCTGGATCTGGTCAAGCATGGCGCGGATGGCGTCAAGGTGGGCATCGGACCCGGCTCGATCTGCACCACACGAGTGGTCGCAGGTGTTGGCGTGCCGCAGATCAGCGCCGTGGCGTGCGTGGCGCGCGCGTTGGAAAAAAGCGGTGTCCCGTCAATCGCGGATGGCGGTATCCGCTATTCGGGAGATGTGGCCAAAGCGATTGCCGCCGGCGCGCACAGCATCATGATCGGCAGTTTGTTCGCCGGCACCGAAGAATCGCCGGGCGAGGTGGAGTTGTATCAAGGCGGCTCTTTCAAGGCCTATCGCGGCATGGGGTCACTTGGCGCCATGGCGCAGTCGCACGGTTCCAGCGACCGCTATTTTCAGGACACCACCTCAGAATTGGAAAAGCTGGTTCCCGAGGGCATCGAGGGGCGGGTTGCCTTCAAGGGCAGCCTGGTCGCCATCCTGCACCAGCTCGCCGGCGGATTGCGCGCCGCCATGGGATACACCGGCAGCGCCAACATCGAGGAGATGCGAACGCGGCCGCAATTCGTGCGCATCACCAATGCCGGCGTGCGCGAAAGCCACGTACACGATGTGACCATCACAAAAGAAGCGCCGAACTATCGGATCGGGTGATGACGGATATTCATGCTGACCGAATTCTGATCCTGGATTTTGGGGGCCAGTACACACAGCTGATCGCGCGCCGTGTCCGCGAACTCGGCGTCTACTCCGAAGTGTACGCATGGGACGTGGATCCGGCCGAGATCATCAAGTTTGCTCCCCGGGCGGTAATCTTGTCGGGCGGTCCGGATTCTGTCTACGATGCGCAAGGACCTGCCGCGCCGGCGGTTGTTTTCAAATTGAACCGCCCCGTGCTGGGCATTTGCTACGGCATGCAGACCATGGCCGCGCAGTTGGGCGGCGCAGTCGAGTCCTCCACGCATCGCGAATTCGGCGCCGCGCAAGTGCGCACCACCGGCGCTTCGCGCCTGCTCGATGGCCTGGAGGACATTCGCGATTCTCAAGGGCGGGCGTTGCTCGACGTGTGGATGAGTCACGGCGATCGCGTGAATGCGCTGCCGCCGGGATTCAAGGCCATCGCAAGCAGCGACAATGCACCGCTCGCCGCCATGGCGGACGAGAAGCGTCAATTCTACGCGCTGCAGTTTCACCCCGAAGTCACGCACACGCTGCAGGGTCTGGAGATTCTGCGCCGCTTCGTACACGACATCGCCGGCTGCGCCGCAAGCTGGAAAACCAGCCGCATCATCGAGGACGGCCTGGCGCAGGTCCGCGCACAGGTGGGACGCGATCATGTGCTCCTCGGATTGTCCGGCGGCGTGGATTCTTCAGTCGTCGCGGCGATGCTGCACCGGGCAATCGGCGCGCAGTTGACCTGCGTGTTCGTCGATCACGGCCTGCTGCGCCTGGGCGAGGGCGATCAGGTCATGAGCACTTTCGCCGAGCACATGGGCGTGAAGGTGATCCGCGTCAATGCCGAGCAGCGCTTTCTCGATGCCCTGGCCGGCCAGACCGACCCGGAAGCCAAACGCAAGATCATCGGCCGGCTGTTCGTCGAGGTGTTCGACGAAGAGGCCGCGAAACTGCCGTCGGTGAAATGGCTGGCGCAGGGCACCATCTATCCCGATGTCATCGAATCCGCGGGCGCCAAAACCGGCAAGGCGCACGTCATCAAGTCGCATCACAATGTGGGCGGACTGCCGCAGCACATGAAATTGAAACTTCTCGAGCCTTTGCGCGAGTTGTTCAAGGATGAGGTGCGCAAACTTGGGCTCGAACTGGGCCTGCCGCCGACGCTGATCAACCGGCATCCGTTTCCTGGCCCGGGACTGGGTGTGCGTATATTGGGCGAAGTCAAAAAAGCCCACGCGGATCTGCTGCGCGGCGCCGATGCCATCTTCATCGAAGAACTGCGCCGCGAGGGTTTGTACGAGTCGGTGAGCCAGGCCTTCGCCGTGTTTCTGCCGGTGCGCTCGGTGGGCGTGATGGGCGATGGCCGGCGTTACGACTATGTGGTGAGCTTGCGCGCGGTGCAGACCATCGACTTCATGACGGCGCGTTGGGCGCGGCTGCCTTATGAGTTTCTCGATCGCGTCAGCCACCGCATCATCAACGAGGTGGCCGGGATTTCGCGGGTGGTGTATGACATTTCGGGGAAGCCGCCGGCCACGATCGAGTGGGAGTGAATATGTTAAATAAAATCATTTCCTAACACCGTCCAGCACGGACGCAATCCCACGCTGGAGTAGTGACCAATCAAATCCGACAACAAGTGCCCGATAGCCCCGAGCGATCATTTCGTTCGCCTGTGCCGACGTCGGTGCGACTCCCCCTAACAATACTGGGCTCTGAAGAATCGCGGCCTCAAGCTGCTGTATGGTCGACTGTACGGACGGGTGATCGGGTTGACCTTTGAGGCCCATGCTCGTAGCAAGATCTCCGGGTCCAATGAATGCGAGGTCGAGTCCGGGCGTGTTGACAACATCTGCGATCGACTCCAGAGCGTCGAGATGTTAGAGGTGGCTGCGGTATTTCGGACAGGGGTGTAAGTGGAAATCTGCCGGTGCAATATAGCAACCGGAGGGCAGAGATTCATGAGGAAACCAAGACGAA
>JANXOV010000161.1 GCA_025357635.1 Pseudomonadota bacterium
ATGTGAACCTGCGTGCCGCTGCGGTCGGCCGCTTCGAAGGAGACGCCTTCCAGCAGCCGCTCCATGACGGTGTGCAGCCGCCGCGCGCCGATGTTCTCGGTGCGCTCGTTCACCTCGAAGGCGGCTTCGGCCAGACGCCGCACTCCGCTGTCGGCGAACTCCAGCGTCACGCCCTCGGTGCCCAGGAGCGCTGCGTATTGCTTGCACAGCGATGCGTCGGGCTCGGTCAGAATGCGCACGAAATCCTCGACCACCAACGGTTCCAGTTCGACGCGGATGGGCAGACGGCCTTGAAGTTCAGGTATGAGGTCGGATGGCTTGGACATGTGAAATGCGCCGGAGGCGATGAACAGCACGTGGTCGGTCTTCACCGTGCCGTACTTGGTGTTGACCGTGCACCCCTCAACCAAGGGCAGCAGGTCGCGCTGCACGCCCTCGCGCGACACGTCCGCTCCGGTGGTTTCCTGGCGGCGGGCAATCTTGTCGATTTCGTCGATGAACACGATGCCGTTCTGCTCGGCGTTTTCCACGGCGCGCACTTTCAATTCTTCTTCGTTGATCATTTTCGCCGCTTCTTCATCGAGCAGCAGCTTCATGGCCTCTTTGACCTTGAGCTTGCGCGTGTGAGATCGGGATGAGCCGATGTTCTGGAACATGCTCTGCAGCTGCTGGGTCATTTCCTCCATGCCGGGCGGTGCCATGATCTCCATGCCCATCGGCATGGCGCGCACTTCGATCTCGATGTCGCGATCATCGAGGCTGCCCTCGCGCAGCATTTTGCGAAAGCGCTGGCGCGTGTCGCTGTCGCGGGCGGAAGCATCCGGCGCAGATGCCGAATGCGGCCGCGGCAGCAGGGCGTCCAGCGCGCGCTCCTCGGCGGCGTCGGCGGCGCGATGGCGGAACTTTTCCAATTCCTGTTCGCGCGTCATCTTGACGGAAATATCGACCAGGTCACGCACGATGGAGTCGACCTCGCGGCCCACGTAGCCCACCTCGGTGAATTTGGTGGCCTCTACTTTGATGAACGGCGCCTTGGCCAGGCGCGCCAGTCGGCGCGCGATCTCGGTCTTGCCCACGCCGGTGGGACCGATCATGAGGATGTTCTTGGGCGTGATTTCCGCGCGCAGGCCTTCAGCGACCTGCTGCCGGCGCCAGCGGTTGCGCAGCGCAATGGCCACGGCCCGTTTGGCGGCCTTCTGGCCGACGATGTGTTTGTCGAGCTCCTCGACGATTTCACGGGGTGTCATCTGCGACATGAGGCCGTCAGAGTTCCTCGATGGTGAGATTGCGGTTGGTGTAGATGCAGATGTCCGCCGCAATGTTCAAAGAACGTTCGACGATCTCGCGGGCGCTGAGTTCGCTGGTCTGGATCAGCGCCAGAGCGGCTGCCTGCGCGAAACCGCCGCCGGAGCCGATGGCGATGAGGTCGTGCTCGGGTTCAATGACATCGCCGGTGCCGGAAATGACGTAGGTGCTGTGCGCATCGGCCACGCACAACAGCGCCTCAAGCCGCCGCAGACTGCGGTCGGTGCGCCAGTCTTTGGCCAGTTCGATGGCTGCGCGCGTCAGGTTGCCGAATTTCTCGAGTTTGCCTTCGAAGCGCTCGAACAGCGTGAATGCATCGGCCGTGCTGCCGGCGAACCCTGCCAGCACCTTGCCCTCGAACAACCGGCGCACCTTGCGTGCATTGGACTTCATGACGCTGTTGCCCAGCGTCACCTGGCCATCGCCACCGACGGCGACACAGCCTGCGCGGCGAACCGCGAGAATGGTCGTGCCGTAAATGCGCTTGGGATCGTGAAGCATGCGGACGCATCAATGGGGACGCGGATTGCTGATTTCAATGCCGGCGGTCAGGCCTGGCGCCGCTTCGCGCGGGGATGCGCCGCATCATACACCTTGGCCAAATGTTGAAAGTCCAAATGTGTGTAGATTTGCGTCGTGCCGATGTCACTGTGGCCGAGCAATTCCTGCACGCCGCGCAGATCGTGGCTGGACTCCAGCAGATGCGAGGCGAATGAATGCCGGAACATGTGCGGGTGAACGCGGGTCTCGATGCCCTGTTTGCGCGCCCAGCCTTCCACCCGCAACTGGATGGCGCGGGCGCCGAGTCGTTTGCCGCCGCGCGCCACGAACAGGGCGGCATGTGCGCCCTTGAGCAGTGCCGCGCGCTCCACGAGCCAGCGGTTCACCGCGGCGATGGCCATGCGCCCCACCGGCACGATGCGCTCCTTGCTGCCTTTGCCGAGCACTCGCACCGTCGCATCTTTCAAGTCCAGGTCCGGCAGATCCAGCGCCACCAGTTCGGCCAGCCGCAGCCCGGATGAATAGAACAATTCCATGATGGCCTTGTCGCGGCTGGAGAGCGAATCGCTGACGCGGAACTCCAGCAAGCGCGCCATTTGATCGGCATCCAGCGTGGTCGGGAGCCGTTTGGCCATCTTGGGAGCGCGCACGCCCTGCGCGGGATTCTTCAGCACCAATTTCTCGCGCTGCAGATACTCGAAAAAAGAGCGCACTGCCGACAGCCGGCGCTGCACGCTGCGCGGATTGATGCCGCGGCGATGCTCCTGCGCAGCGTAGTCGCGGATATGCGCATGATCGAGCCGCGCCCATTCGTGAAGCTGACGCTGTTCGCAGAATTCAGTGAGCGTGACCAGATCGCGCTGGTAGGCCAGCAGTGTATGCGGGCTCATGCGCCGTTCCTGGCGCAGGTGCGCCAGGAACCGGTCGATCCATTCGCACTGCGCGTCGTTCACGTCGGGCCGCGCTACCGCAACAGGGCGACGCTCACGAGTTCGCCGATCCGCGTCAGGAAATCCGTGCTCATCCCGGGCGTGAAGCGCTGAGCGTCGCTGGCGCCGATGGCCAGAATGCCCAGTGAGCCTTTGATGCCCAACGGGGTGAGCGCCGCGGAACCGATTTCCACCGTGTCCTTGCCGAACAGATAGTCGCGGTGCGCATCGCGGATCTGGCCGCAGCGCGGCTTGCCGGATTGAAACAACGACTCGAACATCTTCATCTCGGCGTCGTCGCGGCCGGCGATGCGCAGAAAGCGGCCGCCTGCGCGTTCCAGTTCGGGGGAGGGGTCCATGAACACGATGATGACGGCATGCATGGCCTCGAAATCTTCGCGCAGCGAGGTTTCGATGGCCTGGATGACCTCAAGCGTGCCGCGCGCTTGAACCAGCCGCTGACACAGGCGATGGATGCGGTTGGCGAGCAGGTCGTTGCCGCGCGCGACATCGATGAGGTCCTTGAGTTTGCGCTCCAGCGCAAGATTGCGCTCGCGCAGCACTTCGACCTGCCGCTCCACCAGGCTGACGGTGGCGCCGCCGGCGCGAACATGCGGCAGCCGCAATTTGTCGAGCAACTGGCTGTTTCGTTCGAAGAATTCTGGAACGCGCTGCAGATACTCGGCGACGCTGCCGTCGTTGAGCGCTTCGTTGCTCAGACCTCGCGCTTGGCTCGTGCTCATCGTTGTGTCTCCCTCAATGAATGCGTCATATGTCGATCGACCCCGAGAAGACCCGTGCCACCGGGCCGGTCATCCACAGATGCTGACCCTCGCCGGGCCAGGATATCCGGACTTTGCCGCCCTTGAGAGCGACCTCCACTTCCTCGTCCAGAAGTCCGTGACGCCGGCCGACGGCAACGGCCGCGCAGGCGCCCGTGCCGCAGGCCCGGGTTTCACCGACGCCGCGCTCGTGCACTCGCAAGCGGATGTGGCCGCGGTCCAGAATCTGCATGAAGCCGACGTTGGTGCGTTTGGCGAAGCGCGGATGATGTTCGATGGCGGGTCCGAGGCGGTCCACCGGCGCGGTGTCGATGTCCGGGACTCGCAACACGGCGTGGGGATTGCCCATGGAGACCGCGCCGATGTCGATTTCCCTGCCGTTGACGTTCAGCGCATACACGTAGCTTTCGCCAGAGGCATCGAAGGGCAGTGCGGCAGGCGTGAAGTTGGGCGCCCCCATGTCCACCGACACCAGGCCGTCTTCGCGCACCCGGGCCTCGATCCGCCCGCCGGGGCTGTCGAGCAGGAACTCTCGTCCCGCCTGCGGCGCGCGTTCGTACAGCAGCGCCGCCACGCAGCGCACGCCGTTGCCGCATTGCTCCACTTCGGAGCCGTCGGCGTTGAATATGCGGTAGAACGCACGGGTCTTGGGATCGCGGGGTGGTTCGAGCATCAGGGCCTGATCGAAGCCGATGCCGGTGTGCCGGTCGGCAAGCGCGCTGATTTGCCGCGCATCGAGGCTGCCGGCGGACGCTGCGGGGGCATCGAAGACGATGAAGTCATTGCCCAGCCCGTGCATCTTCATGAACTCGATCTGCATCGTATCAAGCATAGCCCAGACTTCAGCCGGCAGCGAGCATGACACGGTCGCGATAAACGCAGCGGTCCATGACCGTGAACATCCCTGCCGATTGCGCGCGCGCCACGGATGCCTCATCGATGATGCCATCCTGAAGCCACAGCGCCGGCAGCTTCAGCCGGATGCAGTCGTTGACGATGTTGGGCACGAACTGCGGCAGGCGGAATACATCCACCAGATCGACGGGCGGGGCGGCGCCTCGTGCCGCGACAGCGGCATCGAGTGTCGGCCAGCAGGGCTCGCCCAGAACCGATTCGATGCCGGGGTTGACGGGAACGATGGTGTATCCGAAGCGCTGCAGCGCGCGCGCGACGCCATGGCTGGGCCGGGAGGAGTTTGCCGAAATGCCCACCACGGCAATCGTGCGGATACGGCGCAGGAACGCGTCAATCTCTGCGCGTGAGGGGTTGCGGAAGTTACCCATGAGTGTTTACCTTACACCAAACCAATAAGGGGATGGCTGTATGCGTCATGTGATGATCCTCAATTCAAAGGGCGGCTGCGGCAAGAGCACCTTGGCGACGAATGTCGCGGTGTACTTTGCGCAAGATGGTCAGCAGGTCTGCATCGCCGATTACGATCCGCAGCGCTCAAGTCTGGACTGGCTGGCACAGCGTCCGGCCGACCTGCCGGCGATATCCGGCGTTGCCGCCTTCGATGAGGGTCTGCGCAGCGTGCCGCGCAGCACCGACGTGCTGGTCATCGATGCGCCGGCGCGCGTGCATGGAACCGAACTCAACGAACTGGTGCGCCGCGCCGAGACCATTCTGGTGCCGGTGCTTCCCTCCAGCATCGACATGAAAGCCTGCAACCATTTCATGGCCGAACTGCTTGAAATCGGCAAGGTGGCGCGCAAGCAGGCGCGTCTGGCGGTCATCGCCAACCGCGTGCGTGAATACACATTGATTTACGAAGAGCTGGATGAGTATCTGAAAAAACTCAAGGTGCCGTACCTCGGCGCATTGCGCGAAGCGCAGAACTACGTGCGCGCCTATGCGCGCGGCATGGGCGTGCTGGAACTGCCGGAGTACCTCGCCTGGCCGGACTGGAAGCAGTGGAAGCCCATCGGCGAGTGGCTGGGCAGCAAGCGCAGCCTGCCTGCCGCCTAGGAGCCCGGACAGGCTCCCGGGCGGGGCGGATCATCCGGCTTTGCGCAGGCGCTTGCGCTGGGCAATCAGCTGATCCTCCGGCGTCCTGCCCCGGTTCAGCGAGAAGCGCTCCTCGAACAGGGGCGTGCGGCTCTTGCCGCGATACCAGCAGATCAGCAAGGGCACCTTGGCGGCGCGGAACAAGCCCAGCTGCGGGCAGCGGCGGCTGGTTTCCCGGGCGAGTGCGCGGACACGTGCCAGCGGTTCGCGCGTATCCAGCCGCAGATCAAAATTCAGCTGCTCGTATTTGGGCTGCAGATGCAGATCGAAGAAAAAGCCGCGGATGTCGATCAGCGAGCGCATTTTCGTTGACAGATTCTGGTACTGGAATTTTTGATCGCGCGCCACCACGGTGATGGTGATGGCCGTGCAGCCGGCCAATGCCGCCAGTTGCGCGTGTACCGGCGTCCAGCCGCGCGAGTGTCCGCGCAGGTCGGGGGGATCGCCGATGTCGAAGCCTTCAGGCTCATCGAACATGATCGAGGGCTGACCTTCGAACTGGGCCTGCACCCGCATGTGCTCATACGATTGGGTCGTGACTTCAGACACGCCGATGTAGTCAGGATACTTGCTGTTTTCTTTCATGGTTCAACCTTCAGGATCTGGACTGACGGCATAGGATAGACTGATTGCGCCCCCATGGAGAACTGCGCCGGTTGAGAGTTCAAATCCGCAACACAGGACGCCAGTTCAGCGTCCGGCCCGCGCAGTCCCTGCTCGATGCCGCCACCGGCGCGGGTCTGAATCTGCCGCACAGCTGCAAGGGCGGAAACTGCGGGTCCTGTATGGCGCGGCTGCTCCACGGCAGTTGCCACTATCCGAACGGAATCCCCTTGGGCATTACCAGCGGGCAGATTGCCGAGGGTTTCGTGCTGATGTGTCAGGCGCGCGCCCAATCCGATCTCGAAGTGGAAATACGAACCCTCGCACCAGCCGGCGAGCTCACGGTCAAGGGGCTGCCGTGCCGCATCGAGCGCTGTGTGCAGCGGTGTCATGACGTGATGAGCGTGCATCTGCGCCTGCCGGCCGCGGAGGAGTTCTCGTTCCAGTCCGGCCAGTACATCGATATCCTGCTTGAGGGTGGACGCCGCCGCAGCTTTTCGATCGCATCGCCGCCGCAAGGTTCGCATCTGCTGGAGCTGCACGTGCGCCACGTGCCCGGCGGGGAGTTCACCGACGCGCTGTTCGCGCATCCGGATCAACAGAAACTGCTGAGCATCGAAGGACCGCTGGGGCAATTCGTCTATCGGGAATCCGCCGCCCCCATGCTGCTGATCGGCGGGGGCACCGGACTCGCCCCGCTCATGAGCATCATCCGGCACGTGATTGCAAACGGCTTGAAGCGCACGATGACCCTGTATTGGGGATGCCGCGCAGAAGCTGATCTGTATGCGCACGAGCAGATAGAAACCCTCGCACGGGACTATGGCGCGCTGCGCTACATTCCCGTGCTGTCGGCAGGATCCGCCAACTGGGCGGGGGAGCGCGGAATGGTGCACGAGGCCGTCCTGCGCGGCACTGCCGATCTGGCGGGTCACGACATCTACACAGCAGGTCCGCCGGCGATGATCGCCGCGATCCGCGCGCAATTCTTATCGCGGGGCGCGGCGCCCGAGCGGCTGTATTTCGATTCTTTCGACTACGCCCCGGACAGCGTCGAGCGCCATCGCAGGATGGCGTTGAGCAATTCCTGGTCCTCGGCGGAGCGCGACTGAATCACCGGTTGGCGTACGCCCAGATCGGCAATGCCCTGCGCGACGCGCGCACTGGGCGCCACCCACAACGCACGCTCGAACTGATCGCGCAGCGCACCTTGCGCCAGGGCCAGCAAATTGCCGGCGATTTCCAGACTCGTGGCGCTGATCAGGTGAATCTCACCCGCCTCGAAGCGGCGCTCCAGCTCGAGCAGTGTGCCGGGCGCGGGTGTCGCCGGCCTTCGCTCATAGACCGGTGCGGCTTCGACCTGCGCGCCACGCTGCGCCAGCTGCTGTTCAAGCAGGTCCCGACCGCCGCTGCCCTTGACCAGCAGCACCCGCTGTCCGTGCAGCGATGCCAGACGCGGATGCGCCAGCAGATGTTCGGAATCGAAGCCTTCGCTGGATGCGATGCTGACCCGGTATCCGGCCTGATTCAGCGCGCGCGCGGTGGCCGGTCCGACCGCGGCGATGGCCAGGTCGCGCCGCTGCGCGAGAATCTCCGCGCCATAGCGCACCGCGTTGGCGCTGATGAAGACGATGAGGTCGAAGCCGGGAAGCGTTTTAAGTCGCGCCAGCAGTTCCCGTCGTTTCGGGTGCTCACGGATGCTCATGGCGGGAAGGCGGTAGACGGCGGCGCCTTGGGACTCGAGCAGCCGGCACAATCCGCCTGCCTGTTGTTCGGGGCGCGTCACCAGCACGCCGATGCCTGCAAGCGGAAGCGGCGAGGTCGGCAGCACGGTGCGCGCCCGGATCAGGCGCTCAGCCGCTCGAGCAGCGCGCGCGCTCCGGCATTGAGGATTCGCTCAGCCAGCTCTGCGCCCATCTGTTCGGCGCGTCCAATGTCGCCTTGAATGGCGTCGCGCCACAGATGCGAACCGTCGGGCTCAGCCACCAGGCCTTCCAGCTTGAGCACGCCATTGTCGATCTGGGCAAGCGCTGCGATCGGCGACTGGCAGCTGCCGCCGAGCCTTTGCGAAAAGGCCCGCTCTGCCGTGAGTGCGGTCCGCGTTGGCGGATGCTCGAGCACCCGCAATCGTGCCAGGGTCGACGCATCGCCTTCTCGGCATTCGATGCCGATGGCGCCCTGGCCGACCGCGGGCAGACAAATGTTTGCCGGTATGCGTTCGGTGATGCGCGATTCCCAGCCGAGGCGGATCAGGCCGGCGCTGGCGAGCACGATGGCGTGCAAATCGCCCTCGTCCAGGCGGCGCAGCCGCGTATCGACGTTGCCGCGCAGCGGCTCGATGCGCAGGTCTGCGCGGCGGGCCAGCAATTGCGCCTGCCGCCGCAGACTGGAGGTGCCCACACGGGCGTTCGCGGGCAGTTCATCGACAGAGGAATAGTGATTGGCGATCAGTGCATCGTGCGTGTCGGCGCGCGGCAGAATGGCGCCCAGCTCCATGCCGTCCGGCAGATTGGCGGGCACATCTTTCATGGAATGCACGGCGATGTCGGCCCGCCGCTCCTGCATGGCCACTTCCAGTTCCTTGATGAACAGCCCCTTGCCGCCGATGGCGGCGAGACTGCGATCTTGAATCTGATCCCCCTGCGTCGTCATCGGCACCAGCACCACATGCAGATCCGGATGCGCGTGGCGCAGCTGCCCGGCCACGTGTTCGGCCTGCCACAGCGCGAGCTTGCTCTTGCGGGTCGCGATTCTTAGTAGTTCGGCCATGAGCGCTCAGCGATCCACGGTCGCCATCATCTTTTCCGAGTAGCGCGGACCGGCCGTGGTGCCGTTCGGTGCGGCTGCGTCCAGCGCCTGCAGATCCTGCGCACTGAGTTTGACGGCGGTGGCGCCGGCGTTTTCTTCCAGGTAACTGCGGCGCTTGGTTCCGGGGATCGGCACGATGTCCGGACCCTGATGCAGCAGCCAGGCGAGCGCCACCTGACCTGCGCTGATGCCCTTCTGACGGGCGATGGCCGTCACCGCGGCGAGCATGCGTTGATTGGCATCGAAGTTCGGTCCCTGATAGCGTGGATCGCTGCGCCGATAGTCGCCCTCGGGGAGCTCTTCAGCCCGCTGCACTGTGCCGGTCAGGAATCCGCGGCCCAGGGGGCTGAACGGAACAATGCCCACGCCCAATCGGCGCGCCGCCGCCAGCACGTCGTTTTCGAGGTTGCGCTCCCACAGCGAGTACTCGCTTTGCAACGCGCTGATCGGATGCACGGCATGGGCGCGCTCCAACGTCTTCACCCCGACCTCCGACAGTCCCAGGTAGCGCACCTTGCCGCTCTTGACCGCATCGCTCATCGCGCCGATGGTGTCCTCGATGGGCACCGATCGGTCCAGGCGGTGCTGATACCACAGGTCGATATGGTCGACGCCGAGGCGTTGCAGCGAAGCGTCGAGCACGCTGCGAAGATGCGACGGCGCACCATTGACGCCGGCGATCCTGCCATCCGGGTCGATCTTGAATCCAAACTTGGTGGCGATGACGGCGCGGTGGCGCCGGCCTTGCAAAGCCTTGCCCAGCAGCGTTTCGTTGATGTAAGGACCGTAGACTTCGGCGGTGTCGAAGAAGTCGATGCCCAATTCCAGCGCACGGTGAATGGTGGCGATCGATTCGCGCTCATCGGCCGGTCCGTACATGCCCGGATGTCCCGGGTTGGCGCTCATGCCCATCAACCCCAAGCCTAGCGCCGATACCGTCAAGCCCTGGGAGCCCAGTGTGCGTTTTTCCATCGAGGCGAGATTACCTGATTAGCCGCGCAATTTCCTCAGTAACTCCGCGGCCAAACGCCTGCTGACGGTGAGCTTTTCGTTGGAATTCTTGATCAGGACCTCCAGCTGTCCGTCCTGCGTGCGATGCACCGAATCGATGGCGTGCAGCGCAACCAGCGCGTTGCGATGCACGCGCACGAAGTCGTCGGCGAACTCATCTTCCAGCGACTTCAGGGCCTCTTCGATCAGATCCGCGCCATGCAGATGCTTTATGGTCACATATTTCTGTTCGGCGAGAAAATATTGGATGTCGGCGAGCGGAATCAGTTTCAGCCGGTCGCGCACGCGTACCGCGATCTGTTTGCGCGCGCCGGCGAGCGGCGCCATGCCGGCGAGTTCTCCCAGCTGCGGGCGCGTCAGGCGCTGCGCGGAATGCAGCGCGCTCTGAAGTTTTTCACGCCGGACGGGCTTGAGCAGGTAGCCCACGGCCTGTGCATCGAACGCATCGAGCGCGTACTGATCGAATGCGGTGACGAAGATCACCGCCGGGGGTTCCGGCATCGCGGCCAGATGGCGCGCCACCTCGATGCCGTCCATCGCCGGCATGCGGATGTCCAGCAGGATCACGTCCACGGCCAGACGTTGCGCCATTTCCAGCGCCTCAGGCCCGCTCTGCGCCTCGCCCGCCACCTGTACCTTGCCGATCTCCTCGCACAGCCGCTTGAGACGCTCGCGCGCCGGCGCTTCATCGTCGACGATCAGAATCTTCATGCGGTCTCGGCCGCAGGCGCCATGATCGAGGGGAAGCGCAATATCACCTCGAATGAGTCCGGCTTCTGCTCGATGCGCAGGCTTGCAAGCGGGCCGAAGGCCAGCTGCAAGCGCTGCCGCACATTGTCCAGAGCGATCTGATTGCCGCTGCGCGGCCGCTGGTTTTCCTGCTGCGCGATCGGATTGCGGATCGACAATTCGATCAGTTGCGCATCCATCCTGCCTTCGATCCGCACCGTGCCGCCGGCGGGCAGGGATTCGATGCCGTGATAAATCGCGTTTTCAAGCAACGGCTGGATCAACAGGCTCGGCACCTGCGACCGCATCGGCAGATCGCCGACGAGCCACTGCACCTGCAGCCGGTCTCCCAATCGCAGCTGCTCGATGCGCTGATAGATGCGTGCGACTTCCAGCTCTTCCTTCAGGCTGATCTGCTGGCGCGTTTCGCTCAAGGAGGCGCGAAACAGATCCGCCAGGTCTTCGACCGCCTCTTCGGCGCGTGCCGGATCGGTGCGCGTGAGAGAGGCGATGGTGTTCATGCTGTTGAACAGGAAATGCGGACGGATGCGCGCCTGCAGCGCATCGATGCGCCAGCGCGCTTCCATCTGCACGTTGTGGCGCCATTGATGTGTGACGTAGAAATAGCGCAATGCCAGCGCGGTCGCGACGAATGCGATCGCGGCCGATCGCAGCATGAAGGGTCCGCGCTCTTTCGGAAACAAGTTCAAAATACCCGTGCCGGTGCCAAAGCCGCCCGGTTGGCCGATCCGCAGCGCAGCCTCGCAGACCGCCATGGTGACCAGCACTGGAATGAACAGAGCGATGATCGACGCCTGCATCTCGGATAATCGCGCCAGCTTCGGCCGGCTCCAGCAAAGAAGTCCGGCGCTGGCGAGCCCGACCCACAGCAGGAACATTCCGGTGGCGCCGAAGTCGAGCCAGAATCCGTCCGCCTGAACCGGATGCGCGAGACTCAGAACCAAGGCCAGCAGCACGACGATGATGACGATGACGAACGCGGCGCGGCTGGCGCAGAAATCCGGCAGATAGAAATCGCTCTGAGTGGGCGCGGACTGTTTCGTGCCACTCACGGGTGCCGCTTCTAATGGGCGCGCGAATTTGCGAACAGCGAGGAAGTCAGGCGGAAAACAGCCGAGATATCCTCGTCGCCGAAGCCTTGCGCGATCAACTTTTCATACAGCGCGAGGGTGGATTCGACGGCCGGCAGCGTCGCTCCTTTCTGCGCCGCCATGTCGCGGCAGATGCGCAGATCCTTGTCGTGCAGACGAACGCGAAAACCGGCTGGATAGGATTGCTGCGCCATGAACGGCGCGCGATTCACGAAATACCAGCTCGACCCTGCGCCCTTGCCGAGGGTCTCGATGAGCGCATCCAGCGGCAAGCCCTCGGCTTTGGCGAACGCCATCGCTTCGGCAACGACCTGGATGATGCCTGCGCACATGATCTGGTTGGTGGCCTTGGCCGCCTGGCCCGCGCCGCAATCACCGAAATGGGTGATGGTGCGCCCCAGCAGGTTCAGCGTGGGCACGGCGCGCTCGAAGGCGCCTGGCTTGCCGCCCGCCATGATGGCAAGCGTGGCCAGGCGCGCGCCTTCAACGCCGCCGCTCACCGGGCAGTCCAGAAAGTCCGCGCCGTGCCGGGTCAGCAGAGCCTGCATTTCGCGCGCGCTATTGGCGCTGACGGTGGAGCAGTCGATGAGCAACGCGCCACGCTGGACTCCGGGCAGCAAGGCAGTGACCACTGCACGCAGATCCGCGTCGGCCGACACACAGATGACGATGATGTCGCAGCGGCGCGCAAGCTCGGCCGGGGAGGCAAACGCCTGCACGTCCAATTCTGCGGCCAGGGCCGCGGCTTTTTCTGCGGTTCGGTTCCACAGGCCCGCCAGCGCACCGCCCCGATGCAGATTGCGCGCCATGTGCATGCCCATGGCGCCCAGACCGATCATGCCGATGTGCATGCGCGGAAGGCGCCTACGTGGAGCTGTTGCAGATGGCGTCTATGTCGCTCTTGGCATTGAGCCGCGCCGAATCGATTTCCTGGGACGACAGATACTCACGCTCGCCTTCCTTGCCGTTGCGGTAGATGCGGCGGCCCTCGATGAGCTTGCGGTAGCGTTCCTGCGCATCGGCGCACTGCTTGGCGCGCGCCGCAGAGACGTCCTGCTCTACGTCTTTTTTTGTGTCGGGTTTGACCGGCGCCCGTTCGGACCTTGCGGCGCTAGTGGCGGTTCGGGTGGCGCGATTCGCATCGCTCGCACCGGCATTGAAGCCGGTCGAGGTGTGATTTCCCAGCAGCGTCACGAGTTCGGCCTTTACGCCGTCGGGCGGACGGTCGCCGTACTGGGTCTTGCCCTGGGCGTCCACCCACTTGTACACGGCGGCTGAAGACAGGCCTGAAAAAGCCAGCAAAGCGGCACACAACAGTACGCGTTTCATACGGACAACCCTTACAAAAACCCTCTACAAGGCGCTAGAGCCAGACTCCCCGGTGCGGATCCGCACCGTTTGTCCCAGATCCAGGACGAAGATTTTGCCATCTCCAATCTTGCTGGTTCGCGCCGCCTCCGTGATGGCCTCGACCACTCGGTCCACCTGCTCATCGTCTACGGCCAATTCGAGCTTTACCTTCGGCAGGAAATCGACCACGTACTCGGCACCACGGTAAAGCTCAGTGTGGCCTTTCTGACGGCCAAATCCTTTGACCTCGGTCACGGTAATACCCTGTATGCCCACTTCGGCCAAGGCTGAACGGACATCGTCGAGTTTGAACGGTTTGATGATGGCGACGACCATTTTCATGCGCACAAACTCCTGCAGGAAACAGTGGGGTGAGAGACCCAGTTTAACAGTGGGAGCGACCCGAAGTGATACCGAAAATGCCGCATCGCAGCATAGTAATCAGTGCAATTGTGTTGTACACCCGAGACGTATCTTGCGCCGGGCGCGCGATGCGCCAAAAACGTCAATTCAATTCATATGGCCTCGGATCCTGTCTCGCCGGTGCGCACTCGCACGGCCTGTTCGAGATCCAGAACCCATACCTTGCCGTCGCCGATCCTCCCGGTCCGCGCGACATTGCACACTGCTTCGAGGACTTGCTCGGCTCTCGAATCATCCACGGCCAGTTCAATCTTGGTCTTGGGCAGTGAATCGATCACGTATTCCGCGCCGCGATAAAATTCCGAATGCCCGCGTTGGCGCCCGAAACCATGCACCTCCGTCACCGTCACGCCTTGAATGCCGATATCTGCCACCGCTTGGCGCACCTCATCCAACTTGAAAGGCTTGATCACTGCGGTAATCAGTTTCATGTATTTGTCCTTGTTTTCACCCCTTACCGGCACCACGTCCGAGCGCACATTCAGCTACTCTTACACTCGTGCAAGCAGTTTCCGTGCCAGCGCGGGTGGTCAATTCAATCAATGCCTTGCGCCGGGCTTGCGTGTTCGAGCGCACCGATGTGGCGCGAGGCGCTGGATGCGATGCATTGATGCGGAGCGGCTTTTGCTTCTTAGGAGCAGTACATGACTTTTTTCGATGACTTGCGGCTCGATGACCTTTCCAAGCGTCTGGCTGATTCCGTGCCGGAATCGGTGCGCGCCTTGGGGCGCGAGATGGAAGGCAACTTCAAGGCCGTTTTGCAATCGCAGTTGAGCAAACTGGATCTGGTCAACCGTCAGGAGTTCGACGTGCAGGCGGCGCTGTTGGAGCGGACGCAGTCGCGGCTCGCAGCGCTCGAGGCGCGATTGAAGGAATTGGAAATCAAGCCCTGAGGCGCGGATCGGATTCACCAGGGACGGTGATGCATTTCAAAGAACAGGCGCTCTCACTGAGCAGTGTCTTGAGCAGGGCGCCGGCCGGTCTCGCGGCGCCGCAAGTCCGGGTCGAGGTGCATCTCGGGCCGGGGCTGCCGGTGTTCGTCATCGTGGGTCTGCCCGAAACGGTGGTGCGTGAAAGCAAGGAACGGGTTCGCTGCGCCATCATCAACAGCGGCTTCACGTTCCCCAATGGCCGCATCACGGTGAATCTCGCGCCGGCCGATCTTCCCAAAGAAGGCGGGCGTTTCGACCTGCCCATCGCATTGGGCATACTCGCCGCGAGTTCGCAGATTTCTGCAGCCATTCTGGACACGCGTGAGTTCTATGGCGAACTGTCGCTGACGGGCGAGCTGCGGGAAACGCCGCGCCTGCTGCCTTCGTTGATGACGGGCGTGCAACAGCTGCGTGAACTCATCATTCCCGCCGCCAATGCCGCGGAGGGCTCGCTCCTGGACTCCCCGCAAATCCGGCTTGCCGATGATCTGGCGCAGGTGTGCCGGACGTTGTGTCAGGGTGGCCGTCTGGCTTGCGCACCGCCGCAGTCTGTGCCCGAATCGGCTGTTGCCGGCCCCGATCTGGCCGAGGTGCGCGGTCAGTTTGCCGCCAAGCGGGCCCTTGAGATTGCGGCCTGCGGCGGGCATGGACTGCTGTTGATCGGTCCTCCCGGCGCCGGCAAGACCCTCTTGGCGCAGCGGCTGCCAGGACTGTTGCCGCCGCTAAATCCGGCTGAGGCGTTGCAGGTCGCCGCCATCGCCTCGGCAGCGGGCAGCCGGCCCGCTGCTGGCGCCAAGCCGCCATTTCGTCACCCACAGCACACCGCCTCCGCCGCCTCGCTGATCGGGGGCGGCATCCATCTCAGGCCGGGTGAATTGCCGCTGGCGCACCACGGCGTGTTGTTTCTGGACGAAATGCCGGAGTTTTCGCGCGACGCACTCGAGGCGCTGCGTGAGCCGCTGGAAAGCGGCGTGGTGATTCTATCGCGCGCCAAGCGCGTCACGGAGTACCCGGCACAGTTTCAGCTGATTGCGGCGATGAATCCGTGTCCCTGTGGCTATCAGGGCGACCCGCGCCGCCGCTGTCATTGCAGCGCCGAGCAGGTGCGGCGCTATCGCGGCAAGCTCTCCGGACCCTTGATCGACCGCATCGACATTCATCTGGAGATTCAGGCCCTGCCGCCCGAGCATTTGACGCAGGCCGCGCAATTCCACAGCGATTCCTCCGCCGTGGTTGCCCGGCGAGTCGCTGTTTCCCGCGCACTGCAGCTGCAGCGGCAGGGGAAACTCAATTCGCGGTTGTCGGGTGCGGAGGTGGCGCAGTTTTGCGCGCTCGACCGGCCGACGCGCGCGCTGCTGGCGCAGGCCATCGCGCGGTTGGGATTATCGGCGCGCGGCTATGACCGCGTGCTCAAGCTGGCGCGCACTTGCGCAGACCTGGCCGGCGCCGACCGCATCGGCGCTGCGAACGTTTCAGAGGCCATTGCGCTGCGCGCCCTGGACCGGGCGCAAGCTGGGGACTGAACGGCTACTTGTTCAGGGCGACCATGTGATCCACCGCCGCGCGGATCAGATCGTCCGGCCAGGTCGTGCCGCCCTTGGCCGGCATGATGCCCTTGCCACCCTGATAGCCGCCGATGGCGTGCTTGTAAAGCGTATCTTTGCCCTGGGCAATGCGCGGGCCCCAGTCGGCGCGATCACCGATCTTAGGAGCGCCGGCCACGCCTGCCGCGTGGCAGGCCGCGCAAATCTTCTGATACGCCGCCTCGCCGTTGGCGGGCAGATCTGCCGCCGCGGCGCCTTGCGCCGGGGCCTCGAGTTTGGCGAGCGCCGCGTTGTCCCGGCCTGCGATGGCCACATGTGCCACCGGCTCGATATTGGCCTGAACGGTCTTCAGGCGCATCGGCTCGCTCTCCACGTTGCGCGTCTGCGCTGCGCTGCCGATGAGTCGGGCCAGAACGAACAATCCGATGGCGATGAAGACCAGAACACCCAGCGCCAGGCTGAAAGAGTTGAAAAAATGCGTATCGGAATTTTGTTTCTTGGCCACGAATGCTCGCTAAATACGAATTAAAACAGCGCGCGAGTATAGCCGCAGCGGCCCCGGCAGGGAAACAACGGCCTTCTCGTATACAAGCTTCCTGTGGACGCTGTGCGAACAGGGCGAGTACTATCCCTGGCCCTCAACAATGCGCCCGTAGCTCAGCTGGATAGAGTATCGGCCTCCGAAGCCGAGGGTCACTGGTTCGAATCCAGTCGGGCGCGCCATTTTCTAAGTTTTTGAAGGGTCCGTTACAAACTCCGCACTAGCCCACACTATTCGTGAAGGGTGTGATTTTGGTGTTCATGCGTTCAAGTATCGCGATGTCGCAGCGTGATGTCGATGCGCGGCGGTGATTTTGGCGCTCGGGCGCAGACCGTGGTTCGATTTTCGCTGGCGGTGCGAT
>JANXOV010000167.1 GCA_025357635.1 Pseudomonadota bacterium
ATCCACATCTTGATCCCGGTGAACACCAGAAACGCGCCAAAAACCGTTAGAACGTGGAATTGCAGCCCGACGAGCATGACGGCGACAGCCGCTACGAGATACGCCAATCGGTCCGAGCGCTCCCACTCGAACAAAAGCACACCATAACCTGCGAGGCAGGTGCTCATGAAGATGTACATACGCGCTTCTTGCGAGTCGGCCACGAATGCCGGCAAAAACGCCGCAACGGCCGTCAAAGTCATGTTCGCAACAGGCGGCAGGAACCGTCGCCCGTAAAGCCACGTCAAAACTACGAAGACGAGGCCACAAATCACTGAAGGAAACCGAAAGGCCCATTCGGATTGGCCAAAGACTTTGACCGCACCGGCCATCATGTAAAGCTGAGCGATGCCGCGTGCGTAGTACATGCCGCTTGGAAGGATTGGTTTGCCGTCATCGAGGATATGCATGGTCGGCATGGCCATGGTTTCCTCGTCGTTTTCCAGACCCCAGGAGCCAAGCCCCCAGAACCTGATTAGTGCGGCAACGATCAAGATCGCGGACAAAGCCACAAATTCCCAACGAAGTCGCGGAGCGTGCGCCGGCCGCGTCGGTTGAAACCAAGCCGCGGTTGCGGCAAGAGATCGATTGATCACTTCCATAAAATTCGCTGCGATCGCGTCAGTACGCCCGCTCATGCCCGAACAAATGCAGCGCGGTCAACACGAGTATTTTGAAATCCAGCATGGGAGACCAGTGACGCAGATACTCCAGGTCGAAATTGACACGAGCTTGCATGTCTTCGATGTTCGCCGTCTCACCGCGGCAACCATTGACTTGGGCGAGGCCGGTGATTCCGGGCAACACCTTGTGCCGCATCATGTAGCCCTTAATGAGTTTTCGGTACTCTTCGTTGTGCGCCACGGCATGCGGGCGCGGGCCGACCAGACTCATGCGACCTTGCAATACATTGAACAACTGCGGCAACTCGTCGAGTGAAAATCGCCGCAGGAATTTCCCGATCGGCGTAATGCGCGCGTCCGTCTTGGAAGCCTGTACGATCCTAAGACCGTCTTCTATCACATTCATGGTGCGGAACTTGTACACAGTGATTTCGCGGCCGTCCAACCCGTAGCGACGCTGCCTGAAAATCGCCGGACCCGGTGACGAGAACTTGATGAGTAGCGCGATGATGCCCATGACCGGCAGCACAGGCACCAAGATCAGCAATGAAAAGAATACGTCCATCGCGCGCTTAATGAACCCTGACACGCCGTGGAACGGTGTCTCGCACATTGATACGACCGGGATTCCCATGATTTCCCCGGTCCGCGCCTGAATCAGATCGAACACCAGGATATCCGGCACGTAGTAAATGGAGGCGGTCGTATCGCGCAACTCGTCGATTAAGTCCATGACGCGGCGCACGTGGCGGATCGGCAATGCGATGAAAATGACCTCAATGTTTTTGGAACGGACGTAGGTTGCCAGTTCCGGCAACTTGCCCAGCAGGCTTGTGCCGCCGGGTAACTCCAAGCGTTCGGCACTGCGATCGTCGAAGAACCCAACCACCTTCATGCACAGTTCGGAGTTCTTCAAGATTCGTTCGCTCAGCGACAAGCTGACATCGTTGCAACCGGCAAACACCACGCTTCGGGCATTGGCGGGAACCATGAGCAGCCGGCGGGTGAACTCGCGCAGCAGCAGTGTGATGAGAATCAGGAAAATCGGCGTCAACACCATCCAAGTCAAAATGACCCGCCGCGAGAACTGCGAGGAAAGCTTGGTTGCGTAGCCGATGGCCAGCAGGATTCCCAGCAAAGCAATCCACCGTATCAGGATGCCGGCCGCCATCGGTACGCGCTCGGCCAGCAAGTGCTCGGTCATGCTGCCCGAGGGCCGCAGCAACGCGATTCCGATGGCAGTGGCGATGATGGAGAGAATCTGGAATGGCTCGTCAAAGGGGATGCCGTACAGACTGGCCGTGAAGTACAAGCAGCCAAACACGATGACGGGCGGCAACACTGCCTGCAGCACCGTGACGAGCATGATGGAAACGTTCTGCTTGAAAATCACGGCTGGGTTATCGCCTGTTCGTTGTAGTCAAACGCTGTGGCTGAGCCTTGAGCCGGCCCCCACTGCTGGACCTGCCGGAATTCGAAAGCAGATTATTGACGAACCGGGTTTCTGGCGGCGTGACCTGAGTCAAATTTCAGTATTACATAATCAAAGTAGACAATGCAGTTTAGCATCGGGATATGATGCGTACGTGGGCTAAAAGTTCACTCCTGTCAATAGGATAAAGGCCAGGCAATTGAGGGGCTGTTAACAGTGCATTCAAGCCGTGTTCTGTAAGCTTCACCGGATGAATCATGCTGATCGTACATTGGTCGGCTCCAATAGGGCTTGAATGACCAAAGTGCTCATCCTCGGCGGGGACGCCGACCACAATCTGGGCGATGCGGCGATTTTCGAATCGATGTGCTATGCCTTGCATGGCTCCGACCGGAACGTTGAAATAACTGCCGTCTCGGACCAACGAATGCCAGGGTCCAGTCCGGGGCTATGCGAAGTGCTGCCGGCGGGCCCCGCCGGCTTCTGGCGACTGGTTGGCGCTGCCAGCCTGCAGGATCTGGTTATCATCGGGGGCGGCGGCCTGTTTCAAGACGATGACAGCCGGGTCAAGATGCCCTATTGGGGCCTGCGAACCTTTCTCATGGGTTGCGTCAATGCCCGCGTGGTTGGGCATGCGTTGGGGGCCGGCCCCCTGCGGCATTGGGAAAGCCGGCTGTTTGCACGAATGGCGTGCAACACCATGAGCAAAATCTCAGTGCGCGACCGGTTTGCGTACGACTGGCTCTCCCCCTGCACATCCAAACCCGTCGACCTCGTGCCGGATCCGGCCTTCATGCTGCAGCCGGCGCCTGCACAGATCGCGGACGGGATCATCGAGGATGCCGGAGTCCCGCCGGGCCGCGTTATCGGCATCGCGCTGCGGCGCTGGTTCCATCATCGCGGCTTCCTGCCGCACAAACTTCGCGTCCGCGCGGGTCTGGACCACAATTCCGGCGCGGCCGAAATGAACCGGTTAACGACCGAACTGAGCCGCTTGATCGAGCGTCTGGCGCGCGTTCATGACTGTGGCGTGCTGATGATGCCCAGCTACGATCTGGCGCACGAGGGCGACACGGCCACGTGCCGCACCATCGCGGACAATCTGCGCGGCAAGGTGCCCATCGGCGTAGCCACCATCCGCTCTGCCGCTGAATACAAGGCCGTCACCGGCAAGCTCCAGCTGCTCATCTCCTCGCGCATGCATCCGTTGATATTCGCCGTTTCCATGGGCACTCCGGTGGTCGGCCTTGCCTACAACGGCAAGTTCGAGGGCATGTTCCAGATGCTGGGCATGCCCTCGCGCACGGTGTCGCTGGAGGAGTTCCGCACCGGCAACCCGATCGACAAGATTGAGCAGCTGACCACCGAGGCGCTCAACGACCCCACCGACTTCAGGCAACGTGCCCGGATCCTCGCGGACATCACCTCCGCACGCACCGCCGATATGATCGGAGAGCGCGCTGGAGTGACGGTAGCGTCGATGTGAGCGCCGTGGCAGGCAATCCGATGCCGCGCTCCTCGGCAGTGCGACTCGACCTCCGCGCGCTGTCGGCCAATGTCGCGCTGTATCGGGATCATTGGGCCCGCTGCGGATTTGACCCGCTGCTCACCCCAGACCAATTCGAGCGGATCCCCCTCATCGGCAAGCAGCAGCTGCGAGATGCCGGCCTTCAAGGCAGGCTGGATGCCCGCCATGCCCACGCCCGCAACAGCCTGGAGCGCAGCGGCGGGTCCAGTGGCGAGCCCGTGGATATCCTCATCGATGCCGGCAGCCGCCGGCGGCGGCAATGGCGCTTTCTTAAAGCGTTGATAGCGGTCGGCTATCGGCCCGGACTCAGGCTGTGGATCGTGTCCACGCATCGCAGTTCCAGGATGAACACGCTGGTGCGCTGGACCTACCTCGACATGCGCGATTCGGAACAGGCGTTGAGCGCCCGCTATCTGAGCGAGCAGCCGCACGTACTGTATGGCCCCCTGCGCGCGCTCTTATCCATGGCACAGGAGCTGCCACCGGCCGGCGCAGCGCATCAGCCCAGGGTATTGATCGCCACGGCGGAATTGCTGCGGCCGGAGGATCAAAGCGCGCTGCGCGCTGCATTCGGCATTGAAGCGGCGGACTTTTACGGCATGACGGAGATCGGACTATTCGCCTATCGCCGCGCCGGCGAGACGCAGTATCGGGTCGTGGCGGATGACGTGTTGGCCGAATACCTGCCGGCCACGGATCCGGCGCTGGAGAGGCTCGTAGTGACGACGTTGCGCGATTGCGCCATGCCGCTGGTCCGCTATGACACCGGCGACCTGGTGCGACGCGACCACACGCTGCCCCACAAACCCATCATAGAATTCGTGGGACGGGAGATCGACGGTGTGCTGCTGCCCTCGGGCAAGCGCATCTCACCCTACCGGATCGTCCAGGCACTGGAGGCGATGCCGGAGATCCGCCGCTACCAGGTCGTGCAGCGCGAGGATCGATCGGTCGATGTGCTGTTGCAGACTTCGAGCGCAGACGCGGAGGCAATTCGTGAGCGGGCGCGGCGCATCGTCGCCGAATTGCTCGGCCCCGGGCTCGCAGTTCGCGCCGGTGAGCTGGGCAGAAGCGCTCATCCGACGGCGGAAAAATTTCGCGCCGTCCGCTCCTACGCCAGGTGATGGCATGTTCGACAGCCTCATCTGGCATGCAGGTCTGCTGGTGGGGCCCGCGGCAACGCCGCAGGTGCACCTGCGGGGTCTGATCAAGGGGTCGCAGATCCCACTGCGCACGGCCTACTCGGGCAGTGCCGCAACCCTGCGCTTTCTCGCATTCCACTTGTTTAGCGACGCGAACATTGCGGCCTTGAGCGAACAGGCGAAGTCTCACCGTGCGGGGGACCGCGACATCGATCTGTTCGTGTGCGAACGTTCGCCGCTGCGCAGCGCGCTGCTTGCGCCTGCCTCGGACATCCGAATACCGGCCTGGATCAGTCAGTCAATCGATCTGACCAACGCGCACGACGGCGCCCAGACGTTGTTCTCGCGGCACCTGCGGCGCGAAGTCGAACGCCACACCCGTCGCTCGGACTACACACTGGCGTTCCAGTCGGGCAATGACAGCATCCGCCGGTTCTTCCGCGACATGTATCGGCCTTACGTCATGTCAAGATTTCAGGACGAAGCGGTCTCGGTATCCGAAGAAGTGTTTCTGCAACGCTCGGCAGAGCACACGCTGGCTTGTCTGCACAGCCACGGAGAGTGGATTGCCGGAATGCTGCTCGAGCGCAGCGGCGATGCGCTGAAACTCGGCTGGTTCGGCGCGCGGTCGGACCCGCCGCCGGCTGGCGCCAGCGAGGTGCTCGACGCCCTGGTGATCACCTGGGCCGCCGCGCAAGGTCTTCGCACCGTAGTGATGGGACATTCGCGCCCTTCGCTGAGCGACGGCGTCGTGCGCTACAAGCGGCGCTTTGGTGCGACCATTCGCGCGACGTCTTTCCCGCAGCCGCAGATTTTTCTGCGCATTGTCAATGGCAGCGATGCGCTGGCGCGCTGTCTGGATACCGCCGCACTGATTCGGGTGCGCGCCGGCGTACCGCTGGTGCATCGGGCGCAGATTCATGAAGCACGGACGCTGATTCGTCTGGAGACGTTGCCCAATGACGCTGCCTGAGGCTTCAAGCGGCGGCGTTGCGCGGCGCTGGTTGGCCAATGTCGGGTCCGGCTACGCCGATGCACTCGTCGGCGGCCTGGTGTTCCTCGCGCTGACGCCGGTTTTCGTGCACTCGCTGGGCACGGGCGGATACGCCGTCTGGCTGATCGCACATACCTTCATTTTCTACCTGGGCTTTCTCGACATCGGCTTCGGGCACGCACAGGTTCGTTTCCATGCGCGTTGGGCAGCCGGAAGGCGCACCCAGGCATTGCACGGTTTGCTGGCCACCACCACTGCCGGCCTGTTCGTCGCCGGCCTCGCTGCGACCGTTATCGGGCTGTTGATCGCCTGGGTGGGTCCGCTGCAATGGTTCGATGCGCCGCCGGCATTGCGCGGCGACCTGCGCGTGGTACTGGCATTGCTGTCGCTGAATCTGCTGCTGGCGTTTCCGTCGGCAGTGTTGAGCAACCTGTATCGCGGCGCGCAACGATTCGATCTTGCCAACGCACGCTCCATCGTACTGCGCCTGATCACCGCCGGCGCGCAGTTGGTTTGTCTGCTGCAAGGCCACGGCATCATCATCCTCGCCGCCATCGAGCTGGCCATGACCGCGCTGCGCATCTTGCTCGATCTGGCCATTCTGTCATCGCTGCTGCCCGACCTGCTGCGTACGCCGGTGCGCTGGCATCCGCGCACCTGGCGGGGCGTGCGGCGCTTTGCCCTTTGGTCAGCTTTTGAAGATCTGCTCGTGGATGGCGCCACGCAACTGGAGCAGGTTCTCATCGTCGTGCTGCTGCCGCTCGCCCTGCTGACGCCGTATGCATTATCCACGGCCGCTGCCGGCGTGCTGCTTCTGGCCGTCGGCCCCCTATCCGAAACCTTTCTGCCGATGGCGGCGCAACTGCACGCCGAACGCAATGATCGGCAATTGGCGCAATTGCTGACGGCAGGCAGCAAGATGGCGATCGGCATTGCCGCTCCGGCGGCCGTATTCCTGTGGGTATTTGGAGATGCGGCACTGGCGTTGTGGAGCCCGGAGGGCGTTGCAGGAACCCCGCCCGACCTGTTGCGCATCATCGTCTTGAACTGCCTGATATCGACCTTTCTCACCACCTCGGCCATGATGCTGCTAGCCGCCGGACGTGTCAGAACCATCGCCCTGCTGACCTTGCTCGAGGTGCTGCTAAGCACGCTGTTGATCGTGGCCTTGGTGCCGCGATACGGATTGCTGGGCGTGGCCGCCGGATTGCTGATCGCCAACGTGTTCATCGGATTCGCGCTGCAAGTGCCCATTGCCACGGCTGTGTTCCACCTCAATGCGCCGCAGTTCCTATGGACATCGTTGGGCCGCGTGCTGCTGGCAGCCACGCCGGTCTATGCACTCGCATCGATCCTGCAGCCGCATGTTCCCGCCGGACTTGTGGGTCTGATGCTCGCGGCAGGCGCCATCGGGGCCGCATACCTGGTGGCGCTGCTGCTGCTGGGCACCACTGCGAAGGAACGCGCCGGCTATATCGTGCTGTGGCAGGAGATGCGACGATGAGTGCTTTGCGGGATGCGCTGCTGCAGGCTCGCGACATCGATACTGCCCAGGGCAGCCTGCAATTGGGCTGGATCGATTCGCTGCAGGGCTGGGACCTGCTCGAGCCGCATTGGCAGGCCGTGCATGAGCGGACGCCCGGCGCCAGCGTGTTTCAAACCTATCCCTACCTGCGCACGTGGTGGGACTGCCTGGGTTCCAACGGCAAATTGCTGATCATCGTGGTATTGCAGAACGAACTGCCCGTGTGCGTCGCGCCGCTGCAAATCACCTCGCTCAAGAGATTGGGAGCGCCGGTGCGCACCATCTCCTTTATCGGCCAGCCGTCAGAATCGGACCGCCCCACAGTGCTTGGCGATTCGAACCCTGACATCGCCTGCGCGATCGCCGAGTATCTGTTTGAACTGAAGCCGTTGTGGGATTCCGTGGTGTTGTTCGAGCAACCCCAGGGTAGCCAGATCGTTCAAGCGTTGCGGGAGCGGCTGCGTCGGGAACGCTACCTGGTGGCGCAAGTCGACGGCAACGAATGTCCCTTTATCAGCGTCTCGGGCACCTGGAGCAGCTATCTGGGGACACGCACCAAAGCCTTCCGCAAGAGCCTGAAGCGGCGCCGCGCGCAGCTGGAAGCACTCGGCACACTGGAATGCGAAACCGTGGATGCCGGCGTCAACGAACAAGCGCTGGAGCGATACCGTGCCGTCGAGGACCGGAGTTGGAAACGCGCGCAGAACTTAGGGATTGCGCGCAGCCCGCGGCACTGGCAATTCCACCGCGAGCTGGTGCGCCGCAATGGATTCGCCGGCTGGCTGCGATTCACTTTTTTGAAACTCGACGGGGTGGACATCGCCGCCACCTTTGGGCTGCTGTGGCGCCGCCGCTTCTATTCTTTGCACGTGGCGCACGATGCCGCGCAAGTCGATACCTCGCCAGGAGTGGTGCTCACGGCCATGGAACTGGAAACAATTTTTGCGCAAGGCGTCTGCGATCACTACGATTTTCTCGGCGGTTTTCTTTCCAACAAGCGAGGGTGGGCCAGCGCCTCGCAGCACACAACGGCGCTGTTTGGTGATCGGCCGGGGCCGCGCTCCCTCGCCTTTCACTGGGTCTACTTCAGAATCAAGCCGGTCATGCGACGCATGCTGACGCGCGCCGGCGCCATGCAGCGGGTAAGCCGGGCCTTGCAGAAATTCCGCCGCAGCCGCACGCCGCCGCCGGTGGACACCTGAGTGCCAGGGATGCAAGTGACCTCACCTCCTGACTTGATCGCGCAGGTGTATCGGGATTCGCAGGACCTGCAGCTCGTGCGCAGCCCCTGGGCATCGTTGGCGGCTACCTCACCCGCCGTGACGCCGTGGCAACAATGGGATTTCATCGAGTCCTGGTGGAACGGCGTCGGGCGCACCAGATCAAGTGAAACGCAGCGCAAGCTGTGCCTCGTGCTCATCACGCAGCAAGGCGAACCGCGGCTGCTGTTGCCGCTGCAGATCAGCAGGTCATCGCGATTCGCAATGCGCTGGCTGGAACCCATCGGCATGCCCGATGACATTCACCGGCCGCGGTTCGCCATCGGGCCGCTGCAGGAAGACCTGTACGCCTGCGCGCTGCGGGCGATTCACGCGCTGCGTTGCGAATGGGACGGAATGCGCATCGACGAAAAGACAGTGGACGATCCGGAACTCGTTCTGCTCCAGCGTCTTGCCCAACAGTATCACTGGACATTTCGCTCCGTACCCCTGCATCCGTGCCCCTACCTCGATCTGCAAACGAGCTGGCCCGAGTATCTGGCAGGCCGTTCGCACAAGCTGCGCAAGAACCTGAGTGCCGGCCGGCGGCGACTGGAAGCCACGGGCCCGCTCCGGCTGCAGTGTTTCGAGTCTCCGGCCGAACTCAGGTTCGGCTTCGAGGTGCTGCTGGAGGTGACCGCCCGAAGCTGGAAACAGGCGGCCGGCATCGGTCTGGGCTCGAGCGAGAAGTACCGCGCGTTCTACCGTGAATTTCTGGGGCGCATGGCCGATGCGCAGCGAGCGCGCATCTACTGCCTCTACGCGGGCGATCGGGCGGTGGCGGCCACTCTGGCCTTCATCGACGGTGCGACCTACTACTCGACGCAGATTGCCCACGATACGGCCTTTGATCAATGCTCGCCGGGCACACTGCTGGAGTCGATGGAAATGCAGGCCCTGTTAACCGAGGGACGCTTCAAGACCTTCGACTTCCTGGGCGCAGCCCTGTCGAACAAACGGCGCTGGACCGACACATTGCCGCAGACTCTGCGCGTGCTCTGGCTGGCTCCGACGGCGCGCTCTTGCTTGTTCGAGGGCTACTATTTCCGGCTCAAACCGGCACTGCTCGCGGCGCGCGCCCGGCTGCGGCGCCGGCCGGATCAGTTGATGACCTTGGAGCGCACACCCGACAAGTCGCTTTGAATGCCGCGGCTGTTGAGAGCGGAGACTGCAAAATACCAGGCGCCGGCGGACAGGTTATCCACGACGTAGCGGCTGATCGATGCGTTCGAAATCTTCACCGACTGGTTCAATTGCGAGGCGGAGCGCCCGTAATGAATCCGAAAACCCTTCAGATCCTTAAGCGTCGAGCCGTCCGTGTTTTTGATCGGTGACTGCCATGAAACCGTGGCCGAACCGGTGGAGATCTGCGTGACGGTGATCGAGAACGGCGACAGCGAACTACTGCGATCGGCATTCGCAGCGCTGATGCGGATGCTGGCATAGCTGCCCACGTCGGCATCGGTTGGGGTTCCGCTCAGCCGGCCGGTGTTGGCATCGAATGCCGCCCACGACGGCAGATTGGTGATGGAAAATCTCAGCGCCTCACCGTTCGGATCGGTGGCGGCCGGCTGAAATTCATAGGTTTCGCCGACGCGCACCGCCATCACGGGTTCGCCGGAGATCTCGGGAGCGTCCGCTGAACTATTGGTAGTCCCGCCGGTGGTGGTCCCGCCGGAGGACGCTGGGGGCTGGGGCGGCGGTGTGGAAACCGTCGGCTGAATCGGGTCCTGCGTCGGTGTAACGGTCGGCGGTGACGGATTGGTGATGTTGGCAGTGCTACTGGAGCCGCCGCCGCAGGCGGCCAACGTCAGCAAGGCTGCCGAGAGCGTGGTCGCTTTGATGAGAGTCTGAAATGCAGGCATTGAATCGTCCGTTGTTAAATCCATCGACGGACCGATCAAGCAAGCTTCAGGCCACCCCGCAGGACACGTCGCGAATCAATAAGTTAAGTCCTATACCGACGTAGGACAAGCACTACAACGCGCTCTATATGTCGCTGAATGCCGACAATAAAATTGTGTCTAGGACAGCAAATGGACACAACCTATTGAGTTCTAACGCATAGTTGCGTGTGGACACGCACCGACACCCGTGCACTCCTAATCTTAAAGAATTGTCTTACTGACCTTCTTCGAAAAGTCGCTCTCCACGTTCGCGGACGTGTAGGCCTTGACCGAGAAAAACCAGGTTGCGGGTGACAGATCGGTCACTACATAGGTGGAAACGCTGGGATTGCTGATCCTGACCGACTTGTTGAGCGAGGTGGCGCTGGTGCCGTAATAGAGGTGGTAGCCGGCCAGATTGGTCAACGGCGACCCGTCGGTGTTTTGCGCCGGCGGCATCCAAGACAGCGTCGCCGTGCCATTGGCGCTTTGATTCACGGCGATTACAAAAGCCGGCAACGACTCCGACTCGGCGCCGTTGCTGACGCTGATGACGATGCCGGTGAAAGTGCCGACATCACCGCCGCCCGGCGTTCCTGACAATTGACCCGTGGCTTCATCGAACGCCGCCCACGACGGCGTGTTCTGAATGCTGAAGGTGAGCGCAGCGCCGTTGGGATCCAAAGCCACCGGCGTGAAGCTATAGGCGTTGCCGGCAACCACCGAATTGATCGGTGTACCGGAAATCGTAGGCGTTTGCGTTGCGGCAGTCACCGCAATGGAAAAGGCCGGCAACGAGTTGCCGACGAGGCCGTCGGATACGCCAATCACGATGCCCGCATAGGTGCCGATCTGATCGGCGCGGGGAGTGCCGGTGAGTGCGCCGGTGGACGCATTGAAGCTGGCCCACACCGGTTTGTTTTGAACGCTGAAGGACAGACGATCCCCGTTGGAGTCATTGGCGGCAGGCTGGAACGAGTAGGCGCCGCCGGCTCGGGCAGCTGAAGGCGGGGTGCCGGAAATCGTCGGAGCGGAATTTGAAACGGACTGAACCGGAGTCGAGGGAGTGTTGGTATCTGCAGGGGTGTTGTCGGACTTGCAACCGGCCAGTGCCGCCACAAGCAAAACCGCGAGAAAATACCGTGTCATCATGTCTCACCCTCACTGCCGTCGGAAACGATGCGCAAAGTTCCGATGCGAGTGAGGATGACGACAGGAAGCTTTGAGAGAAGCTCTTGCCGGCAACCCCGCTATCTGGACTCCAAAAGAGCCGTCAGACCGGAGGCTTTGCGTCCCCGCCTTTCGACGGGTTTGCCCTTAACACAACGTGAGTAAACAATAGCCAGTCGCGCTTTTCAATTGTCTCAACTCTACGACAGGTGACCCGCGCAGCTGGCTCTGCGCGCGATCCGTAGAATCTGTTAAATCAGGCGTGTGCGGCTGAACCGCCGGTTCCACGCAGCGAGCGGAAAATCGCGAATGCCACTGCGTACAAGGCGAGCGCAAAAGCGATCGCTGCGTTGAATCCCAGGTAGATGCTGATGATCACGCTCAGCAAGCCGCCCGCGACGGTGAACAGACCGTTCATGCCCCACGCCCAGGCGATCGCGCCGCGCGGACGGTTCGAAATGGCGAGCACGCCGATCGGGAATGGCATGCCCAGGAAGAATCCCAGCGGGAAGATCAAGAGTCCGGCGAGGATGACACGCGTCACGACGCCGAAGGAAAGCCCCGCATGCGCGACCAGCGGATACAGCAGCACAATGGCAATGCCGGAGACGATGACCCCGATGAACGGCACTGCCCAGCGTCGGTCACTGCTGATGCCGAGTTTCTCCGAAGTAGTGCTGCCGATGCCGGCAGCGAGAAGCATGGTGAAAATGACCGTGGAATAGGTGTACAGCGGGCTGCCGATCAGATGCATGAACTTCTGAATGAACACGAGTTCCAGCGTGATGAACCCTGCGCCGAGGCAAGAAAAATAAACGAGCAAGGGGGTCGCCGCCGCCCCCTCCTGCCGACCAACGGCCGAGAAGCGCAACGGCACCAGCACGAACAGCAAGATGAAGATCACCGACGCGCCGCCAGTCAGGAACAGATGCAATACGTCCATCGGCACGCCGGTGTACAAAGAGGCGTTCAGAAATGAAGCGGTTCCCGGATCCACAAAATGCTTCGCATCCGGCAAGATAAAGTCGAAGTGTTTGCGCATGAAACGGAAATACGGATGGTTATCCGTTCTCGGTGTTACGTCATACGGAAGACTGTCGGCAAGTGATTGAGAAATCTCCCCGGAATAGAATTCATTTGAAAGAAAGCTCTTTGCGGGGTCGATCGGATTCTCGGTCAGATGAAACTGATCGTCCGTCGGAATCGACGGCGGCGTCAGAAATCCTTGCACGGACTGGATTTCCGCAGCCGTCCAGGGTTGCATTTTGATCATCAGCGCAGGCAGCGGCAGTTGGGAGGCCGACGTGAACACCGCAACGTGCCGCGCGAAATCCGTGCGGCCCATGCGCTTCCATGCCAGAGCCGCCGTTGTCACCATGCGAGGGTAAGCCATGTGATTGATCTGCAGAATGCCGTCCGGTTTCAGATGCGAGAAATATTCCTCGTAGGCCTCTGCGGTCTGCAAATAAACCGGCTCCATCGCGCCGGTACCCTGCGCGGCGCTGGAACTGGTGTGGTTGCTGTAGATCTGAATGATGTCGTATAGCTTGTTGCTGTGGCGGACGAAGCTGCGCCCCTCACCCTGCTGTACATTGACGCGCGGGTCGTTGAGGAAATTGCCGATGTAGGGTGCGTAACGGCCCTTACCCAGTTCGACGACGGTGCCCACCAGTTCGACCGCGTCGACATGGCTCGCACCGTACACCAATGCGCCTTTGGTTTCCTGCCCGCCGGCGCTGCCGAGAATCAACACCGTCTGGTTCGTGTCACGCTTTAGATAATCCGCCGCCAGCACGCTGATCTGCCAAAACTGCTCGTTGACGCGCGACAGATCGTGATCGAGCTGCGCGCGCAAGCCTTTCAGATCGCCGTCGAACCGGTAGAAGTAGCTGGTCTGATTGCCGCCATCGTATTGGATGGCCTTGCGGTCACCGGCCGTGTGCCAAAGCGTCGCTTCCTCAGGACGAAACGTCTGATCGATGACATTGATCTTGGAAATCGGGTCCCAGCGCGTGAATTCGCCTTTGCCCGCAGCGAGTGCCTCCTTGACGCCTCGCTTCTCCATGTGCAGCTTGAAGTCGATGTAGTCTGGCGATTTGATGAATGGAAAGGCCAG
>JANXOV010000014.1 GCA_025357635.1 Pseudomonadota bacterium
CGCCAGGGTTACAAATTGCTCGTCGTTCATCTGGATCACCATGCCTTGCATCGTGATCGATCCCAGCCAACCCTTCAGACTCATATCCCGTTGGAATCACACCCCCCGCTTCAGACTCAAACCCCATTGGACAATGCTCTCCGTTGACGTGATTGCGTGTGTGGACTATCGTTCGGGCCTGGGTCAGTACGCGATCGGCGTGCTGAGCACCGAAACCCTGGCGAATGACAGTGCAAATGCGCGCTTCCGCCATATCAAGGTGGATGGCGTGGTTCCGAGTCACGAGAATATCGTAGCGGGCGCCTATGACTTCTTCACGGAAGACACCTACAACACGCCCAGCGCGAACAGCCCGCAGCGCACCGGCGCCGGCGGCGTTCCGATTCTGTCGACTCAGCAGGATGCCGTGCCGCAAGCACTGCTTTCCGCGCTGCGTTCGCCAGGATCTCTCAAGGCGGGTCTGCAGGACCATCCCTGGGGCTGGGGCGGCGTTCTGGCCATAGCCACCACGAATGCCGTGGCCGGCGTTCCGCAGGGCATGGCCTCATTGCATGCCGCGATACTTGCCAATCCGAGCAACAGCCAGACGCGCGCAGCCTCATACGGCGGCGCGCCGAACAACTGCAACCCGGCCTGGACGGGTGCGCGGACGCTGAGCCCGATCGATCGGAACACGTTCTAAGCATCGTTTCTTTTCTAGTCGAAGTCGATTTAGGCGGCTGCGAGCGAAAGTTCGCAGCCGCCTTTCGCTTTTCTGTCACATACAACCCCTACGCTTCCTCCCGTGCGAACACTCACTCTTTCAATCGTCATTGCGGCGTGCATAGCTTTGCCGGGCTCATCGATCGCCGCCGTGGACGCGCAACCGGCCCCCTTCGACCTGCTCGAGATTCGCGTCCTGGGCAATACCGTGCTGAGCCCGTCGGACGTCGAGCGCACGGTGTATCCCTCGCTGGGCGAGCACCGCACGATCAAGGACGTCGAAGCGGCGCGCGATGCGCTGGTCGCGGCCTATCAGGTGCGCGGGTTTGGCGCTGTCTACGTGGACATCCCTGAGCAGGACGTCAACGAGGGCCTGGTTCGTCTGAAGGTGACGGAAGGCCGCATCGATCGCGTCAAACTGAGCGGCGCTCGCTACTTCGAAAACGGCAGGATCCGTGCCGCCTTGCCCGCGCTTTCGAAAGGTGAGGTGGTGAACATTGCTCAACTGCAAGAGCAGATGGCGGCGGTCAATCGCGAAACGCGCGACCGGACTGTCGTGCCGGTGTTGCGCGCCGGTCGTACGCCAGGCACCGTCGACATCGACGTCAAGGTCGCCGACACGCTGCCCATTCACGGCAGCGTCGATGTGAACGACCGCTATACCGCGAACACCAGTCAGACGCGCGTCGGCGTGAACTTAAGCTACGACAATCTGTTTCAGCGCTACCACAGCCTGTCGCTGCAGTATCAAACGGCGCCGTCCGAGCCGAGCCAGACGCGGGTGCTGGCGGCCACGTATCTGATGCCGTTGACCCGGACCGAACAGCTTGCCCTCTATGTCGTCGACACGAACAGCGACGTCGCTGCGGTCGGCACCCTGTCGGTGCTCGGAGCGGGACGCATCTACGGCGCGCGCTACATCATGAGCCTGCCGCCGCTGTCGACGACCTATCAGCAGAACTTCACCTTCGGGATGGACTACAAGGATTTCAGCGATCAGATCCGGCTGGTGGGCAGCACCGACGTGACGCCGATCAAGTACGTCACCTGGTCGGCGAATTATGCGGCGAATCTGTCCACCCATTCGACCACCAGTGCCTTCAACCTCACCAGCACCTTCGGCCTGCGGCATCTGGTCAATTCCAACGATGACTTTCAGTACAAGCGCTACCGTGCACACGCCAACTTTTTCTATGTCCGCTTTTCCGCGCAGCACGAACGGCCGCTTCTGTTTGGAACGCGCCTGTTTGCCAAGCTCGGATCGCAATTGTCCAACGAGCCGTTGATCAGCAATGAGCAATTCTCTCTCGGCGGTGTCGAGACAGTGCGCGGCTATCTGGAATCCGAGGCGCTGGGTGACGTCGGGTTGAGCGGTGCACTGGAATTTCGCAGCCCACAGCTTGCGCCATTGCTGGGAAGCCGATGGAACAACGCCTATTTCTTTGCCTTCGTGGACGGTGGCTATACACGCATCCTGCAGGCGTTGCCGAGCCAGATCAACCGCTTCGATCTGGCGAGCTGGGGAGCGGGTTTGCGGTTGAACGGTTTCGGCCGCGCGGCGGCGACGCTGGATTGGGCGATGCCGCGTTCGACCGGCACGAACACCCGGGTGGGGGATTCGCGAATTCACTTCGATGTAACCTATGCGTTCTAGTCTGCACCGCATGATCCGGTTTCTTCCAAGTCTGTTTGGCAGTGCCACCTATTCCTTCTGGGCGATGGGGTTGCTGGCCGGCCCGGCCTTGGCGGTCGATCTGCCGGTACCGTGCGTTGCCGGCGGCTGCGGCGCGATTGCGCCCAGTTTCGTGAGTCAGGGTTCCGCGAGCGCGGTGCTGTCGGGCAACACGCTGAACGTGACACAGACCTCCGGCTCCGCCATTCTTAACTGGAAGAGCTTCAACGTCTCCAAAGACGGCACCGTCAACTTCCTTCAGCCGGACGCGTCCTCGATCGCATTGAACCGGATCTTCCAGGCTGACCCGAGCCGCATTGCCGGCGCGTTGAATTCGAACGGCCGCATCTACCTGCTGAACCAGAACGGCATCGTGTTTGCCGATGGCGCGCAGATCAACGTCGGCGGATTGCTGGCCTCATCGCTGGATTTTTCCCCGCAGGCATTGCAAAGCGGCCTGGCGCTGGCCGCCTCGCAAAACGCCCCGGCCTTGCAGCCCTTCGTCGACGCCAACGGCAATCCGGTCCTGGGCGGCGCGGTCCGGGTGGAGTCGGGCGCAACGATCAATTCCTCCAAAGGACAGGTGTTCCTGTTCGCGCCGGAAGTGTCCAACGCCGGCAGCATCGCAACCCCCGATGGGCAGACGATTCTGGCGGCGGGTCAGCGGGTGTTTCTGCTGGCAAGCTCGGATCCGAATCTGCGCGGCCTGTTCGTCGAAGTGGGCGATGGCGGCACCGTGACCAACGGTCAAACCCTGACCGGCGCCGCCAGCTCCACGGTCGCGAAAATATCCGCCGACCGCGGCAACGTCACCCTCGCCGGGGCCATCGTGCGCCAGGCTGGCACGGTGTCGGCCACCACCAGCGTGCGCGCGAACGGATCCATACGGCTGCAGGCGCGCGATACTGCCGAGCGGCAACTGGGCAGCGCCAATGTGCTGCAGGCGGAGCGGGGAGGTGCGCTCGAACTCACCGCCAACAGCAACACGTCGGTCACGCTGGATACGAACAGCACCGAAACCACGGTCGACGTCAACACGCAGCCGCAGTCCTCGGTCGATCTCATCGGCAAGAAGATCCGTATCGACAGTGGCGCGCAGGTGCGCGCGACGGCCGGCCGCATCACGGCGCTGGCCGCCGCCAGCCCGACCCCCGCGTTTTCACCGCAGCAATTGACCTCAACGCCGGATGACAGCGTGTTGTCCATTGCCGACGGCGCGGTACTGGACGTGTCAGGCGCCACACTGGCGCTTGCGATGGAAAGAAATTCATTGCGGGTCGAGCTGCGCGGCAGCCAGCTGGCGGACAGTCCGCTGCAGCGGGAGGGGCCGCTGCGCTCGCAACCCGTCTACGTCGACGTGCGCAACTATGGCACACGCGCCGACGGATCGACGTGGCAGGGCACGCCGCTCGCGGATGTCTCGGGCGATATTTCCAACATCCGCCGCAGCGTTCAGGAGCGCAGCCTCAACGCCGGCACCATTCAGCTGCAGTCTCAGGGCGCGGTGCTGGTCGGACAGGGCGCCACGCTCGATGTCTCCGGCGGGCAGATCGACTGGCAAAGCGGCTATGTCCGATCCAGCCAGCTGCGCGGCACGGATGGCAAGCTCTATGACATCAGCACTGCCGACCCGAATCGCACCTACGTCGGAATCGAAGACGCGCAGACGATCACCGATCAACGCTGGGGCGTCACCCGCCAGGTGAGTGTGCAAGGGTTCAGCACGCTGGGCCGTTACGAGGCCGGCTATGTCGAGGGACGAAACGCGGGCAGCGTCAGCGTGCTGGCTCCGCTCGCCGCATTGGACGGCAAGATCGTCGGTACGACGACGCGCGGGCCGTTGCAGCGGCGCGACCCGAACCTCGCCTTTACAAACAGCGGCTCGGTCATCGGCTCACTGTCGGATGTGATTGCGCGCGCTGCGTCGTTGCAAATCGGATCGAGCGCGCCGCGCAATCTGTCGCTGCCTGATTACCTCGCCACCGACATTGACATCGCTCCCGGCCTGGTGTTGGGTACTGCTTTTGCCGGCAGCGATGGCGCCGAACTTCCCGCGAGCCTGACCCGCATCCGCGTGCGTCCGGACTTGTTCGGGCCCGACGGCGTTCAGAATTTGAACGCCTTCGCGAACGGCACGATCCGGGTCGCGCCGGACGTGGATCTGTCCTTGCCGGCCGGCGGCTCCGTGGCGCTGACCGCAGGCAAGATCGATATCCAGAGCAGCATCAGCGCACCGTCGGGGTCGATTTCCGCACTAGCGCGTCAGACCAACGACTTCACCGGCGCGGACGAGTCGACCACACCCGGCCTGAGGGTTGCTCCCGGCGTTTCCCTGCTCGCGACCGGTGGCTGGGTGAACGACGGGCTGGATGCGGACTCTGGCACGATGCCTGCGCCCTTGTTCATCAATGGCGGCGGCGTCTCCCTCAGTGCCAGCAACGGATCCGTGGAGATCGGAAGTGGCGGGGTCATCGACGTATCCGGCGGCGGTCAGCTGACGGCCTCCGGCGCCGTCGTTGCGGGCCGCGCAGGATCCATCACCCTGAGCACGAGCACCGGGGATGCCGCTTCCCCTACGGCACTGAGTCTGGGCAAGACCTTGCAAGGCTACGCTCTGGCCGGCGGCGGCAGTCTCAGCCTTCTCGCCAATTCAATCTGCATTTCCGCATCGAGCTGCAGCAAGGATGCCAGTCAGGTGGAGCTGACGCCGGATTGGTTCATCGAGGGGGGCTTCGGCAGGATATCGCTCGCCACCTCGATCGGCTCCCTGGAAGTGCTGGGCGATGCTTCTGTGCAGCTTCGGCAGCGGAATTTTATTCTGCTCGACTCCTCGGTGCGTGCGCGCACCGGCACAGCGATGAGCGACCTGTCCCGCATCGGACTGCTTCCGGATTTTCAGCGAAGGGCCATGAACCTGTCGCTCACGGCCGCCTTCCAACCCACGCAGTTCGAGTTCGCCGATCTGCTGTTCGACCGCGGCGCCCGCATCATTGCCGACCCGTTGGCGCAAATCAACTTGACCAGCAACTCGCGCATCTTTTTCGACGGCAGCGTGAGCGCGCCGGGCGGTGCGGTGAATCTCGTGCTCAACAACAGCGCGAAAACGACTTTCATCTCCTCACAGGGCATCTGGATCGGCGCCAACGCGCGGTTGGACGTGGCCGGCCAGGCGCTTTACCAGCCCTCGAAATCCAATCCCACTGCGCTCACCGGAAGCGTTCTGGATGGAGGCTCCATCCGCGTGAGCGCGCAGCGCGGCTACATTTTTGCCGATCCGGGTTCGGTGTTGGACGCGTCGGGAACGCAGGCGCCCATCGACGTGCCGAACGGATTCGGGTTATACGAACGCCAGTATCTGGGCTCCAATGGCGGTTCGATCGCGCTGTTTGCCGCCGAGGGCATGCAGCTCGACGGCGAGTTGCTGGCTCGCAGCGCAGGGTTGCCGGGCAATGCCGGCGGTTCCTTGTCGGTCACCCTCGACGCCACGCAGCGCAAAGGTGACCCCACCAATGGCTATCCGGTGGGCGATCGCACCGTGCTGGTGAGCGCCGCATCCGTTCCGGTGATTGTGGCTCCCGGCACCGACGTTCCGGCGTTTCTAAATGGCGTTGCACGAATTTCCGCCGGGACGATTGCCCACGGCGGGTTCGACACGGTGAGTCTGGCGGCGCGGCATATCTATGTAACGGATCCCGTCACCTCGGAGCAGCAGCGCGCCGGTTCCGGGCGCGTGTTTTTCGAGTCGGGAGTGTCGATCGCACCGCATGCGCGCCTGGCGATCGATGCGCCCGTGATCGGAGTTCTCGGCAGCGGCAGCGCTTCACTGTCGGCCGCCTACGTCAGTCTCGGAACCGGCGACCTGCTCAGCCAGGAAGTCGACGCGGCGAGTGGCGGTGCGGGCAAGCTGGCGGTGAATGCTGACTTCATCGATCTGATCGGCAACATCAGTCTTGCCAACCTGTCGCAGACCCGGCTTGACGCCGCCGGCGATATTCGCGCCCGCGGCGTGTTCTCGCTGAGCGCTGCGGATTATCTGGGCACTCTGCGGGCCGCAGACCAGCTGACTCTGAGCGCGCGGCAGATATACCCCTCGACCTTGTCAAACTACTCGATCGATGTGTCGGGATTGACGGGAACGTTGTCTACCTTGCAGGCGCCGGGCGCCGCCGCGGATGTGCTTTCTGCCGGCGGCAAGTTGAGCCTGTCGGCCTCGCACATCATTCACGGTGGAACGTTGCGCGCGCCCCTGGGTCAGTTGACGCTCAAGGCGCCGCAGATCGATGCGCTGTCCGGCAGCATCCTGTCGACCTCGCTGGAGGGAAAAACCGTTCCGTTCGGCCAAACCCAGGGCGGCCTGGATTGGGTTTACGTGTTGGATCAGGGAACGCGTGTGTACGGCGCGACCGGCTCCGCATTGCCCTCCCAGAACATCTCCTTGCAGGGTGAGACCATCAATCTCGCCGCGGGCAGCAAGATCAATGTATCCGGTGGCGGCGACCTGCTGGCATACGAATTCATCAAGGGTCCGGGCGGCACGCAGGACATTCTCGATCCATCGATCCGGCCAAACCAATTCGCCATCGTTCCGAGTCTCAACCTCACCTACGCGCCGTTCGATCCGCACGAGTCGATTGGCTCGACACTGCGGCCAGGCGATCAGATCGCATTGTCGAGCGGCGGCGGGCTGGCCGCCGGCGTATACACGCTGTTGCCCGCACGCTATGCGCTGCTGCCTGGCGCCTTCCTCGTAAGCAGCGTGAGCGGGTATCAGGATCTGGCGCCGGGGCAGACGACGCCCGTGCTTGGCGGCGGCATCATTGTGAGCGGACGCACGGCCATTGCCGGCACCGACATTCTCAGCGCGCGCACGTCGGGCTTCATAATCCGGCCCGGCACCGTGGCGCTGACCGAGGCGAAGTACACGACCTCGAAGGCAACCGAGTTCTTCGGCAGCGGCGCCGGCCGATCCGCCGCAGGCGCATCGTTTGCATTGCCAAACGACGCCGGGTCCGTCAGCTTGATTGCCTCCAGACTCTTCACCTTGGATGCGACATTGAACGCCGCCGTCGCCTCCACCGGGCGCGGTGCATCGCTGGAATTGTCCAGCGACAAGTTGATCATCACCGACGATCCCGCAGCCGCATTGCCCGGCTATGTCGCGGTGTCCGTCGACCGGCTCGCGAGCTTCGGCGCGCAGACCGTCCTGCTGGGCGGGCAGCAGCGTCAGACCGGGACGGGGCCGGTGATAGACGTGACGGCAAGCGCGGTCGAGGTTGCGGCCAATACGCAGTTGACCGGCGCCAACGTGATCCTGGTGGCGAAGGACTCGCTCAAGCTGGACGACGGCGCCACGGTTTCATCCAGCGGTGCTTTCAGCGGCAGCCAGCCCAAGACCATCGGGTTGGACACGAATTCTTCGCTGCTGCGGGTTTCCTCGGGGCCACAGGTGACAGTCGAACGCGGTGCGGCCGGCAGCGGGGCCGGTTTGGTCGAATTCGCGCAAGGCTCCACGATTTCGAGCGGCGGTTCGGTGCTGGTCGATGCGGGCATCAGCGCGGATTCGAAAGTCGTGTTCGACGTGACCGGTGCGTTGTCCTTGTCGGCGCCGAAGATCGCCATCGGAACGGCGCCGGCGGACTTCTCGGGCATCGTCTACGACCCGGCGGCCGCGCAGACCTCCAAGGTCTCGAGCCGTGTCTTGAATGGCCGCTCCAGCATCGATCTTTTTGCAGGAGCGGATCTGAGCGGCGGCGACGTGACGCTATCGACGCCGCTGCTGCAGGCCGCATCGGCCTCGGTCACAGCGCGTCTGCAGGCCGATACCCTTCACCTTGTCGGCGCGAAACAATCCGCTGCCCCGGTCACAGGTTTGAACTCGGGCGAACTGACCATTCACGCCAAGGAAATTGACGCGGGCGGCAACATGGTCATTGATGGATTTGAGACAACCTCCGTGTCGGCGGACAAGACCTTCCGGCCTTCAGACTCCGGTTCGCTGCTGACCGACGGGGATCTGTCGCTGGCCGCGGCATGGCTCACGACGGGCTCGGGCGTTGACTATGCCATCCACTCCAATGCCGATGTGTCTCTGCGGGCATTGCCGGCGGCGGGCCTGGCTCAGCCGACCAATGATCTTGGCGGAAGGCTGGCAATATCCGCGCAGCGCATCAGCGGCGAGGCGCGGATTTCCGTGCCTGCAGGCCAGATCGCGCTGACGGCCAATGGCGCCGGAGCGGATCTCAGTCTGGGCGGCGCCACGGTGTTGGATGCGGCGGGAAGAGCCAAGGTGTTCGATCAGCTGACGCTGGGTGCGAACGGCGGCACGATAACCCTTGAGGCAGACTCGGGCGGCGTGACTCTGGCTTCGGGCTCGCAGGTCGATGTATCCGGCGGCGGCGGCAACGCATCTGCAGGGACGTTGCGGCTGCTCGCGCCGCAATCGACCGTGAATCTGAGCGGCGCGGCCCGCGGAGGCGCCGCGGCCAACGCTCATGGCGCCAATGTGCAGATCACCGCCCGAGCCCTGGATTTTGCCGCGACGAAATCAACCCTTGCGAGCGGGGGTTTCACCGGCGATTGGAACGTGCGGCTGACCGGACCCGGCGACCTGAACATCGATGCCGCCGATTCGCTGCGAGTGTCGTCGCTGCGTTTGACCGCCGATGCGGGCGCGATCGACATCGCCGGCAAGGTCAACGCGTCATCGCCGCGCGGCGGCTATGTCGGGCTCAGCGCCAGCGGCCCGATCACGGTCTCCGGTTCAATCGATGCGCGCGCGACCGACGCCAATGTCTCAGGCGGCCGAGTCGAACTGTTTTCCGCGACGAGCATCGGACTGGGATCCCAGTCCACGATCGACGTCGGCGGCACCGCGCTTGCCGATCCTGCTGCGGCTCCCGGGGGCCGCGTGTATCTGCGCCTGCCTCGCACTTCGATATCCACGCTGCTCGACGGCGACGCCGGCAACGATGCGTTGCGGCTTGACGGCAGGATTTTGGGTGGGCGCCAGGTGTCCATCGAGGGTTATGAGACCTATGCGCTTGCGGATGGTCAGATCGGCTCTGCGAACACACTGGCGGATCTGAGCAATCCGTGGTTTTCGGAGGCGCAGAATTTTCAGAACGGCGCGGCAACGATTCTGGCCGCATTGGGTCATTCATCGGATGCATCGTATGCGCTGGTCTCAGGACTCGAAATCACATCGGCCGGCGATATGCATCTGGCATCGGACTGGAATCTGTACGACTGGCGTTTCGCCGGTCAGCCCGGCGCTTTGACGCTGCGCGCGGGCGGTGATTTGTATGTCGATCACTCGCTCAGCGACGGCTTCGCATCGATCAACCAGGATCTGAGCAGTTTTCAGCTGCCTTCGCAGGCGGGTCCGTCCTGGTCCTATCGGCTGGCGGCCGGTGCCGACCTGACCGCCGCCAATCCCTTGGTGACGTCTGACCAGGCGGCCGCGAATGACACCGGCAGCGTGAAGCTGGCGCCGGGACAATCCTTCGCCGGCGGATTCGGCATCGGCGCGCCGGTCATGATCCGCACCGGCACCGGGCGCATCGACATCGCCGCGGCGAGTGACGTCGTGTTCGGCAATCAAGCCTCGGTCATCTACACGGCGGGCATCGCCGGCCCCGGCGTCACCATCGGCAACGATCAGTCGGTGGGCGGTTTGAACAATCTGGCCTATCCGACGAATGGCGGCGACATCAGTCTTGCCGCGGGCCGCGATGTGATCGGGCCTCAAAGCCGGGAGCTGTTCACCGATTGGCTGTGGCGTTCGGGGGGGGCGTTCGCCACCGTGCCGACGACGACCGCCTGGACGGTTGCCTTCGATCGATTCGAGCAGGGCATTGCGGCGCTCGGCGGCGGCAACGTGGTGGTTTCCGCGGGGCGCGACGTCATCGATGTGGCCGCCGCCACGCCCTCGATCGGACGCCAGGTCGGCGGCGTGGACCCTGCGCAGAATCGCTACATCGTGACCGGTGGCGGCGATCTGAACGTGACGGCCGGGCGCGATTTGCTCGGCGGCACATTTTATTCCGATGTCGGCGTATCGAGAATTTTCGCGCAAGACCGGATCGGCGCGTCGGCAAGCCTGACCGGCGGCAATGACCTGGCGCCGGTGCTGGCTCTGGGTGCAGGCATGCTGCGTGCGGATGCCGTGCGCGGTCTGAGCATTGCGACCGTTGTGAATCCGACGCTGATCGACGTTTCACTGACCCTGGATCCGGGCGATCGGACCTATTTTTCAACCTATACTGATCGCAGCGCAGTGTCCCTCTCGAGCATCGCCGGCCAGCTGGATTTTCGCACCGATCAATCGCTGTTGCTGAACCGGTTTCCCGATTACCCGAGCTTCTCTCCGCGCAATCTGACCGCGCTGCAGGTCCTGCCGCCGAATCTTGATGCGACCGCGTTCACCGGATCGCTGCGGATCGGCGGTTCGATGTCCTTGTGGCCCTCGCCCACCGGCAATCTGCGATTGCTGGCGGGTGAAAACGTCGCCCTGGAGTTGTTCACCAAGACCGGTGCGCTGGATATCCTGGTCTCTGATGCGGCGATCACCTCGCTGCCGACGCCGGCTCGCCCGGCCTCCACGCTGGATGACGTGGTTGCTTTGTTGTCCTCGGCAACGCCTTCGGATCTTCGCTTCAATGCCGCGACGCCTGTCCATAATTCGCCGGCCACCGGCCTCGATGACAATCCCGTGCTGATCGTCGCCGCCCACGGCGATGTCACCATGCAGACCGAATTCGCCGGCAAGCAGGGGTTGCTGTATGCGCCCAAGCCGCTGCGAGTCGTGGCGGGCCGGGACATCGTGAACTTCACGGCACAGATTCAGAATCTGACCGCCAACGATGTGTCGAGCCTGATCGCAGGACGCGACTTTGCCTATCTGATCGGCCGCAGCCAGAGTGGCGGCGTGCTGGCGGCGCGCGGCGGCGTGACGGTGGATGGTCCGGGGCGGCTCGAGGTCATCGCCGGCGGCGATGTCAACCTGCAGGCCTCCAGCGGTCTGGTCACGCAGGGGCAGCTGAGAAATCGCGCGCTTCCTGACAAGGGCGCGGACATCAGCGTGCTGGCCGGATTGGCCGGCAACGACCCGGATTACGACGCCTTCATCGACAGGTATCTGCAGAAAGGCAGTCTCTACGACAAGGCGCTGATTGAGTACATGACGCGCGAGTCCGGCGCCGCTCCGGCCGGCAAAGCCGCAGCGTTGGGTGGGTTCAAGCTGCTCAGCCGCACCGATCAGCGAGCGCTGCTCGAAAACATTCTGTTCGATGAACTGAAGGCCGGCGGTCGCGTAGCTGCGCAGGCGGGACTGGGCAACGGCGACTACACGCGCTCGTTCCTTGCGTTGGAGACCTTGTTCCCTGGCTCCAATCCGGATTCGGCCAAGGGCGAGAAGAACCGCTACGCGGGCGACATCCGCCTGTTCTTCAGCCGCATCTACACCCTCGATGGCGGTGACATCGACCTGCTCGCGCCGGGCGGTGAGGTCAACGTTGGATTGGCGACGCCGCCCTCAGCATTTGGACTGGGCAAAAAGCCGTCGGAACTGGGCCTCGTGGCTCAATCCACCGGCAGCCTGAACTCGGTGAGCTACAGCAATTTCCAAGTGAACGAGTCGCGCGCCTTCGCCTCCGACGGCGGCAATATTCTCGTGTGGTCGACGGCGGCCGATATCGACGCGGGTCGTGGCGCGAAGACTGCCATCTCCGCGCCGCCGCCTACCATCACCGTCGACTCCCAGGGCCAGGTCAATGTCGTGTTCCCGGCGGCGCTGTCCGGCAGCGGCATTCAAACGCTCGCGACATCGGCTGGACGCGAGCCCGGTGATGTCGATTTGTATGCACCGCGCGGCGTGGTCAACGCGGGCGATGCCGGCATCGTTGCCGGCAATCTGACCATCGGCGCCACCGCGGTTCTTGGCGCCAACAACATCACGGTCAGCGGCACTTCGGTGGGCGTGCCGGTCGATACGGGCGGATTGGGGGCGAGCCTCGCCGGCGCGGCCAGCACCGCGGCGGGCGCGAGCAATGCGGCCCAGGATTCGCTCGGAGCCGGTGAGCAAAAGAAGGAATCGCCGCTGGCCGACAACGCCATGACCTGGCTTGACGTGTTCGTCACCGGATTGGGCGAAGAAAACTGCAAGCCCGACGATGCGGAGTGTCTGAAGCGTCAGAAGCGCTGATTCCGCGCCGTCATTGGCTGGCGTGGCTGGCCTTGTAACAAAACTATCACGCTGACCCTTGAGAATCCCCACGATGAAAATCGGCACGAAAATCCTGTTCGCTTGCGTTCTGGCCCCCGCGGTCGCCGTGGCCGGTTCCTGGTGGAGCAATGACTGGAAGTTCCGCAAGGAAGTCAGCTTCGACCTCTCGCCCGCCGCCGCCGACGTCGCGGGCACGCCCGTGGACGTGCCGGTGCTGATCCGCCTGTCGCTGGCGAACTTCAGCTATTTCAACGACACCAAGCCCGATGGTTCGGACTTTCGGATCGTCGCGGGCGACGACACAACGCCGCTGAAATACCACTTTGAGAAATTCGACGCGCAGAATCAGATGGCCTTGCTGTGGGTCCGCGTGCCGCAGATCACCGGCGGTTCGAAGACCGACAAGATATATGCCTATTATGGCAACCCGGATGCACCCGCAGCGGCGGACGCGCCGGGTACTTACGATGCCTCGCAGGCTCTGGTGCTGTCCTTCAGTGACGGCGCAGGCGCACCCGCCGACCTCACGGCGTACAAGAACAACCCCAGCACATCAAGCGCGGCGCTGGTTCCGGCCGGACTGATCGCCGGCGGCGCGAAGTTTTCAGGAAAGGAAAGCATCACCGTGCCGGCAACGGCCTCACTGCGGCTTCTGCCGAATCAAGGTCTCACGGCTTCCGCATGGTTGCGGATCGAACAGGCGCAGCAGGCGACGGTGTTCTCGCTGGCTGATCAAGGCAAGGAACTGGCGCTGGAAGTCGAGGGATCGAAGCTGACCGCGCGGGCCGTCTTCGGCGGCACGCCGGTGATGGTGACCCAGAGCACTGATCTGGCAATGAGCCAATGGCACCACGTGGCCGTTACGGCGGGCGCGGATAAATTGACGCTGTATGTCGATGGCGTCGCGGCGAGCAGCGCACCGGTCACGTTGCAGGAAATCGGCGGCGTTCTGACAGTGGGCGCTTCGAACGGCGCCAAGTTCCTGACCGGCGACCTCGACGAGGTGCAGGTGTCCAAAACCGTGCGTTCCGCGGATTGGATCAAGGCGTCCGCGCGCGCCCAGGGGATGGATGCGAACCTGGTGGTGTATGGCGTCGATGGCCAGAAGGAAGGCGGCAGCCAGAATTCTTACTTTGTCACCATTGCCAAGAATCTCACCGTCGATGGCTGGGTGGTCATCGGCATCTGCATGGCCATGCTCGTGATCGCGCTCGTCATCATGTTCGTCAAGGCGATGTTTCTGAGCAAGGTCGAGAAGGCGAACGCCTCGTTTCTGAAAGATTACCGGCGCCTGAGCGGGGATGCGGCGGCGCTGGACACTCCGGTCGCCGAGGCTGAGGATGATCTCGACGACGCGCCGACCATGTCCTCGCTCGCCGGCGACCAGAACAAATACGGCGCATCGACGCTGTATCGTCTGTATCACCACGGCGTGCGTGAACTCCACAAGCGCGTTTCGGGGCAGACTGTCAGCGCGCAGCACGTCCAGGTGCTTTCGCATCAGTCGATCGACGCCATCCGCGCCGCCATGGATGCGTCAATGACGCGCCTGCAACAAAGTCTGTCGAGCCAGATGGTGCTGCTCACCATCGCCATTTCCGGCGGACCCTTCCTCGGGCTGTTGGGCACGGTCATCGGCGTGATGATCACCTTCGCCGCCATCGCACTGTCGGGCGATGTCAACGTCAACGCCATTGCGCCGGGCACCGCGGCTGCGCTGGCGGCGACGGTCGCCGGGCTGTCGGTGGCGATTCCCGCGCTATTCGGCTACAACTGGCTCAACTCGCGCATCAAGTCCATCAGCGCCGACAATCGCGTGTTCGTCGATGAGTTCGTCACGCGCCTGGCCGAGCAGTACAGCTAGGCGCAGCGCACGTGTCCGGATCAATCGACAGCGGCGACAAGGATGTCTACGACGACATCAACATCACACCCATGTTGGACCTCGCCTATGTGCTGATGGTGATTTTCATCATCATGACCACTGCCTCGGTGCAGGGCATCAAGGTGAATCTTCCGAAGGCGAGTGACACCCCCTCGCTGGCCAAGCCGCAGACCAAGGCCATCACCATCACCGCCGACGGCACGATGTACCTGGACACCTACCCGGTCAGTCTGCCGGAACTGGAAAATCTGCTGCGGCAGTACAAGGCGGCCAATCCGGCGCTGCCGGTCGTGGTCAAGGCCGACTCCAGCATTCCGTATCAGCGGGTGGTCGATGTCTTGGATGTGATCGGGCGGCTGGAGATCACGCAACTTGGGTTAGTGACCCAACGCATCGTCAAGTAGCGCGCACAGATGGCCGCCAAGACCACCGGGCGTCGCAAGGCACCGCTCATCATCGGTGGATTGCTCGGTGTGCTGATGATCGCCGGATTCGTCTGGTTCGTTCACACCATGATGGCCGGCAAGACCAAGAAGGCGCAGCGGCAGGTGCAGATCGTGCAAATCATCAAGCCGCCGCCACCGCCGCCGGAGAAGACCGAAGAGCCGCTGCCGAAGGATGAACCCGAGCCCGCTCCCACGGATGAGCCGGCGCCGCAGGAGCAACTGGGGCTGGATGCGGAAGGCGCCGCCGGCGGCGATGCTTTCGGACTTGCCGCGCGCAAAGGCGGAAGCGATCTCGTGGGCGGCAGCGGCAATGCGGCGTTTGCCTGGTACACGAACCGCCTCAAGGATGCCGTCGTCGAGCGGTTGAGCGCGGATTCCAAGATCGGCTCGAAGAAGTTTTCCGTGTCGGTGCGCGTCTGGATCGAATCCGACGGACGAATCCGGGAGGTCAAGCTGGTCAGCACGACTGGCAACCGTGAACTGGATCAGCGCATCGAGGCGTCGCTTACCGCGCTGACGCGCATGAGCGATGCGCCGCCGTTGGAAATGCCGCAGCCGGTCAGTCTGAAAATCGTTTCGCGACTTTAGAAGTTTGGGAAGGCAAGGAGATCGATGAGCATGTTCATGGGCAAATGTTTGAATGCAACCCTCGCCGCGCTGGCGCTTGCCGTCGCGCCTCTTGCATCGTCCATGGCGGCAGACGAACGCCAGTCGCTGGAAGAACTGCGCAATACCGTCATCAATCTGCTGCAGGGCTTGGTCGAGCAGGGCGTGATCACCCGGGAGAAGGCGGCCCAGATGGTCAAGCTTGCCCAGGACAAGGCCGCCGCCGACGCTGCCGCCCTGGCCAAGACCGATGCGGGTGCGGTGCGGGTTCCCTACGTGCCTCAAATCGTCAAAGACGAAATCAGCAAGCAGGTCGCCGAGGAAATCAAGCCCGCCGTGGTTGCCGATGTGGTCAAGGAAGCCAAGGCGGAAAAGTGGGGAGTTCCAGGCGCCATGCCCGATTGGCTGTCGCGCATACGAGTCATCGGCGATATGCGTCTGCGCGCCGAGGGCATTTTGTTTTCCAACGACAATCAACCGAACTACTACCTGGACTTCTTCAACGTCAATGCAAAGGGCGGCATCGACAAAGCCGGCGCCGGTGCATTCTTGAACGTAAGCGAGGACCGGCTGCGGCTGCGGGCGCGGGCCCGGTTCGGCGTCGAAGCCGACCTTACCCGCACCATCAAGGCCGGCCTGCGTCTGGCAACAGGCAATACCACGGATCCGGGATCGCAGCAGCAGACGCTCGGCACGACGAGTGCGCGCTCGACCATCGGCGTCGATCAGCTCTACATCCGGCTGGATGAGCGGACAGAACAGCAGTTCAACTGGTTGTCGGCCGCCGGTGGCCGCATCGCCAACCCGTGGCTGTCGCCGACCGATCTGATTTACCACCAGAACCTTGTTTTTGAAGGTGTGGCGGTGACCGGCCGGTACGGATTCGGCGACCAGAGCGCAGACCAGTCCCATGTATTTCTGACCGTCGGCGCGCTTCCGGTTCAGGAGGTCGAACTGTCGTCCCGGGATAAAATGCTGATCGGCGCGCAGCTCGGAACGAGTCTGCGCTTTGGGGAGGATCAACGGCTGAATCTCGCCGCGGCGTATTACGATTTCAGGCACGTGGAAGGACAAAAGAACGCCTTCAACACGAACTTCCTCGACTACACCGCGCCCCAGTTTCTTCGCATCGGCAACACGTTGTTCGACATCCGCAACGACAACGACGTGACGACGAACCTCTTCGCCCTGGCTTCCAAGTTTCGGCTGATCAATATTTCCGCCAACTACGATCTGCCGATCGGCCGATATTCCCTGGGCATTGCCATGGATGCGGTGAAGAACATCGGATTCAAGAGCGCAGACGTATTGAAGCGGACCGGGTTCAACGTCGATGCGCGTACCAAGGGCTATCAGGCGGAGGTCAGCTTCGGCTATCCCAAGGTGATGAGCGCAGGATCCTGGCGGGGGCTGTTAGGCTACCGGTACGTCGAGCGCGACGCGGTTCTGGACGCGTTCACCGATTCGGATTTTCACGGCGGCGGCACCGACGCCAGCGGCTTCTACCTGCTCGGCGACTACGGTCTTGCGAATCGCGTGTGGATGCGGCTTCGCTACCAGAGCGGCAATGAAATCGACGGCGCGCCCTTGAGCCTCGATACCGTTCAACTCGATCTGAATACTCAATTCTAGGCGGCATCCCTATGAGGCGTAATCACTTGGCGGCTGTGGCCATGGCGATATCCGGGTTGATCATCACCGGGGCCGCAGCGGCGCAGGCTCAACGCAGTGGCGGCGGAGAGTCGCAGAAGATGATGCAGCAGTATCAGCAACTGGCAGCGGAGAAAACCTCACTGCAAACCCAGCTTGCGCAAATGAAGAAGGATCTGGACGCGGCAAAAGCCGATGCCGCGGCAATGAAGAAGGAGCGCGATGCGTTGAAGCGGAACACCGGAGGTTCCTCCGCGGCGTTGACACAGGCAACCAATGCGAAGATCGCAGCTGAACAAGGCTTGGAGCAGTCCAGGCAGCGCATGACCGAACTGGTGTCGCGCTACCGCGAGACCACCCAGAATCTCAAGGAAGTCGAGACTGATCGCAATACGGCTCGCCGGGAGCTGAGTGAGCGCAATGCCGCATTCGATGCCTGCGCGGAGAACAACCTGCAGCTCTATGAGATCAGCAATGACGTGCTGAACCGCTATTCGCACGTGGGCCTGTTCACCAAAGCCAGCGCTGCGGAACCTTTCACCGGAATAACCCGCACGCGCATCAACAATCTGGTCGATGAGTATCGCGCGCGGGCGCTGGAGCTGCGCGTCAAGAAGCAAAAGCCCTGATCGCGGCTTGATCGCCTGGCCATAGGCGGGACGCTTGCGAGCAACGCAAAAGCGTTGCTCGAGGACCCACTGATAATATTCTGAAGACGCGTTGCTGATCGCATGCGTCCAGCTCCGGGCGCCGAACACACCGCGCACGACCAACACGGATGATTTGAAACCCCAGCAACCTCCCGGCCTGCTGCTTTGGTCCCGTTTCCCACGTTTCAACCGCCATCGTCCGCGCCTTGTTGCGCATCGTGTCGATCATCCGCAGCTCATTATGTTGAAAACGTCATATTAGTGCCATTCACAGGCAATACTTTTTCCTTACGATTCATCATGTCGCGTGTGACGAGCGACGTTCGATAGTCCACTGAAGTGAGGTATTTGTGATCGAGCAGCGAAAACAAGCCGTGTCGATTCGGCTCGGCGAGACCGATGTTAGAAACGTCAAGAGAATGGCAAAGCGGCTCGGCGTACGGGATTCGGACATCATCCGATACGCCATCAAGTCGATGCTCGGCCGTAATTCACCGCTTTGCGACGAGGCGATCAACGGCCGGAATCTGCTGCCCGTGCTGGTGGAGTCCGGCGACGAGCTGATCCGTTATTTCGAGCTGGATGCCTACCGGCTTGAAAGCATCATCAACCAGCACGCCGGCGATGAGCTGCGGGTGGATCGCGATGACATCGCGCTGCTGGCCATGAGCGGATTGCGGGAGCAGTACCTGGTGATGCGCATGAAGGACGGGAACGGTCCGGCGCCTGAGGCCCTGCCGGCCGCCCGTTCGCTGCGCAACTATCTGTATGACAAATATGTTTACCGCCACGAGGAACCGAGGGGCAACGACGTCAAGTCCATTGCCGATTCGGAGATTCGCGTCGGTCAGCGTCCGGCGGCCTGAGGCTGCGTTTTCGTTTTGAGAGGAGTCAAGATGAGTATCAAGGGTGTGTTGTTTGCATTGCTCGGCGTGGCCGGGTTGATCGCCGCGTCGGCGGGACCGGCTGCGGCGTCGCAGGTGCTGTTCGACAGTTCCGGATTTTTGAAGGGCCAGCAGTCGTTCGTGCAGTCCTTCGACATCGACACGCCGGGCACCTTGACGGTCACTCTGTCGAACATCACCTGGCCGGAGCGTCTGTCGAACTTGAATATGATCCTGACCACTGCGAGCGGCCTGCTCGCCCCGGAAATGGGGGAGGGCACCGCCACTTTTGAAGTGGGCAAGGGCAGCATCTTTGCCCACTGGTTTGGCACGGCGCAGGGACCGCTGAACATTGGTGTCTACGCAATGAAGATCGAATTCCAGCCCTACGATGTGGTGCCGGTGCCCTTGCCGACCTCGCTGGCTCTGCTGCTCTCGGGACTGGGTCTGCTGGCCTGGCAGCGCCGGCACCGATTGGAGCCGGCGTCCGCCATGTGCAGCGCCTGAGGGCTTTGGCGAATCTCTCGCCTGGCCGGCGCTGGAGCGCCGGCCAGGCGACTACATCTGTCCTCGCTTTGTACGCGCTTGCAATGAAACTCTCATAAACGCTCTTTAAACTAGCGCCCGCCACAATCTACGAAGCGGGCCTCATGCAACCGAAAAGCGACACGGTGTCTGTGATGAAACATGTTCGTCATGTATTTGTCATGTTTCTTCTATCCGTGACCGCAAGTCACGCCGATTCACCGGCCGTTTCCAGCGGCTATAAGCTGCAGCCGGGCGACATTCTGCAGGTCGTGGTGTGGAAGGAAACCGATCTGCAGAGCGAAGTGCTGATACGTCCCGATGGCGGGATCTCCTTCGCCCTTGCCGGCGACGTGCAGGCCGCCGGTCACACCACCGATGAACTGCGCCTGGAGCTGGAAACGCGTGTGCGCAAGCTCGTCCCCGACGCGGTCGTGACCGTCGCCGTGAAATCCGCTGCCGGCAATCGGGTGTTCGTCATCGGCAAAGTCAACCGGCCTGGCGATTTTGCCTTGAACCGTCCCATCGACGTGCTGCAGGCCCTGAGCCTTGCCGGCGGCGCCACGCCCTTTGCCAACACCAGCCGCATCCGGGTGCTGCGCCGGGACGGCAGTCGTCAGACCTCGATGCGCTTTCACTACGGCGACGTGGCCAAGGGCAAACATCTGGAGCAAAACGTCTTGTTGCAAAGCGGGGACACGGTTGTCGTGCCGTGAAAGCGCCGGTCGCCATTTCACTGGGGGGACTTCTGGCGGGCAGCATCGCCGCCGCCGGCCCCTTGAGCATGGAGCCGCGCATCGGACTCGCCACCGAGTATTCGTCCAATCCGAGCCTGCGCCCTACGGACATCCAGTCGGAGAACAATGGCGCGCTGCTGCTGGATGCACCGCTGCGGTATGATCTGGACACGCTGCATTTCACGCTCAGTCCCAGCGCCCGCTATAGCAACAGCAGCGGCTATGCGTCGCTGGCCTCGAATTATCTGCGCGCGGATTCGACCGCTCAGTTCATGAGTGAACGCGGCTCCCTTACGCTGAATGGCGAGTTTGCGCGCGACTCCTCGCTTTACAACGGCGGGGAGTCGGATCGCGGCGTCGGCGTCCGCCGTGACACGCGCGCGGCGGGGCTGGATTGGCAGCGGACACTGAGCGCCCGGGCGGCCGTGCAGCTGAACCTAGGCTGGTCTCGCGTGTCGTATGACCAGCGAGCCGTCTTTACCAACTTGATCGACTACAAGTATGTGAGCATGGCCCCCTCCCTCAGCTACGCCATCACCGAGCGCGACACCGTGCGGCTTCTGAGCAGCGCCGGGCGATACAACTCCCTCAGCGGCATCACCTCGAGCAAGGACTACAATGTGCAGCTCGGTCTGGACCGGGAAATCAGCGAGCTGTGGAGCCTGTCTGCCAGCGCGGGCTATTCGCAGTCCCGCAATCGCCAGAAATACTTTTTCGGTCCGTTTTTTCTCGGCGAAATGGAAACCAAACAAAAGGGTTCGGTATACGCCGTCCATTTGCAGCGGCGCGGTGAGTCGCTGTTCTTTTCTGCCGGCGCCTCGCGGGCGCTGCGACCGAGCGGCTTTGCCTTCCTGTCCCGGCAGGACTCGGTGGACGCGGTGCTGACCTATCAATACTCCGAGCGATGGACATTCTCCGCCAGCAGCAGCGCTCACCGCGCATTGGATCCGCTGGGAAACTTTCGCGTGTCGGACCGCCGCTACTTGGTCGGGGAGATTTCAACCGATTGGCACTGGACGCCTGACTGGATGATCACGCTGCGCGCAACCCGCGTCAGCCAGCGCCTGAGTGAATCGACCTATAATGCCGACTCGAACGGGGTCAGCCTGCAAGTGACGCGGCAGTTCGGCCGCATGGATCTGAACTGATGAACGCGTCCGCGCCATCAGCCGCATTGAACGAGGGCAGCGCTGACCTGCGCGACAAACTGCGCGGCTACTGGCGCCGTCGAGCGATATTTTTTCTTACCGGCGGCCTCTGTCTGCTGCTGGCGATATTGCTGGCGCTGCTGCTGCCTCCCACCTACCGGTCAGGCGCGACGATCCTGATCGAGCAGCAGGAAATACCGCAGGAGCTCGTGCGCTCTGCGATCACCTCGTTCGCCGATCAACGGGTTCAGGTCATCAGTCAGCGCGTGATGACCACGCAAAATCTGCTGTCGCTGATCGAGCGCTATGACCTGTATCCGGACATGCGGCAGTCCAAGCCGCGCGAAGTGCTGCTGCAGAAGATGCGCGAGGACATCGCGCTGCGGATGATCAGCGCTGATGTCATCGATCCGCGCAGCGGCCGGCCCACCCAGGCCACCATCGCATTCAGCATCTCTTATCAAAACCGCTCGCCCGATCTGGCGCTGAAAGTCGCGAACGATCTGACCTCGCTGTATCTGAACGAGAACCTCACCTCGCGAACCCAGATGGCGGAGCAGACCGCGACATTTTTTGCGGAAGAAGCCAAGCGTCAACAGGAGCGCATCGTGGAACTGGACAAGGCGCTGGCCGAGTTCAAGCAAAAGCATCAGGACCGGCTGCCGGAGCTGGCGCAGTTGAACATGCAGGTGACCGACCGCACTCAATTGGAATTGCGCGACGCCGAGAACCGCATCGCCTCGCTGGATTCCCAGCGAGTGCTGCTCGAAGCGCAGCTGGCGCAGATCAACCCGACCTCGCAAGTGTTCTCCGACACGGGTCAGCGCGTGATGAGCGCCGAAGACAGGCTCAAGGCGCTGCGGTCGATGCTGGCGGGCTACAAGGCGCGCTACGCGCCGGGACATCCCGATATCGTCAATTCCGAACGGGAGATCGCCGGACTGGAAAAGCAGGTGACCTCTGATGACAACACCAGTGACGTTGCACGCCAGCTTGACGAAGCCAAGGCGCAGTTGGCGCGCGCCAGCGAGAAGTACGCGCCCGATCATCCGGATGTCATCCGGCTGACGCGCGTGGTGGAAGGGCTGCAGAAGGCGGTCCTGGCGCAGCCTTCGGGCGGTGTCGATGTGCATGAGAAATCCCATGCCGACAACCCGGTCTACATACAGGTCAAAGGCCAGCTCGATGCGCTCGGCGTCGACCAGAAGAGTGCGGAGGTCAAACGCGACGAACTGCGGGCCAAACTGGAAGACTATGAACGGCGTCTGGCACAGGCGCCGGCCGTGGAGCGCGACTACCGCGCGCTGGCGCGCGATCTGGACAACGCACAGTTGAAGTATCAGCAGATTCGCGCCAAGCAGGCCGACGTGCAGGTGTCGCAGAACCTGGAGACCGAACGAAAGGGTGAACGCTTCACCATGATCGAACCACCGCTGCCGCCGGAGAAGCCGATCAGTCCGAATCGGATCATGATTCTCGCGCTGGGACTGATTCTAAGTCTCGGCGCGGGCGCCGCCGCCGCCGTGGTGAAGGACTCTTTGGACCCCTCGATTCGTGGCGTCAGGGACATGCGGCGGCTGCTGAACGTTGCGCCTCTCGCCTCGATTCCTCCCATCGTGACGAACGCGGAGCGCGACCGGCACCGGCGTGTGCTGCGCTATTCCTGGCAGGGCTCGATCGGTGCGCTGATCGCACTGGCCGTTCTGGTTCATTTTCTGGTGCGGCCGCTCGACATCCTCTGGCTGAGCCTGCTGCGGCGATTTGGAGTGTAGTGCATGGACCGCATTCGCAAGGCCCTTGACCTCGCCCGCCTGGAACGCGATCAGCCAGGCGTGGTTTCGGCCAAAGCGGCGCCACAGTCGTCGCCGCCGGTCGAGCCGCGCGTCCTCACCCGGGTGGCGACGTCGATCATCTACACCAAGACCCGGGTGTTCGAGCCGGATCCGGCGATCCTGGAATCCCATCGCATCGTCAATCCGTCCGGCGCCGACTCCGCCTGCTCGGCATTCCGGATGCTGCGCACGCAGGTGCTGCAGCGCTTGAGTGAGCACTGCTGGCGTTCCATGGCGATCCTGAGTCCGGGTGCGGAGGACGGCAAGACCACGACGGCAATCAACCTGGCGGTGAGTCTGGCGAATGATCACCGGCACACGGTGCTGCTGGTCGACTGCGATCTGAAGCGCCCGAGCATCGCGGACAGTCTGGGCATTGTCGTGGATGTCGGCGTGGACGATGTCTTGATGGGCCGCGCCAGCATCGAGCAATGCCTCTTTCATCCGCAAGGGTTTGAGCGACTGGTCGTGCTGCCGGCGCGCGCCGCGCTCGACAACTCGTCGGAGACCTTGTCGGGACCGCGAGGACGCGAACTGGTGTCGGAGTTGCGCAGCCGTTATCCGGAGCGGATCGTGCTGTTCGATCTGCCGCCGGTGCTGGGTGCGGACGACGCCCTTGCGTTTCTGCCGCTGGTCGAATGCGGCCTGGTCGTCGCCTCTGAAGGATCTACGCGGCGCGAAGACCTCTTGCGCTGCATGGAATTGCTGCGCCGGACGCCGATTGTCGGGACGGTGCTCAACCGTGCCTCCGATGTCAACAACGCCTACGGTTAGCGGAACCCTCATGTACGAGCGTCACTTCGGTCTGATCTCCAAGCCATTTGCGATGAACCCGGATCCGGCGTTCTTGTACCCGTCGCGGCAGCACGCCAGCGCACTCACCATGCTCGAGTATGCGATCGAATCGCAGGCCGCTTTTTGCTTGTTGACGGGGGAGATCGGTTCCGGCAAGACGACGCTGGTGCGGCACCTGCTGCGGATGCTCGGCGATCAGATCACTGTGGGCATGATCAGCAATACGCACTCGCGCTTTCGCTCCATTCACCCCTGGGCCTTGTCGGCGCTGAGCATAGTCCCCAGCGATGATTCCGACATTGCGCAGTACGAAGCGCTGGTGGATTTTTTTGTGCGCGAATACGGCAAGGGGCGCCGCACACTGCTCATTTTCGACGAGGCGCAGAACCTGTCGGTGCGCAGCCTCGAAGAATTGCGCCTGTTGTCCAACGTCAATTCCGAAAGCGATCTGGCGCTGCAGATCCTGCTCGTGGGTCAACCCGAGCTGCGGGAGAAACTCGAGCGCCCCGAACTGACTCAATTCGCGCAGCGGGTGTCGGTCGACTTTCACCTCGAATCGCTGACGCAGATCGAGGCCCGTGCCTACATCCAACACCGCTTGGCGGTTGCAGGCGGGAACCCCGAATTGTTCACGCCGGAAGCAGTCGCGTTCATCCATGCATCCTCGCGAGGCATTCCGCGCCTGATGAATCAATTGTGCGATCTGTCGCTGGTGTATGCCTTCGCCGAGGGCCAGACGCGCATCGCCTTGCCGTTGGTGGAACAAGTGCTGCAGGAACGCAACCGAGGGCATGCGATGCGGGTCTTCAGCGCGGCGCCGGCCACGAATCAGGCCGACGCCGGGTTCAACGCCGAGCGCCTTTAGCATTGCGAGCCTGCGGCTTATTGCTTGCGCTGGGGCTGATCGCACCGGTCCTTTCGCGGGGCGAGGGGTTGACCGAAGCGCGTCTGGGCGTGGTGTTCAATCTGGACGATGCCTCCAGCCGTGAGGTCGCTTCTTACTACGCCACACAGCGGGCGATCGCGCCCGGCAACGTGGTCGGCGTGCATGTGCCGGCCGGGAATGTCATTTCCCCCGCGGTGTTCGCCCGTCTTCGATCGCAGGTGCTGGATCAATTGCCCGCTGCGGTTCAGTCGATCGTCCTGGTATGGACGCGTCCGTTCGCGGTCGGCTGCATGTCCATCACCGCTGCGTTCGCTGCGGGATACCGGCCCGGTTTTTGCGAACCGGGATGCGCGAAGACCTTGGCGAATCCGTTGTTCGATTCAGACGGATGGCTGCCGGCGGACACCGTCGGCTGGTGGCCGGCCATGCTGCTGCCTTCCGAGGACAGGGCCCTGGCGCGGGATTTGATCCGGCGCGGCATTCAGGCGGGCGCAGGGTCCTCCACCGGAACGGTGTATCTGGTTCGTACCCAGGATGCTGTGCGCAACGTGCGTGCCGCCGGGTATCAGCAGATCGCATCAACACTGTCCGCGACGCTGGCCATCCGGCAGTTGTCGACACCGGTCAACACCGACGTTGTCGATGCCATCGCGTACTTCACGGGCGCGGCGCATGTGAATGAAATTTCCCGCATTCACTTCCGCCCCGGAGCGGTTGCCGACCATCTGACTTCCACCGGCGGCGTTCTGAGCGGCGGAGGTCAAATGTCGGCATTGGAATGGATCCGGCAAGGCGCCACCGCCAGCTATGGCACGGTCAGCGAGCCCTGCAATCACTTGGGAAAGTTTCCCGACCCGCGTGTGCTCTTGCGGCACTATGCGGGCGGAGAGACCGCACTGGAGGCTTATTGGAAAAGCGTCGTGATGCCGGGCCAGGGCTTGTTCATCGGCGAGCCGCTGTCCCGGCCCTTCGCAGCTCGTCCTCGATGAGCGCAGTGAGCTCCTCCGCGGAGACCGCACCGTTGAGGTAGCGGCCGTTGACAAAGCTTGCCGGCGTTCCGCTGATGCTCAGCTGTGCCGCCGCATCCGCATCTTGCTGAACGGCTTCGCGGGCCTTGGCCGAGTCCAGGCATTCGGCGAATTGCGCGGTGTTCAGGCCGAGCTGCTGCGCCATTTGCTTCAAGCCCTCATCGTCCAGCTTGGACTGCTGCGCGAACATCAGATCGTGCATTTCCCAAAACTTTCCCTGGCCCTGCGCGCAGACCGCGGCCTGCGCGGCATGCTGTGCGTGCGGATGCATCGCACTCAATGGAAGGTGCCGGTAGATCAGCCGGACCTGCGTGGGATACTTTGCGCGGACGGATTCGATGACGGGCGAGAAGCGGCCGCAAAACGGGCATTGAAAATCCGAGAATTCGACGACGGTGACCGCGGCATTGTCGGGTCCGCGCTGCGGGCCGACGGCCGCAACGGGTTCACGCAGGGGCTCCAGCGTCACCACCACCTTATGCTGCGTCCGCAGCGAGGTCAGAAAGGCACGCTGCGCCGCCTCCTTGTCCTGCTTTTGCAGGTAGTCCTTGATCAACGGCGCCATCTTCTCCGGCGGCTGGTCCATTTGACTCTTGTTCTTTTCGTAAAATTCCTGGACCTGTGCGTCGCTGATGACTGCGCTCTTGATGCCGGCCAGCAACGCCTCCGGCGTGGATCCGCGCGCCGCAGCCTCCAGGCTCAGGACCCGCTCGTCCAGCAGCGAATTCAACTCCTGTTCGGTCAGGTTCTGCCGCTCGCGCGCATAGGTGACCTGCAGCTGAGCCAGCGTTTTATCCCGGTTCTTCTGCAGCTGCTCAAGCTTGCCGGCCAGCCTCGAGTCCAGATCCTGGGACGAGATACGCTGCTTGCCGATGGTGGCAACCGGATAGCCGGGGCCGGCAATGGCCGCGGCGGCGGCCAGGCAGGCGGTGAACAATGCGGGGATGGCAAGGAAGTAGCGGATGCTGGGCATGGTGTCGTCTGTTTGTCATGAGTGGCCAGGATGATGCGGCGGATCATATCGCCGAATCATGACCAAATGAATGCACAGCGTGGCAACCGGCCGGCCAGGATCGTCCTGGTCAACCGCTATTTTTCCCCGGATCAGTCGGCGACCAGTCAACTGCTGTCGGACTTGAGTTTCGGACTGGCGCAGCGCGGGCGGGACATTCACGTCATCTGCTCCCGCCAACGCTACGATGAAGCCGCGGCGCGGCTGGCAAAATCCGAGACTATGAACCTGGTGACGGTGCACCGGGTGTGGACCACGAGTTTTGGAAGAGACCGGCTGATCGGCCGCGCGCTCGACTACGCCACGTTTTATCTGTCGAGCCTGTTCGCGATGCTCGCATTGCTGGGGCGCGGCG
>JANXOV010000078.1 GCA_025357635.1 Pseudomonadota bacterium
AGGGAAGAAAGAGACACCTCGCTCGCACGCTGACGTTCGATGAGTCGATCTCGCTCATCAAGTTCCTCCTCTTGAGACTTGAGTAAGTCACGACGGCTTGTCTGCTCGGCCAATGCGGCTTCGAAATCCATTGGCTCACCATGTGACTTGATGAAATTCGCCCGACGAACGCCGAGTGCGCCACTTCGTTCGTCGAGGCGAGCCGCGTCGGACCGAGGCGCGCCGCGAGTGGGTCGTCACTGCGAATTCCGGCATAACCGTGTCGACCCAGCTCGCTTAGCCGAGCCTGACCGCCGACGACGGTTGCGATCGATCCAGATCGATTCTGCTGCAGGCAGTGCTGCAAATAGGCCAATGGCTCGTATCCCTGGTCGGCGGAGATCGGTTGCAACCAGATTTCGGTCACACCTTCGCAACCGAGCCCGAGACCCGAGATGATGTCGTCGGATCCGGTCGTATCGTAAACGACGCGCTCAGCGCGCCCCTTCTTCAAGACGCGTTCGGCTCGTGCAAGCAGATCTGCATCGAGGCATCCACCGCTCAACATGCCGCTCGTCGCGCCGCCCGGCGAAATAAGGATTCGCGCGCCGGCCTTCCTATAGGTGGAACCGTTCGTACGGATCGTCGTCGCCACCACAATTGGTTCACTTCGCGCGCGCGCGGACTCGAAGTAGCGGCACAGTTCAGTTAGACTGCTGTCCATGATCCGATCTCGTGGCATCGCCTTGGAGGCGGTGTCTTCGCGTGGCTTGAATGGTCGAGGTGTTCGAGACAAACCCGGGGGCATCGCGGATTATGATCAAGCAGTTTGACATCGAGTTCGATGGATTGGCGGTCCATTGCTATGAGGGAGGCAGGGGATTTCCGATCCTGATGCTCCATGGATCCGGCGCTGGAACTTCGTCCGCTTCGAACTGGGCGAACGTGCTCGACACGCTTGCCGGGAGTTACCACGTCTTCGCGGCCGACTTGATCGGATTCGGACGCTCCGCCCGCAAGCCGTCGCCTCCCTATTTCGATATCGCGCTGTGGACGCGGCAGGCACAATTCCTGTTCGATCGGATCAGCAACGGAGCGAACGCGGGATTCATGGGCCACTCGTTGTCCGGATTTCTGGGGTTGCGATTGGCCGCCGCACGCCCGAATCTTATCAAATTGCTCGTGACCGGTTGTCCAGGCACGAGGTTCAAGATCACGCCGGAGTTGCAGATCGCATGGTCGGCGCCACGCTCCCTCGAAGAATTGCGACGAATGTACGAGAGCGTCGTCGCCGATGCCAGCGGACTGACCGAGGAGTTCTATCGAGAACGCCTTGCGACCTTGAACGAAGGAGACTACGCCGACTATTTCTCGTCGATGTTCACCGGCGACAAGCAGGTCTACCTCGATCAACTCGTGCTCTCGACCGCGGACTGTGCGCGGATAACATCCGAGACCCTCTTCGTTCATGGTTTGAATGATCGGATGGTGCCCTTCGCCGAGGCCACCTTGCCGATGCTGCGATCGATCCCCACCGCCGACGCCGTTCTGATCAATCACTGCGGTCACGGTCCCGCGCTCGAGCAGCCTGCCAAGTTCCTGAGCGCTGCGCACGGATTGTTCGGCGGCTGAGTAACCCGACATCGCAAGTGTGGGCGTATGTCACGACGTGAACAGCCACGGCTCCAGTTCTCGCCGCCGAGCTTCGTAGTAACGAATCTGCGCAGCGGACGCGAGGGTCAAGCCGATTTCGTCGATACCATCCAGGAGCCGTGACTTGTTGCCCGGATCCACGTCGAAGGCGATCGCTTCGCCCGACGGCGTGGTCACGGTTTGTTTCGTCAGGTCGACGCGCAACCGATAACCCGGCGTCGCCGCAACCGCCGCGAACAGCCGGCTCACGATGCCGGCGTTCAAGACGACCGGCAACAGGCCATTCTTGAAGCAATTCCCGTAGAAGATGTCGCCGAAGCTCGGTGCGATGAGCGCGCGAAAGCCGAATTCGAGCAATGCCCATGCGGCATGCTCGCGACTGGAGCCGCAACCGAAGTTTTCCGCGGCCAGGAGGATCTGCGCACCCCCGTAGCGCGGCTGATTCAACGAAAACTGCAGGTTGCGCGGCCGCTGCGCGCAATCCTGCCCCGGTAATCCGGCGTCGAGGTAGCGCCATTCGTCGAAGAGATTGGGTCCGAAGCCGGTGCGCTTGATCGATTTCAGGAACTGCTTCGGAATAATCGCATCGGTATCGATGTTCGGACGGTCCAGCGGCGCTACCAGCGAATCAACTTGCGTGAAGGCGAGCATGGAGCTGAAACCCGTGTCTACAGATGCGCAATGTTGACGAAGCGCCCAGCGAGCGCCGCTGCGGCGGCCATCGCCGGACTGACCAGGTGCGTCCGACCGCCGGCGCCCTGTCGTCCTTCGAAGTTGCGATTGGATGTCGAGGCGCAGCGTTCGCCGGCGTTCAGACGGTCATCGTTCATCCCTAAGCACATCGAGCAACCCGGCTCGCGCCATTCAAATCCGGCCTCCACGAACACCTGATCTAACCCTTCGGCTTCGGCCTCGGCCTTGACCAGTCCAGACCCGGGCACGACCAATGCCTGCCGAATCGACGCGGCGACGCGTCCTCCGCGTACGATTGCCGCGGCCGCTCGCAAATCGCCAATCCGGGAATTGGTGCAAGAACCTATGAAGACCTTGTCGAGCGGAATTTGGGCGATCAGCGTGCCGGGGCGTAAATCCATGTATGACAACGCCTGCACCATGCCATTGCGTTTGGATTCATTCGGCTCCTGGCCCGGGTCGGGCACGCAACCGTCGACCGGCACGACCATTTCCGGCGACGTACCCCAGGTGACCATCGGTTGCACGTGGCTCGCATCGATGACGATGCTGCGATCGAACGATGCATCGTCGTCGCTCTTTAGCGTGCGCCAGTACTCGACGGCACGGTCCCATTGCGCGCCTCTCGGCACATAGGGGCGACCGCGCAGATAGTCGATGGTCGTTTCGTCGGCCGCGATCAATCCGACGCGCGCTCCCGCCTCGATCGCCATGTTGCATAAGGTCATGCGGCCTTCCATGCTGAGCGCTTGGATGGTGCTGCCTTGGAATTCGATGGCGTAGCCGATGCCGCCGGAGGTTCCAATGGTTCCGATCAGGGACAAGATCAGGTCTTTCGCGGTCACGCCGCGCGCGAGCTGACCGTCGACACGGACCTGCATTGGCTTCATTCTCTTCATCGACAGGCTCTGCGTTGCAAGCACGTGCTCGACGTCGGAGGTGCCAATGCCGAATGCCAGGGCGGCAAACGCCCCGTGCGTGCAGGTATGCGAATCCCCCGCCACGACGCTCATGCCCGGCAGCGTCGCGCCTTGCTCGGGGCCGATGACGTGGATGATGCCTTGGCGTTGATCGTCGAGCCCGAATTCAGTGATCGAGAAATCCACGCAGTTGCGCGCGAGCTGCTCGACTTGCGCGCGTGCCATCGGATCTGCGATCCCGAGCTTGCGCGCGGTGGTCGGCACATTGTGGTCTGCCGTCGCCAGCGACGTTTCCGGCCGCCACACCTTCCGTCCCGTGAGCCGCAGCCCTTCGAACGCCTGCGGACTCAGGACTTCGTGAAGAAAGTGCCGATCGATGTAGAGGAGTGCCGTGCCGTCGGCCGATTCGGTGATGACATGCCGTTCCCATAACTTGTCGAATAAGGTGCGCGGGTTCATGACCGGGAACTCTGCGCGACGCGGGAATCCGGCGCCTGTTCGACGGATGCCGCCGGCTCGCAGACGAGACCACTTCCGAGCTGCGGCTCTTGGAGCGGATAACGGCGGCTCGATGGTCCCGCCTTCATGACTTGTCCGGGCACATCGTGTCCAACGAGCGCCGGCAAGCTTCGCGCCAACTCCAGTAACCGTTGCAGATCGACGCCCGTTTTGTATCCCATCGCGTTGAACATGTGGACCATGTCCTCTGTGCAGACATTGCCGCTCGCGCCAGGCGCGAAGGGACAGCCTCCCAGTCCGCCGAGAGACGCATCGAACCGAACGATGCCGGCGTCCAATGCAGCCAGCGCATTGGCCAGTCCCATCGCACGTGTGTCGTGAAAATGCGCGGTGAATGCAATGTCCGGGCATGCAGCCAACGCCTTGCCGCATAATCGATGCACCTGCGCCGGATTGGCCACTCCGGTCGTGTCGCACAACGAGATGCGCTTGATACCGATCTGCCGGAAGCGCTCAATCAAATCCATGACCCGCGCACTGTCGATATCGCCCTCGAATGGACAGCCGAACGCTGTGGAAATCGACACGTTGAGGTGCACTCGACCACGGGCGAGAGCTGCAATTTCGCGTATGCCGGTGAGCGACTGCTCGCAGTCCATGCGCAGATTGGCGCGATTGTGAGATTCGCTGGCCGACATGACGACGTTGATCTCGTCGACGTCCGCTTGAAGCGCGCGCGCGCAGCCGCGCACATTGGGCACGAGCGCGGAATATTCGACTCCCGGCACGCGGGCGATGCGTTGCATCACCTGCTCGGCATCAGCCAATGCGGGAATTGCGCGCGGCGAGCTGAACGAGGTGACCTCGATCTTTGCGAGGCCAGCACGGCTCAGAGCGTCGATCAGTGCCACCTTGTCGTCCGTCGGAATGAATTGCGGTTCAATCTGGAAGCCGTCGCGCGTCGAGACTTCTTGGATGTGGAGGCGCTTGTCGCCAAATGTCATCATGGGTTCACAGGCCTCAGACCACGCCCGCGGATCGCAATTTTTCGAGTTCGGTCGCGTCGATGCCGATCGAGGCAAGCACCTCGGCCGTGTGTGCTCCGAGCGGCGGTCCCAGCCACTCGGTCCTGCCGGGAGTCTCGCTGAGTTTCGGCACGATCCCCGGCAATTCGATCGCCTCGCCGTCGGGAAGTCGATGCTGCTCGATCATTTCTCGAGATCGGTAATGTGGGTCGGCAACGATGTCGGCCACCGTATAGACCCGCCCTGCTGGCACAGCGGCTGCGTCCAGAGCCGTTAAGATCTCCGTCAACGGGTGACGCTCAGTCCATGCTGAAATAGCCGCGTCCAGCATGGCGTTATGCCTGGTGCGTCCTTCGTTGTCGGCCAGCTCCGGATCCTGGGCCAGATCCTCGCGACCGATGGCGCGCATCAGGCGCTTGAAAATTCCATCCCCGTTACCCGCGATCGCAACGTAGTGCTCGTCGGCACTCAAATAGGTATTGGATGGCGAGATGCCGGGCAGCGCCGATCCGGTCCGCTCGCGAACATGACCCAACATCTGATATTCCGGCACCAGGCTTTCCATGATGGCGAACACCGATTCATACAGCGCGACGTCGATGAACTGACCGGTGCCGCCATTGACCTTGAGATGATGCATCGCCATCAGCGCCCCGATAGTGCCGTAGAGTCCCGCGAGCGTGTCGCCCAGACTCACGCCGACTCGAACCGGCGGCCGGTCCGCAAATCCCGAAACGTAGCGCAACCCTCCCATGCACTCGGCGATCGCGGCGAAACCCGGCCGCTCCCGATAGGGTCCGGTCTGTCCGTAGCCGGAGATCCGGACCATGATGAGGTTCGGATTGGTCTTCGAAAGGTGCTCCCAACCGATGCCCCATTTCTCCAGCATGCCGGGCCGAAAATTCTCGATCACGATGTCGCAGCTCAAGCTGAGTCGATGCACGATGTCGCGCGCAGCGTCGGACTTCAAATCGAGTGTCACCGACTTCTTGTTCCGGCTCTGCGAGTACCACCACAGCGAGGTGCCATTGCGCACTTTGCGCCATTGACGCAAGGGATCTCCATCGCGCGGCGACTCGATCTTGATGACTTCCGCACCGAACTGCGCCAGCAGCGCGCTGGCGTAAGGCCCGGCGATCAGTGATCCCAGTTCCAGGACCTTGATGCCCTTGAGCGGCGCGGCTTTGGCGTTGGCGTGCGGCAAGTGATCGCGTCCTAGTGCACGTCAGCTACGGGAACAACGCGCGCTGCGCACAAGCGGCAGCGGCCCTCGATATGCGCTCGGAACTCGTCGGCAAACAGTGTCAATCCAGTCTTGATTGGCGCCACCGGCATATCGATCA
>JANXOV010000108.1 GCA_025357635.1 Pseudomonadota bacterium
GGCGAATATCCCGGCCTACAAGATGATCCGCTTCTCGGTGGCGATCCAGCGCGGTTGTTTCGGCGGTTGCACCTTCTGTTCGATTACCGAACACGAAGGCCGCATCATCCAGAGCCGTTCCGAAGAGTCGGTGGTGCGCGAGATCGAAAAAATTCGCGATACCGTTCCGGGTTTTACCGGTGTCATTTCGGATCTGGGCGGACCCACGGCCAACATGTACCGGCTGCATTGCAAGAGCCCGCAGATCGAGTCCGCCTGCCGCCGGCCTTCCTGTGTCTATCCGGGCATATGCCCGAATCTGAACACCGATCATGCGCCCTTGATCAGTCTGTACCGTCGCGCGCGGGCACTGAAGGGCATCAAGAAAGTTCTTATTGCCTCAGGCGTGCGCTACGACCTGGCGATCGAATCGCCCGAGTACGTCAAGGAGCTTGCCACGCACCATACCGGGGGTTATCTGAAGATCGCGCCCGAGGCGATCGGTGAAGGCCCGCTGTCCAAGATGATGAAGCCGGGCGTGAGCACGTACTACAAGTTCAAGGAATTGTTCGACCGGTTTTCAAAACAGGCGGGCAAGGAACAGTACCTGATTCCCTATTTCATTGCCGCGCACCCCGGCACGCGGGATGAAGACATGCTGGAGCTGGCGATCTGGCTGAAGAAGAATGATTTTCGCGCCGATCAAGTGCAGGCTTTCCTGCCTTCGCCCATGGCCACCGCGACGGCGATGTATCACTCCGGCAAGAACCCACTGAAGCGCATCACGCGCAGCAGCGAAGAAGTGGTGATTCCCAAAGGTGTCAAGGTCCGGCGGCTGCACAAAGCTTTCCTGCGTTATCACGATCCGGAAAACTGGCCGCTGTTGCGTGAGGCGCTCAAGCGCATGGGCCGGGCAAATCTCATCGGCAACGGCAAACATCATTTGATTCCCGCCTATCAACCCATCGGCACGGGCACCCGGTCGCCAACCCCGGCGCACTCCCGCGCACGCCCGGCTGCTCGAGCGGTCAACCGCGCAGCGCCCCGAGCGCAGAACTTCCGCACTCAACACACGGGGTTGCCGCCGGCCGGCGCGCCCGCAAACCGCAGCGGCCGTACTAAGCAGTCACGGCCCTGAGGCCGCGGTGGGCGCGATCGAAGTGTCCGCCGCTGCGGGAGCTGAGCGCGGCGTGCATCTGCGCGACGATGGATAATGCAATGGCCTCAGGCGTCGAGGCGCCGATGTCCAGACCCACCGGGCCGTAAACGCTCGCTTCCGCCGCGCCCAGCGGCCGGCCCAGATCGCTGAGGATGCGTGCCCGCCGCGCAGCGGGCCCGAGCAGGCCGATATAGCGCAGGCTGGCACGGCTCAGCACATCCAGATAGGCGACATCTGAGGCCAGATGATGGCTCATGATCACGGCGGCACTGAACTTTTGCAGATCGATACGCTGCGCAAGCTCCTCCGGGCGGCCCAGCAGCACCGCGTGGGCATCAGGGAAAAGTGCGGAGTCTGCGTACGCCGGCCGATGATCGTATAGCGTCACGCTCCAGCCTAGCGCTGCGATGAAGGTGTGCACCGGCAGCACGTCGCGGCCCGCGCCACATAACAGTACGCGGGGGGGCAATTCGATCGGCGCGGCGAATGCCTCCAGCAGTCGGCCATCGACCCTCAATGAGTGGATCCCCGGCGCCGGTGGCAGGCAATCCTGCAGTGCCGCCGTCAGCGCATCCGGTGGCGGCTCGGGGTAGAACCCGTGCCGGCCAAGTTGCCGCGGCGCCGCTTCGCCCCCGACCACGGTGACCAGCGTGCCGTCGACCCCATCCCGCAGGCATCGAGCCAGAAATAGCATCGGACCCGCGGCATCGTCCGCGGTTACCGGCTCGATCCAGACGTCCATCGCGCCCTCGCAACCAAGCCCCAAACCCCAAATGGGGTCATCGTTGCGCGTATCGAACCAGACGCGTTGCGGCCGCCCGCTTGCAATGACCCGGGTCGCGTGTTCGCGCAGATCCCCCTCCAGGCAGCCGCCGCTCAGCAAGCCGCTGCTGCCGCCGTCTGCTGCGATCAGGATTCTTGCACCGGCCTTGCGGTAGGTGGAGCCTTCGGTGCGAATGAGGGTGGCCAGCGCCATGGCGTTGCCGCGGCGTCTGTTCAATTCGAAAAACCGGCAAAGTTGCGTGAGACTTCCGTCCATGGTCGGTAAGTGTAGCGTAGGTTTATCCCTTGCTAGAGGGCTGCTGCTACCATTAAAGTGCCGGATTGCTCAAGGCCTTCCGCCTTGAGGATAATCTACAACGTCAAGTGAGAATTGCCCTCAGCGATTCTAAAAGCTGGTGGCCGCTGCAGTATGGAAAAATGGATCGTTCATAAGTTCGGCGGTTCCAGCGTGGCCGACACGCAATGTTTCGCCCGTGTCGCCGACATCGTCGAATCCTCCGGCAAACCCCGCGAAGCCGTCGTTTTGTCGGCCTGCCGCGGCATTACCGATGCCCTGCTGGGTTTGCTGGTTGCGGCCGAATCGCCCGCCGGGGATTTTCTCACGCCGCTCCAGGCCATCCAGACGCGTCACCGCGACATCGCCACCGAGTTGCTGTCAAAGCCGGCTTGCGCAGCCTACATGCAAGGCCTGCAGAGCGATTGCCATGACATCGCCGGCATGCTGCAAACGGTCAGGCTTATCCGCTCAGCCCCGGATGCGGTGCGCGACGTCATTGCCGGGTATGGCGAGATCTGGTCAACCCGGCTGTTCACCCCGTATCTAAAAGAACGCGGCCGCATACGCGGTGAGGTGACCTGGGTCGATGCGCGGCAGGTGGTGGTGGTGGAGTGGGGCTCGCTCGGTCCGGCGGTGCAATGGCCCGCCAGCGAGCGCAACATCGCCAAAGCGTTGCCCGCGGATTTCCGCGGTCGCGCCGTCGTCACGGGGTTTCTGGCCACGACGCCCAAAGGCGTACAAACCACCCTGGGCCGAAACGGCAGCGACTTCTCCGGCTCAATTTTCGGTGCTCTGCTGAACGCCGAACAGATCCATATCTGGACCGATGTCGACGGCGTTCTGTCCGCTGACCCGCGCCTCGTTCCCAATGCGCAGGTCATCGATCAACTGTCCTATAACGAAGCCATGGAGCTGGCCTACTTCGGGGCCAAAGTCATCCATCCGCAGACCATGGCGCCGGCCGTGGCCCGTGACATTCCCATCTACATTCGCAACACGTTCGCGCCCGAGAAGCCCGGAACGCTGATCTGCGCAAAGCCGACCTCCGATCTTAAAGTCAAGGGCATTACCAGCATCGACCCCGTCGCGCTGGTGAACCTCGAAGGCGCCGGCATGATCGGCGTGCCCGGCACTGCGCAGCGCCTGTTCGGCGCGCTGCGCGATGCAGGCATATCAGTCATCCTGATTTCACAGGGCAGCTCGGAACATTCGATCTGCTTCGCGATTCCCCAAGCGCAGGCCGATGGCGCGGAAGCGGCGGTGCGCCGCGCCTTCGATGCCGAGTTGCGCGACGGGCAGATCCAAAGCGTTGATGTAGATCGAGGTCTTGCCATTCTGGCCGTGGTGGGTGATGGCATGGCAGGCGCCCACGGCGTGGCGGCCAAGGTGTTTCATGCGCTGGGCGATGCGGGCGTCAACGTGCGTGCGATTGCCCAGGGCGCCTCGGAGCGCAACATCTCGGTGGTCGTTGACGGCAAGGGCGCCGCCAAAGCCTTGCGCGCCGTTCACGCAGGGTTTTATCTGTCCCCCAATACCCTGTCGATCGGCCTGATTGGTCCGGGTACGGTTGGGCGGGTGCTGCTGGAGCAATTGGAATCACAGGTCGAGCGCCTGCGCCGCGATTTCAAGCTGGACCTTCGCGTGCGCGCCGTGGCCAGTTCCAAGCGCATGGTGCTGGAGGAAAATGGCGTCGCGCTGCAGGATCTGGCGCAGCGGATGAGCGGCGGATCCGAGCCGCTGGACCTGCTCAAGTTCGCCAATTTCGTTCAGGCGGACCACATCCCGCATGCAGTCATCGTGGATTGCACCGCCAGCAACGAAGTGGCGCTGAATTACGCCGACTGGCTCAAGCGCGGCATCCACATCGTCACGCCGAACAAAAAAGCGAACAGCGGCGCCTTTGCCTACTACGAGTCGCTCAAGAGCGCGCGGCGGAGTTCCGGAACCCACTATCTGTATGAGGCAACAGTGGGCGCGGGTCTGCCCGTCATCCACACTCTGCGCGACCTGCGCGAGACCGGCGATGACATCACCAGCATCGAAGGCATCTTCTCCGGAACGCTCGCCTATTTGTTCAACGTCTTCGACGGCAGCGCCTCATTTTCATCCATTGTGCTCGCGGCAAAGGCCAAGGGCTATACCGAGCCGGATCCGAGGGACGACCTGTCAGGACTGGACGTTGCGCGCAAACTGATCATCCTGGGCCGGGAAATGGGCTTGAAGCTGGAGATGTCTGACGTGCAGGTGGAAGGCCTGGTTCCGCCGTTGCTGGAGAAATGCAGCATCGAGGAGTTCCTGCGGCGCTTGCCTGAGTTCGACACAGACATGTCGCGCTTGCTGCAGGAAGCGCGCAAGGAAAAACAGGTATTGCGCTATGTCGGCCGCCTGAGCGCCGATGGCAGGGCCACGGTCGGTCTGACGCGCCTGGATGCCAGCCACGCGTTTGCACATATCGCCTTGACGGACAATGTCGTACGGTATGCCACCCGGCGCTACTGCGACAATCCACTCATTGTGCAGGGACCCGGAGCAGGGCCTGAAGTGACGGCGGGCGGCGTATTCTCGGACTTGCTGCGATTGTCGGCCTATCTCGGCGCCAATATCTAGACCACTCATTCAGGAGAGCACATTGCTCAGCGACGTCACGGCTTTTGCACCGGCCACGGTTGCCAACGTGGGCATCGGTTTCGATATCCTCGGCCATACCGTCGAGGCATTGGGCGATCGCGTGCGCATTCGCCGCATCGACGAACCTACCGTGCGCATCAATTCCATCACCGGGGTGGCCGGTGATCTGCCGGTGGTGCCTGCACTGAATACCGCCGGACGTGCCGTGCAGGCGATGCATGAGGCTTTGAACCTGAAATTCGGTTTCGAAATCGATATCGACAAGGGAATCCCCCTGGGTTCGGGTATGGGCGGGTCGGCCGCATCGGCCGTTGCGGCGGTGGTCGCAGCCAACGCATTGCTCGAAGATCCGGTGGCGCGGATCAACTTGCTGCGATTTGCCATGGAAGGGGAGATCGTTGCCAGCGGCTCCGTGCATGTCGACAACATCGCGCCCTGCCTGTTCGGCGGCCTGACGCTGACCGTCGGCATCGACCATCCGCGCGTCAAGTCCATCCCGGTGCCGCCGTCCTTGCGCTGCGTCATCGTTCACCCGCACATGTACCTGGGCACGCGCGAAGCGCGCGCGGTATTGAAGTCCGACATCACGCGCTCAGATTTTGTCTGGCAGACGGCGAACCTCGCCGGCTTCATCAGCGGCTGCTATTCCAACGATCTGGACATGATTCGCGAATCCTTCAACGACGTGATCATCGAACCGCAGCGCCAGTCCTTGATCCCTGGTTTCAAGGACGTGAAACGCGGCGCCATGTCGGCCGGGGCGCTGGGTTGTTCCATTTCCGGTGCGGGACCCACAGTTTTCGCCTGGGTGGAGTTCCAGTATGCGGAAGCCGTGAGAGGCGCGATGGTCGCGGCCTTCGAGCGTCACAACCTCAAGTCCGATTACTGGATCTCCTCCATCGAGAATTACGGCGCCCGTGTGGTGAAGGCCTAAATGCCCGCTGTTGCATTCGTCAGCACCCGCAATTCCTCGACCATCGTCAGTTTGAGCGAGGCCATCGAACGAGGCCTGGCGCCGGATGGTGGTTTGTTCATGCCGCAGCAAATGCCGGCGGTGGATCATTCAGCCGCCTGCGATCCGCAGCGCCTGCCGAGCGTGGCGCGCAAGGCGCTGGCGGGATTTTTCGAAGACGATCGGCTCCAGTCGCAGCTGCCGCAGATCGCGGATGCCGCCCTGAACATCGAGGCGCCCACGACACGGGTCGAGAAATCCGCTGCGCCGGTGCACGTGCTGGAGTTGTTTCACGGACCCACGGCGGCCTTCAAGGATTTCGGCGCCCGTTTTCTGGCTGAGTGCCTGCAGCGCTTGCAGTCCCCGGGGGCATCACCGACAACCATTCTGGTGGCAACATCGGGCGATACCGGCGGGGCCGTGGCCGCCGCCTTCCATCGCCGACCCTGGGCGCGTGTGGTCATTTTGTTCCCCAAGGGACTGGTCAGCGCTCGCCAGGAGCAGCAACTGACCTGCTGGGGCGACAACGTCTGCGCGTTGCGGGTCGGCGGCACGTTCGATGACTGTCAGCGCATGGTGAAAGAAGCCTTCATGGACCTCCAGCTGCAGCGTCAGCACCGCTTCAGCTCCGCCAACAGCATCAATATCGGCCGGTTGTTGCCGCAGCTCGTTTACTATGCCGCCTCCAGCCTGCAGTTGTATCAAGACAGCGGCGTCAAACCCTCCTACATCATCCCCTCGGGCAACCTCGGCAATGTCTGCGCTGCGCTGTGGGCGCGACTGCTGGGTTTTCCGATCGGACGTATCGTGCTGGCGCACAACTTGAACCGTGCGGTTCCGGATTATCTGCAAAGCGGCGTTTGGCAACCGCGCAAGAGCATCTTGACGCTGGCATCCGCCATGGACGTGGGGAATCCCAGCAACATGGAGCGGTTGCACGGCGCGTATACCAGCGTGGACGCGCTGCGCGAGCAGCTCAGTGCGGACAGCGTGGACGATGCAACCATCCAGGCCCGCATCCGCCAGGACTTTCTGGAATGGGGCCGTGAATGGTGCCCACACACTGCCACCGCAGCGGAAGTTTATCGCCGCCTGCCCGCCGAGGAGCGCAAGCGCCCTTGGGTCATTGTCGCCACAGCCCATCCGGCCAAGTTCCATGACGTAGTGGAGCCATTGATCGGCCGCACGGTGACGGTGCCGGAAAGTCTCGCACGGCTGCTGGATTTGCCGGCGCAGTGCACCGATATCCCGCCAACGCTTGCGGCACTGGCCGCCTCGATCCGATGAACGACTATGGCCTTGACCTGCGCTTGATCGGCATCGGCGCCTCAGTACTCGCGTTCGGCGGCGCGCTCTGGTTCGGTTGGCGGGTCTGGCAGCGGTATTCGCGCCGCAAAGCGCTGCTGCTGCGGCTGGAGCGCATCGCGTACGACACGGTGCACCAAGTCCTGGTGCCCGACGGCATGGGCGGCTTCATCCACATCGACCATTTATTGCTGACGCCGCGAGGCATCATCCTGCTCGACACGAGGCGCGTGGTCGGCGTCATTTTTGGCGGCGATCAAATGAGCGACTGGACGGTGATGTCGCGCAAGCATCGTTACACTTTCGATAATCCACAGCCAGCGTTGTACGACCGCGTCGCCGCCGTCAAACAGCTGGCGGGTGATGCGCCGGTGGAAGGGCGGCTGTTGTTTTCGAACCTGGGCAAATTTACCAAGGGCATCCCCAAGTGGGTGTTCATGCTGGATGATCTGGAGGTCGAGTTCCCCAACGTCAATCGCAGCGGCCGTTCTTCGCCGCAGTTCGAGAAGATCAACGAGGCCTGGACGCGCATCAAGTCGCAACTGCGGCCCAGCCCGCACGCGTTCACCAACCTGTAGATTCCGCCGCGACCCCGCGGCGCAGATCAAAAAATTCAAGCGCATTGGCCGTGGTGAATGCCGCGACCTGCTCGAAGGTTTCACGGCGTGCGGCGGCGATGGTACGCGCGATATGGGGGAGGAATTTAGGCTCGTTGCGCCGTGATCGCGGCCTCGGATCCAGGTCGCGCGGCAGCAGGTAAGGCGAATCGGTCTCGATCATCAGCCGCCCGGCGGGTATGCCGGCAATCGCTTCGCGCACTCGCTGGCCGCGGCGTTCATCGCAGATCCAGCCGGTGATGCCGATGCTGAAGCCCAGTTGCAGATAGTCCTCCAGCTCACGCGGACCTTCGGTGAAGCAATGCGCCACGCCGCGGCGCAGGCGCGGCGCGTAATCGCGCAACAGGTCGACGAAATCCGCATGCGCCTCACGCTGATGGAGAAAAATAGGCTTTTGCACCTCGATGGCCCATTCCAGCTGTTTGACAAACGCGTTCAACTGGGCCTCACGGGGCGAGAAGCTGCGGAAATAGTCCAGACCGCATTCCCCCACAGCCACCACCTGCGGCTGCGCCAACAGTTCCTTGAAGGCTGCCTCCTGCGCATCGTGCAGATGGCTCGCGTAGTGCGGGTGCACCCCGGCTGTGCTCCACAGAACGCCGGGTCGCGTAAGCGCCAATTGCGCTCCTTGTTGAGATCCGGCCAGGTCCGCGCCGGAGATGATCTGCGCGACCACGCCCGCCGCGGTGGCGCGATCGATGACCTCGTCGCGATCGGCGTCGAAGGTTGGATGCGTCAGATTCGAACCGATGTCGATGAGGTCTGGATTTGCCACGTTGCTATGCTATCGTTCAAGCGCGGATTGTAGTTTTCTACTGACCCTATGGCCGTTGAGTCTATCAAGATCAAGCAGCGCTTCATCCTTTTGTGTCTGTCCGTCCGGCTCCTCGCCTGTCCCGCTTACGCCCAGGAGGGAGGCGACTTGCAGGCCCGCATACTGTACGCATTTCAGTCGCAAGACCTTTCCCTCTTGCGCGGAATTCAACAGACGCTCAGCGACAGCATCCAGGCCGCACCCCCCACTGCGGCCGCGCGCTATCATCTGGCGCATGCCGACTACCGACTCGCGCTGTTGACCCTTAAGCAGGATCGCGGCAACGCTGCGGACAGTCTCGAAGGCTGCGTGACGCAGTTGGATGAGCTGCTCAGGATCGATCGTTCATCGGCCGAGTCGCTGACCCTGCAGTCGCTCTGTTTTGTCGAATTGGCGAAGATTAAGAAAATGCAGGCGGTACTGCTGCGTGCCCGCGCCGCCGATCGCCTCACGCGCGCTGAAAAGACAGCGCCGCGCAATCCACGGGTGCTGCTGGCCAGGGCGCTGGAGAAACTCCAAACCACGAGCCCCACACAGGCCATGCCGCGAGAGTTGGAAGACTGCGTGACTGCGTTTGAGCGCAGTTCCGCAACCAGTGATGAAGTGCCGGGCTGGGGTCATTCGGAGGCCTATCTGCTCATGGGACACGAACTGCGTGTGCGCGGAGACATCGACGGCGCCCGCAACTGGATCGAAAAGGCGCTGATCGCTGCCCCGGACTTCAAGGCTGCTCAGCTGGAACTGATGCAGCTCAACCGGTAGGGCTCGCGGCGTCAATCCCCGTTTCACAAACTGCTATCATCCTCATCCGAAATGACCAGCGCTTCACAGCTCTCATTGTTCGACTCCAGCAGCCCGGTTGACTCGTTCGCCGTGCGGGTGAGTCCGCGCGCGCGGCGACTGACGGTTCGGGTCCACATTGGCGGCCGGGTGGAAGTCGTCGTACCGCAGGGCGTGACGCCAAACACCGTGCGTGCGTTCGTAACGCGCAACACGTCCTGGATCGATCGCAAAGTCGCGCAAATGGGCTGCCACGCGACGCCGGTCGCGGCCATTCCCGCGGCAATCGCTTTGGCTTCCACCGGCGAACACCTGCAGGTCCAGTGGCGGCATTCGGAGAGGCGCTCGCTGCGCTGCGGGCCGTCGGAAATTTGCATCGAGGCGCGCGATCTTCACGGCGCGATCGGATTGATGCGCGAATGGCTGCTGATTGCAGCGCGCGAACGGCTGTCGCCGCGGTTGGCCGAATTGGCGCAAGAACTGGGCATGAGCTTGAAGGGCGTGACGATTCGCCGACAGCGGACGCGATGGGGGAGCTGTTCGTCCCGCGGCAAGATCAGTCTGAACTGTTCGCTGCTGTTCATGCCGCCGGAGGTCGTGCGCTATCTGATGGTGCACGAACTGTCGCATTTGCAGCATATGAATCATTCCGAGGCGTTCTGGCGGGCAGTGGAACGGCATGAACCCAACTTCCGGCATCTGGACCGCCAACTGACGGCAGGCTGGCGCTCCGTGCCTGACTGGGTTTTCAAGAGTTAGACATGGTCGAGCCCACCGCGCCGAGCCGCCCGTTCGTCGATCTCAGCGATGAGCAGGTTCACTGGGACCTGAGCAAATCCTTGAGCTACAGCCAGTATCTTCAGCTGGATCTGCTGCTCGGGGCACAGAACCCGCTCTCCCACCATCACGATGAGATGCTGTTCATCACCATCCACCAGGTCTCGGAGCTGTGGATGAAACTTTGTTTGCACGAACTGACCGGCGTGCTCGACTGTGTGCGCCGCGACGACCTGGATCCTTCGTTCAAGATGTTCGGGCGTGTCTCCCTGATACAGCAGCAGTTGCTGCAATCCTGGGAAGTGCTGGCGACCATCACGCCGTCGGACTACTCCGCATTCCGCAATACGCTCGGAACCTCGTCGGGATTTCAATCCTTTCAATACCGGCAGCTTGAATTCTTGATTGGCAACAAGAACGCGCGTCTGATCGATGTCTTCCGCTCAGAACCGGCAGTCCACGCCGCGCTTGAGCGCACGCTGCATGCTCCCAGCCTGTACGACGAAACACTGCGCCTGCTCAGCAGCCGCGGCATCGACATTCCGGTCGAGGTCATCGACCGGGACTTCAGCCAGCCTTATCAGCCGGGCAAGCAGGTCGCCGCGGCGTGGCTCAGCGTGTATCACAACGCGGACAAGGACTGGGACTTGTATGAGCTGGCCGAAAAGCTGGTTGACCTGGATTACAAGTTTCAACTCTGGCGCTTCAGCCACATGAAGACCGTCGAGCGCATCATCGGCCACAAGGCCGGCACGGGCGGCACCGGCGGCGTGTCCTATTTACACAAGGCGCTCGAATTCAAATTCTTTCCGGAACTCTGGACCATCCGCACTTCGATGTAAGGCTATCGTGAACGAAACCAAAGACTCGCTATACAACGTCAACGTCATCTCCAGCGATTTGCTGGCCACGCCGGAGCAGGTCAAGCAGCAGCTGCCGCTGACGCCGACCGTGGCGCGGACCGTGTTTCAGTCGCGAGAGGCGGTCCGGGCCATTCTCGATCGCAACGATCCGCGCCTGTTCGTCGTGGTGGGGCCCTGTTCGATTCACGACATCGTCGCTGCGCGAGAATATGCGTCCCGGCTCAAGGATCTGGCCGGGCGAGTGGCAGGCAGCTTGATGCTCATCATGCGCGTGTATTTCGAAAAGCCGCGCACCACGGTTGGCTGGAAGGGATTGATCAACGATCCTGACATGGACGACTCGTTCCATATCGAAAAGGGCATTCACCTGGCGCGCGAGTTGCTGTTGCACATCGGCGAACTTGGATTGCCGGCCGGTACCGAGGCACTGGATCCGATCATGCCGCAATATCTGTCGGAACTGATCACCTGGACAGCCATCGGCGCGCGCACCACGGAGTCGCAGACACACCGTGAAATGGCGAGCGGGCTTTCCTCGCCGGTTGGATTCAAGAATGGCACCGACGGCTCGTTGGGCGCATCCATCAACGCGCTGCAGTCGGTTCGCCGGCCGCATCACTTCCTGGGCATAACGCAGCAAGGCCAATCGGCGGTGTTTCGAACGCGCGGCAACGCCTACGCGCATCTGGTGTTGCGCGGCGGCGGCGGGCGGTCGAATTTCGATGCGGTCAGTATTGCAGTGGCCGAACGGGAGCTGCGTTCGGCCGATCTGCCCACCAACATCGTGGTGGATTGCAGTCACGGCAATTCCAATAAAGATCCGAACCTGCAGCCGGTGGTGGCGGAAAATTGCGTGCACCAAGTGCTCGAGGGCAATCAGTCCATTGTCGGACTGATGCTTGAAAGCCATCTGAAAGCAGGCAATCAGTCAATCCCGAAAGACCTGTCCCAACTGGAGTATGGCGTGTCGGTCACTGACCCGTGCATCGATTGGGATACCACCGAAAGGCTGATTCTGAAGCTGCACGAGACATTGCTGACCGCACCGCGATTGCGGCGGGCACCGTCCCGGGCGGTCGGGGCTTGATCGCAAAGAAACTCAGGTCCAATTTGCGGTGGCGATGTTCAGTCGTCTGGCCTGACGGCGGGCGCCTGCGTTTGCATTGACCAGCAGCGGATGGTCCGCATCGCGCAAATGCATCAGATCCGAACCACTGTTGCCGTAGGCGCTGAACGTCGCAGCGGGGAATTCGCTCCTCAGGCGCTGCAGGCAGCGTAGTTTCTCCTCGCCGCGCCTGTTTGCCGTGGTCAAAGTGCCCGTCAGACGATCTTCGTGGTATTCGACCTCTGTACAAATGATGCGGTCAACGCCCAGCAGCATGCCGATCTTCGGCACGTAAAGATCAGGACTGGCCGAAAGCAGCACGACAAAATCCCCCGCTTGCTGGTGCTTGCGCAGCGCGTCGAGTGCCGCCGGGCGGCAGCCGCGGCGCAGAGTTTGCTCGGCGAACATCCGCCCCCAGGCATCGATCCGTCCGCGATCATCACCGCGCATGAAAATCTGAATAACCTGCTGCTTGAGCAGACCGCGGTCAAAGCCGCTCAGCACGTAGCCGCCAAGCGCGCAGGGCACGCGCCACAGGCGCACGACACGCGCAGGGTGGCGGCGCACATAGCCGAGCAGGAAGCCGACGAGGGTGTCTCGCCAGGTCAATGTCCCATCGAGATCGAAAACCGCGACGCGCGTGATCGGATCGGACATGGCACTGCGGGGCCTTTCAGCCCATGTGCAGACCACCGTTCAAGGAAAAGTCCGCGCCGGTCGCAAAAGCCGATTGCTCGGAGGCCAGCCAGGCCACAATGGAGGCGATCTCATCGGGTTCACCGAGTCGCTTGACCGGGATCATTCCGACGATCTGCTCCAGCACTTCCGGGCGTACCGCCCGCACCATGTCAGTGCCGATGTACCCTGGTGACACGGTGTTGACCGTGACGCCGCGCGCGGCCACTTCCTGCGCCAGCGCCATGGAGAAGCCATGAATGCCCGCCTTGGCGGTCGAATAATTGGTTTGCCCGAACTGGCCTCTTTGTCCATTGACCGAGGAGATATTGATGATCCGTCCCCAGCGCCGGTCGAGCATGCCCTCGATCACCTGCTTGGTGACGTTGAAAAGAGAGTTCAGATTCGTGTTGATGACAGCATCCCAGTCCTCCTTGCTCATCTTTCGAAACGTCCCGTCCCGGGTGATGCCGGCGTTGTTCACGAGGATGTCGATCTCGCCGATCTCCTGCCGAACCTTGGCGAAGGCTGCCTGAGTCGAATCCCAGTCGGCCACATTGCCGCTGGAGGCATGAACTTCGCAGCCCGCCGCGCTCATTTCCGCAAGCCACGTGGCCTTGCGAGTGGAGCCCGGCCCGCAGCCCGCCACGACGATATGCCCCTCCCGGCACAGTCGCTTGCTGATGGCAGTGCCAATCCCACCCATGCCGCCTGTCACGTAGGCGATTCGTCTTTTCTTCGTTTCCATGCAACCCCCGGCAAGTGAACTATCGATGCAAAACGTATTCCCCGGGTGCATCGCCCAGGATGCCGTAGCCGGCCGGCGCATTGCCCACACTGGGCAGCGCGGCATCGGAGCGGCTCGAATGCGTGGCCAGCCATTGCTGCCACCAAGGCCACCAGGAGCCCTGATGCGCTGTCGATCGCTCCAGCCACTGCTCGGGGCTCAACTGCGTCTGCGCGTCGGTCCAGGTCAGCTCCCGGAAGCGCCGCTTGGGGTGGACCGGACCACTGACGATGCCGGCATTGTGACCGCCGCTGGTCAACAAAAAAGTAAAATCGCTGGATCGCGTCAGCGCGCGAGTCTTGAACACCGAACGCCACGGGGCGACATGGTCGGTTTCCGTGCCGACCACGACGATGGGCGCCTCGATCCTCGACAGGTCGATCTTGCCGCCGCAGACCATGAACTCACCGCGCGCAAGGTCGTTTTGCAGATACAGATGCTTCAGGTAGTCCGTGTGCATGCGCCAGGGCATGCGCGTGCCGTCCGCATTCCAGGCCATTAGGTCGTTGACGCTATCGCGCTTGCCCTTGACGTAGTTATTGATGGCCGGGGCCCAGAGCAAGTCGTTCGAACGCAACAGCGCAAACGCCGCCGTCATCTTGTCGCTGCTCAGCACACCGGCCTTTTGCATCACGGCTTCCAGCATCGCCAGCTGACTGGGGCTGATGAACAATGACAGCTCGCCCGGTTCACTGAAATCCGTCTGCGCAGCCAACAGCGTGACGGAGGCAAGTCGATCGTCGGAATCTTTCGCCAGATGCGCCGCTGCGATGCTCAGCAAGGTGCCGCCGATGCAATAGCCGACGCTGTGAACGCGGCTGTTCGGCACGATGCAGGTGACCGCGTCCAATGCCTTTAAAAAACCGCGCTGCACATAATCATCCATGCCCAGATTGCGGTCGGCGGCGTTCGGGTTTTTCCAGGAAATCATGAATACCGTGTGGCCTTTTTCCACCAGGTAGCGCACCAGCGAATTGGCCGGGGAGAGATCCAGGATGTAGTACTTCATGATCCATGCGGGCGCGATCAGAATCGGCTCTGCATGAACCTGCGGGGTTTGCGCCTGGTATTGAAGCAATTCCATCAGCTCATTGCGGAACACGACCTTGCCCGGCGTAATAGCCAGCTGATCGCCCACTTTGAAGTTTTCCACGCCTGCCGGCGGCTTGTGGTTGAGCGTGCGGTCAAGATCCTCCAGCCAGTGTTTAAATCCGCGCACCAGATTCTGCCCGGACTGCGCGCGCGTGGACTCCAGCAATTCGGGATTGGAGGCAAGATGATTCGCGGGATTCAGTGCATCCATGGTCTGCTTGCCCATGAACTGCATGAGCTGTGCAGATCGAGGCGCAATGCCCGGCACGCCGGAGAGCGCATCGTTCATCACCGTCGAGAAGTTCAAAAAGCTGCGCGCGTAAACATTGAACGGCCACTGATTCCAGCCTGAACCGGCGAAGCGTTTGTCGTCCGTGGCGGCCGGCAGCGCCTGACCCGAGGCCGCCTGCATGGCGAACGAAAAGTTATCGATCATCGCCTTGGCGGAGGCCTGCGCGATGGAGTTCTGCTTTTCCGGACCGCTGGACACGTTCAGATACCAGTCCCACCAGGCCTGGATGTAGTCATCCGGCGCGATGCCGCCCGTTACAGCGGCAAGCTGGGTCCGCAACGCCTGCATGATGTTGTCATTGGAAGGGGGAAGGCTGGTCGCCATCTGCAAAACCTCGGGGATTTCCATGAATGCATGATCGCACGAGCGGCCCGGAGCACCCAAAAAAAAGGGAGCGAGAAAACTCGCTCCCTGGATGGTTCACGAAAAGTGAACCGGGGGTTTGAATTGATTAGGCAGCCTTCTTCACGCTTTCGGCGACCTTGGTGGTCGTGGCGTCGATCCACTGGGTAACCACACCCTGGGTCTGTGTCGCGATCTGGCTGAATTCCTCAGCGCGGGTGCGCAACTTGTCGCCCAAGCGCGTGTTCAGCTCGGTCTGCTGACCCACGAGGTCGGCTGCCGATTTCGTGTGAACTGCGGCGCCGGCCTGAGCCAGTGACCAATCCAGATAGTCGCCGGCGACCGCGAACTGATAGCGGGCGAGGCGCTCGAAGGTCTTGAAACCTTCCTGCTGGGCACGCAGCACGGGTGCAAACGCGTCGCGATAGGTATTGAACAAGTTGCTGAAATCAAACGTTCGGTCAGTCATGCTGGCTCCTGGGTAGTCGTTGTTACTGAGGAGCAGTATACCCAAGAAAAGTATGCAGTGCAAAACAATTTTTATGGTGTAAGTAGAACATCCAAAAAATTTATAACTTACTGTTTTTATTGTCTAAAAAAGATATCTGGTCAGAAAATAGCTGCGAACTACGTGTTTTTTATTGCGCCGCATACGGTTTTTACCGTCTGCTTCAGAGTCTTAGCCCGCCATCCAGATCGATGCACCGGCCCGTGAAAAAGTCGTTTTCAATGATGAACTGGGCAGCCTGAGCGATTTCCTCCGGCTCCCCCAGTCGCCCCAGCGGCACCGGCGCGACGACCTTTTCCAGCACCTCGGGTCTCATCGTGGCCAGAATGTCCGTGCGCGTAAACCCGGGCGCAATGGCGCCGACGCGGATGCCATGTCGGGCCAATTCTTTGGCCCAGGTAACGGTCATGGCCGCCACGCCGGCCTTGGCTGCTGTGTAATTCGTCTGTCCGAGATTGCCATGCCGGGAAATGCTGGAAATATTGACGATGACGCCGCCATTGGCGAGTTTGACCATGCGCTCAGCCGATTCACGCGTACACAGGAACACGCCGGTGAGATTCACGTTGATCACGGCTTGCCACTGGTCCAGGGTCATCTTGCCAACCACTGCGCCGTCCTTGACCTTCAGGAGCATGGCGTCTTTCACAATGCCGGCATTGTTGACCAGAATGTCGAGCCGGCCGAAATCCGCGGCCACCTGGTCGAACGTGGCGCTGACCTGATTTTCTGCGGAAACATCCACGATGTAGCTCTTGACGGAAACTCCGTGAGACTCGCACAGGGCGCGACTGGTCTCCAGATCGGTCGCGTTCAGGTCCAGCAACGCGATGTTGGCTCCATGCCGCGCAAAGCGCTGCGCCAGCGCTCGTCCGATTCCACGTCCCGCGCCGGTGATTACGGCTGTCTTGGATTGCAATTGCATTGATTTAAAACTCGATGGAAAAAAAAGGACTGCGTCCGCGCAACAGGCCTATTGGAGCTTGTCGTCGGCGGGCGGATCGGCAAGTGGCGGTTCACTGGATTTGCCCGGTCCGGCGGCTTGGGAACCGGTGGGATTCTTGGGCGCGAAAGCTGACAGCATCGATGATTGCAGCTTGGTCCATTGCTCCATGTTCTGCCGGGCGAACTCGGCGATCGGCGCCATGGGTCCTTCGAGCGCCTTGGCCATTTCAGCGCGCATCGTCTGCTGCTGGCGTACCAGCGTGCCCACGCTTTGCTCCATGTAGCGCGTCAGCATTTCCTGAACCGGATTGCCGTAAAAACGGATGATGGCCTCGAGCAAATCAGTGCTCAGCACCGGTGTGCCAAACTGCTCCTGTTCGGAAATGACCTGCAGCAAGACGGCGCGGGTCAGGTCGGCGCCGGACTTGTCGTCCACGATGCGCACCTTCTCGCCGCTGACAATCAGCTTGCGGATGTCTTCCAGCGTCACATGCCGGCTTCCGGTGGAATCGTACAGGCGCCGATTGGCATATTTCTTGATGACTCGTTCTGTCGGCATAGCAGTAGACTTGACCCTGAGGTTGAATGGCATTAGGGCACCAGCGCGGCAGCATAGCCGCAAAAGTATGCGCCGCACAATAGGACAATCCGCGTTCCTTAAGATCAAATGCGAGCATTTTATTGCGACGCATAACACGTTTTGGAGGCATTGAGCGTTATGACCAATTCAAACGACAAACCGCGCGAGGACCTCGAAGGGGAACTGCATCGCCGCTATTCGCAGGCGTTTGAGCAGTACGCCAATCTGACGCGCGCGTTCATGAGCGGCGGGCCCGGCGCCGCCACGCCGGCCGCGCCGCCTGCGGATTTCACCAAGACCTTGAGTGACTGGTTTCAGAATTCTCTGGCCGGCCCGGGCACGGATGTGTCGCAGTTCTGGAACCGCTTCACGGGGGCCCAAAGTACGGCGCCCGCTGCGGCCGTTGCATCGCCGCTGGATGCGCTGCTGACCAAGCAGGAGGCCATTGCGAGGCGCCTGTTCGAACTGGCCGGTCAGTGCCAGCGCCTACAGAGCCAGTTGTCAGCGCATTGGGCCGGCGTCGGACAGTCTGCAGCGTCCCACTTTTCCGCTGCCATGCCCGGCGCAGCGGCGCAATCACCGCAGCAGATCTACGCGGCGTGGATCGAGAATGCGGAGCAGGCCTACAAACAAGCGGCGCAGAGCGCCGAGTACGTACAGTTGCTGGCGGCACTCACCAACGCTGCGCACGCGTTCAAGGCGGAGCAGGGCGCGCTGGTGGAGTTGTGGGCAAAGTTTTTCGATCAGCCGACGCGCACCGAACTGGATGCGTTGAACACGCAGGTGCGGGAGTTGCGCGAGCAGGTGCGTCAGCTGCGCGCGGGCTTGCGCAGTTGAGCGACCGGCTGCCGACCGTTGTTGCCGGCATGCCTGACGCGGCGGAGTTGCTGCCAAGCCTGCGTGCGAGTGCGGAAAGGATTTTCGCCACGCACCAGGATGGCTGCAGCGCTCGCACAGCCGTGTGGCGCGAGGGCAAACGCGTGCTGTATCGCTACGAGGCCTCGCACGCGCGGCACCTGCGCACGCCGCTGTTGATTTGCTACGCACTCGTCAATCGCCCGTACATGATGGACCTGCAGCCGAATCGATCCTTGATACGCGATCTGCTGGCCGCGGGGATCGACGTCTATCTGATCGACTGGGGGTATCCGGACGCCGCTGATCGCCTGACGGATATTGATGACTATGTGAACGCCACGCTGGATGACTGCGTCGAGTTCCTCAAAGGCGAGTGCGCGGTTCCAGCTGTCGATCTGCTGGGCGTTTGCCAGGGCGGTACGCTTGCCCTGTGCTACGCGGCCCTGCACCCGGAAAACGTGAAGAATCTGATCACGATGGTTACACCGGTGGATTTCAAGACGCCGGACAACGTGTTGTCGATGTGGGCGCAGGGGGTCGACGTCGAACTCCTGACGCGCTCAGGCAATGTGTCGGGGGAGTTTCTCAACGCGTTGTTCCTGTCGCTGATGCCGTTCCGGCTCACGCAGCAAAAATATCTGTCTCTTGCCGATTTTGCAAATGACGACTCAGCGCTGGAGCATTTCATGCGCATGGAGCACTGGATCTCCGACAGTCCCGATCAGGCCGCTCGCGCCTGCGGCGAGTTCATCACCTGGTTTTTTAAGGAAAACAGACTGATCGAGGGTGGATTGAGGCTGGGCGGGCGTGAGGTGCGCTTAAGCGACATACACTGCCCGATACTCAATGCCTACGCTCTGAAAGACCATCTCGTTCCGCCCGGCGCAAGCCGGGCATTGCGCTCGCTCACGGCCAGCACGGATTACAGTGAACTGTGCGTGGACGTAGGGCACATCGGCATGTACGTGAGCAGCAAGGCGAAACGCGAAGTTGCCCCGGCGATCGCGCAATGGCTTGCGGCGCGAGATGCGTGATCGCCGGTGCAGCCGGTCATGCGGCAGCGCCCGCATGCGCCAATTGACGCAACACGTATTGCAGGATGCCGCCGTGCTGGTAGTACTCCAGTTCCTTCGGCGTGTCGATGCGCAGGCGCACATCGAATTCGATGACCTTGCCTGAGTCCGCCTTGGCCACGACGCGCACCTGCTTGGCCGCGCCGCGGTCCAATCCAACCAATTCGAAGGTTTCCTTGCCGGACAGACCGAGCGACTGCGCATTCTGCCCATTGACGAACTGAAAGGGCAGAACGCCCATGCCGATCAGATTGGAACGGTGGATACGCTCGAAGCTCTCGGCAATGACCGCCTTGACGCCCAACAGCATCGTGCCTTTCGCGGCCCAGTCCCGCGAACTGCCAGTGCCGTACTCCTTGCCGGCGAGAATGATCAGCGGTGTGCCGCTGGCCTTGTACTTGACCGACGCGTCGTAGATCGATATCGGGTCGCCGCTTGGAATGTGCACTGTCACGCCGCCCTCGGTGCCGGGCGCGAGCAGGTTGCGCAGGCGGATATTGGCAAAGGTGCCGCGCATCATGACTTCATGGTTGCCGCGGCGCGCGCCGTAGGAATTGAAGTCGACCGGTTGTACGCCTTGCTCCATCAGGTAGCGGGCCGCAGGACTGGATTTTGAAATATTCCCGGCAGGGGAGATGTGATCGGTGGTCACCGAGTCCCCCAGCACTGCCAGCACGCGCGCGCCTTTGATATCACCCACTGCGATCGGCTTCATGGTCATGCCATCGAAGTACGGTGGGTTCTTCACGTAGGTGGAGCGCGCATCCCAGGTGTAGATCTTACCCGCAGGGATCTTGATGCTGCTCCAGTTGGCATCGCCGGCGAAAACATTCGCGTAGCCCTTCTCGAACATGGCCTTGTCCACGGCGCCGCTCATCACAGTCGCGATCTCGTGTGCGCTCGGCCATATGTCGCGAAGGTAGACGGACTTGCCGGACTTGTCTGTTCCAATCGGATCGGTGGTGATGTCGGTGTCCAGTGTGCCCGCCAGCGCATACGCAACCACCAGCGGCGGCGATGCGAGGAAATTCATCTTGATCTCCGGATGCACGCGGCCTTCGAAATTGCGGTTGCCAGAAAGCACCGAACAGGCGATGACATCGCCCGTTTTGACGGCATCGGATATCTCGGATTTCAATGGTCCCGAATTGCCGATGCAGGTGGTGCAGCCATAACCCACCGTATAAAAACCCAGCGCCTCGAGATCTTTCATCAAGCCGGCCTTTTGCAGATAGGCGGTGACCACGCGCGAACCCGGCGCTAGGGATGTCTTCACCCAGGGCTTTGACGACAGTCCGCGTTCATTGGCTTTGCGCGCCAGCAGTCCCGCGGCGATCAACACGGCCGGATTGGAAGTATTGGTGCAGCTGGTGATGGCGGCGATGAGCACCGCTCCGTCCTTCACCGCGACCTGCTTGCCGCCGATGGTGGCTTGAGCCGTGCCCGTGGCTCCTGGATTCTTCTGCGCCCTCTCTTCCGCCATTTTCTTTTGCGCCGCCTGATAGGTATTGCGGGCGGTGCGCAGCGGCACGCGGTCTTGAGGACGTTTCGGGCCGGCCAGCGATGGCTCCACGGTGCCGAGGTCGAGTTCGATGACATCGGTGTAGTCGGCCGCCGGCGCGCCATCGATGCGCCACAGTCCTTGGGCGCGTGCATAGGCTTCCACCAGGGCGATCTGATCGGCCGGACGCCCCGTCAGTTGCAGATAGCGGATGGTTTCTTCGTCGATGGGAAAGATGCCGCAGGTGGAGCCGAATTCGGGCGCCATGTTGGCGATGGTCGCGCGATCGGCGAGCGGCAGACCCTTCAAACCATCGCCGAAAAATTCGACGAACTTGTCGACCACGCCCTTCTTGCGCAGGATTTCGGTGACCGTCAGCACGAGATCCGTCGCGGTGGTGCCCGCGGGCAGGGCGCCCACCAGCTTGAATCCGATCACTTGCGGTATCAGCATGGTGACGGGCTGGCCGAGCATGGCCGCTTCGGCTTCGATGCCGCCGACACCCCAACCCAGCACTCCCAGGCCGTTGACCATCGTGGTGTGCGAGTCAGTACCGACGAGAGTGTCGGGATACGCGGTGACCACGCCGTTGACGTTGCTTTCAAATACCACACGGGCCAGGTGTTCGATGTTGACCTGATGAACGATGCCCGTGTTCGGCGGAACCACTTTGAAATTGCTGAACGCGGTCTGACCCCAGCGCAGGAAGCTGTAGCGCTCGCCGTTGCGCTCGAACTCGATGGCATTGTTGCGCTGAAGTGAATCGGCGCCGCCGTATTCATCGACTTGCACGGAGTGATCGATGACCAGCTCCGCAGGGGCCAGCGGGTTCACCCGCTGCGGATCTCCACCCAGACGAACAATGGCCTCGCGCATCGCAGCAAGATCCACCACACAGGGAACGCCGGTAAAGTCCTGCATGATCACGCGCGCCGGCGTGAATGCAATTTCATGGCTCGGGACCGCTTTGGGGTCCCATTTGAGCAGGGCCAGAATATCGTCCTTCGTGACGTTGACGCCGTCTTCGAAACGCAGCAGGTTTTCCAGCAGTATCTTCAGGGAGAAGGGCAGACGGCCGACGTTCAGCTCCTTCAGTGAAGGTAAGCTGTGATACTGAAACCGGCGACCACCTACTTCGAGTGTCGCGCGCGCCTTGAAGCTGTCCATCGTCATGAAACCTCCTGCAAAAGTCCTTGATTGTAAGTGATCGGCCGCTGCAGCGCGCGATCGCCAATGACGCCGCCTCCCAGGCATCGATCGCCTGTGTAAAATACCGCGTACTGTCCCGGGGTGACCGCGCGCGCCGGACTGTTGAGACTGACCTGCACCGTACCATCAGCGTGGATCCGAATCCGGCACGGCAGATCCTGCTGCCTGTAGCGCGTTTTCACCGAGCACTCCAATTCGCGGGCCGCAGGCTGCGTCATCCAGTGCAGATCCAGAACCGTGAAAAGGTCGGACAGCAGCAGCGGGTGATCGTGCGCTTGCACGACGATGAGTGCGTTGCGGGCCACCTCTTTTGCCGCAACGTACCACGGCGCTTCGCTGCCGCCGCGGCGGCCGCCCAGCCCAATCCCGGAACGCTGACCCAGCGTATAGAAAGCAAGACCGCGATGCTCGCCGACAACATTGCCGTCGGCGGACTCGATGGGTCCCGGCGTGGTGTCTAGGTAACGCGCCAGAAAATCTCGAAAGGGACGTTCGCCGATGAAACAGATGCCGGTGCTGTCGGGCTTGTCGTGAACGGCAAGGCCATATTCATGCGCAAGCCGGCGCACATCGGCTTTCTGCAGATCGCCGAGCGGAAACAGCGTCTGTCGCAACGCCTCGGGTGCGACCGCATGCAGGAAATAGGTCTGGTCCTTGGCAACATCGGCCGCCTTCAGAAGCGCAGGAGCGCCGGCGGACTGCTCGAGCCTCGCATAATGCCCCGTTGCGATGCGCTCGGCCCCGAGACGTTGCATGTAGTTCAGACAGACGCCGAACTTGATCTCGCGGTTGCATAGGACATCCGGGTTGGGCGTGCGTCCGGCCCGGTACTCCCGAAGGAAAAGCGCGAACACTTGCTCTTTATAGTCGGCAGCAAAGCTGACGCGATGCAACGGAATCTTCAATGTATCGCAGATACGGCGCGCATCCTGAAAATCTTGGGCGATGGTGCAATAGGCGTCGTCCTCATCCCAGTTGGACATGAACAAGCCTTGCACGGCATACCCCTGCCGCTGCAGCAGCAACGCAGCCACGGCGGAGTCGACACCGCCGGAGACACCTACGATCACAGTTTCGGACATCGGCGCATTATAGCGGGCTTGGCCCGCCCATTCGCGTCGACGCTGCGGGAACGGGCCGGTTACACCTGCATCTGGCGAAGCTGCGCGTCGGGAGCGCTGGCTTGCCAGACTTCATCGAAGAAATTCAGATACCGGCGCGCAACGGCCGGATCATTCATGTCGGAAATGCCGTCCCAGCGCGAGGCCTGCAGGCGGTATACGGTGGCTTTATCGTCTGCGATGATGAATGCACCGGCACTGCCCGGGTTCTGCGAGTTGATGGATCGCATATCGATGCAGCTCGTCAGCCGCCGCGCCAGAATTAAAAAGCGGTTGTTATCGACGACGGCGCGAGACGGATCGGCCAGCAGCACACGCACTTTGGCATAGGAGCGCGCTAGAACCAGCCGTTTGATCGCTTCAAGAAACGGCTCTTCCCCGTACACCAAGGGTTCCAGGTCCTGGGTGTAGATGGACAGCTGGCGTTGCGCCGATTTCGCCACGGCCAGACTCGCCTCACGAACCTCAGCCAGGGTGGTGAGAATCGAGCGCGTACTGGGCACCGGCTCACCGTGGGTGGCGGGCCTGGGCTCCGTCGAGTTGGGTTGACGGTCCGTGATCGCCATGCTGCCTCAAATGGGTTGACATTTTGCGAACTCGATCATATCCGCTGCACCCAAAAGGCCTTGCCAACTGCGTCACGTTTCACCGCGTGCAAGACGCGGAGCGAGCCCTACATAGCTGGCGGGCGTCATTTCGAGCAATCGGCGCTTGTCCGCTTCGGGCAGGTCAAGCGACCGGATGAAGGCATGGAGGGCCTCCTGATCGATGGTTTGCCCACGGCTGAATGCCTTTAGCCGGTCGTAACCATCCGCGATGCCGTTCGCCCGCATGACGGTTTGAACCGCTTCGCCCAGCACCTCCCAGGCGCGGCTCAAATCGCCGGCCAGCCTGGCCTGATCCAGCTCGATCTTTCCCAGACCCTTGCTCAGGGACTCAAGACCGAGCAGCGCGTGCCCCAGCGCAACGCCCAGATTTCTCAATACCGTGGAATCGGAGAGGTCGCGCTGCCAGCGCGAAATCGGCAGCTTCTGCGCAAAATGATTCAGCAACGCATTGGCGATACCGAAGTTGCCTTCCGCATTCTCGAAATCGATGGGGTTGATCTTGTGCGGCATGGTCGAGGAGCCGACCTCGTCCGCCACGGCCCGCTGCTTGAAGTAGCCGATCGAAATGTAGCTCCAAACATCGCGTGAAAGGTCCAGCAGCACGGTGTCGATGCGCACGAGTGCGTGACAATATTCGGCGATCCAATCGTGCGGCTCGATCTGCGTCGTGTGGGCGTTGTGGACCAGACCCAGCGATGCGACGAAATCGGCGCTGATCTTCTCCCACGGCAGCGCCGGCAGCGCCGCCACGTGCGCGTTGAAATTGCCGACCGCGCCGTTCATCTTGCCCAGTATTGCAACCTCTTGCAGGCGATGAGTCTGCGAACGCAGGCGCGCCGCGACATTGGCGAATTCCTTGCCGACAGTCGTTGGACTGGCCGTCTGACCATGCGTGCGCGACAGCATGGAGATGTCGGCGTATTGTCTGGCGCAGGCATCGAGAGTCCCGTTCAGGCGCAGCAGCTGCGGCATCAGCACCGCTGCGCGCGCCTCGGTCATCATCAGCGCATAGGCCAGGTTGTTGATGTCCTCTGAGGTGCAGCCGAAATGGATCCACTCCAATTGCGCGTCGGACATCCGCCTGGATTTGAGCTCGGCGCGCAGCCAGTATTCCACCGCCTTGACGTCGTGGTTGGTCCTGGCCTCAATCTCCTTGATGGCCGCAACGTCAGTCGCCGCCGGATCGCGCGCCATTTGCGCAAGCCATTCGCCGGCGGCGGGTGGCAAGCTGCTGTAGGCCTCACGCGCCGCCGTTTTCGCCAGCGCGTTGAGCCAGGCGCATTCCACCCGTACGCGTGCGCGCATCAGGCCCGCTTCGCTGAATATCGTCCGCAGGGCATCCACTTTTCGGCTGTAGCGTCCGTCCAGGGGAGACAGTGCATCGATTGGATTCATCGGCATCTTAGGTGATCTGCCACGAAGTGTTAGAATCAACCATATTACCGAATATTGCGACTAAAACTAATGGACAGCGGTGAGAGCAGGTCTGAACCGGTGCGCCACGCCATGCGCCTCGAGCGAGACAGCATGGGCGAGCTCGAGGTGCCGCGCGAGGCCTCGTGGGGTGCGCAGACCCAGCGCGCCTTGCAGAACTTCCCACCCAGCGGGCTGCGAATGCCTGCCCCGCTCGTGCACGCACTGGGCTTGATCAAGGCGGCGGCAGCGCTGACCAATCGTGAACTGGGCGATTTGCCGGCCGATACCGCCGTGGCCATTCACGACGCCGGGATGCGCGTCGCGCGCGGCGAACTCGATGCGCAGTTTCCGCTGGACTTGTTTCAGACAGGCTCCGGCACCAGCACCAACATGAACCTCAATGAGGTGATCGCGTTCGAAGCCTCCCGCGCCCTTGGCAAGCCCGTGGGCGCGAATGACGATGTGAACATGAGCCAGAGCAGTAACGACGTCATTCCCACGGCAATACATTTGTCGGCAGCCTTGATGCTGCGTACTGACCTGGCGCCAGCACTAGAGCATCTGTCGGCTTCTCTCGGCGCACGCGCCGTCGAGTTCGCGAACCTCGCCAAGACCGGACGCACGCATCTCATGGATGCAATGCCCATCACCCTGGGCCAGGAGATCAGCGGCTGGAAGGCACAGATCGACGCGGCGCGCGAGCGCCTGCTGGCGGTGGAGCCGCGGCTGCACGCGCTGGCGCAGGGCGGTACCGCCGTCGGCACGGGCATCAATGCCCGCCCGGGTTTTGCGCCGGCATTTGCACGCATCTTGAGTTCCATGTGCGCTTTGATGCTATCGCCGAGCGCCAATTATTTCGCGGCTCTGAGCAGTCAGGATACGGCGGTGGAGCTGTCGGGCCAGCTCAAAGTACTGGCGGTAGCCCTGATGAAGATCTGCAATGATTTGCGTTGGATGAACAGCGGCCCGCAGTCCGGATTGGGAGAAATCGCATTGCCCGCGCTGCAGCCGGGCAGCAGCATCATGCCGGGCAAGGTCAACCCCGTCATCCCGGAGGCTGTCTGCATGATGGCAGCGCAAGTCATCGGCAACGATGCCGCCATCACCATAGCGGGACAGTCAGGCAACTTTCAGCTCAACGTGATGCTGCCCCTGGTGGCTCACAATCTGCTGCAAAGCCTGCATTTGATGGGCGTTGGCGCACGCACTCTGGCTGACCGGGCCATCGCCGGCTTTACCGTGAACGCCGGCCGGATCGAGGCGGACCTGGCGCGCAATCCCATTCTGGTCACCGCACTGAATCCTCTCATCGGCTATGAACGGGGCGCAGCCATTGCAAAACGCGCCAACGCCGAACACAGGGGCATTGTGGACATGGCGGCGGAAATGACCGGACTGAGTCACTCGGAACTTGCCGAAGCCCTGAACCCCTTGAGCCTCACCGTGGGTGGAGTCAAAGGAAAGGCGATCCCGAGTTGACGGAATCTGCTCGACAATCGCGATATACGAGTTCGCTGATTCGCTCGGTATTGCAGCCAGACCCTTCGCCGCCGGAATTCGAACCCTTGTGGCCGGCGAAGATGCCGGCGAAAATCACGCCGAGTCTGCAAGCCTGGATGCCCAAGCGACGGATGCCGGCGGCCGTGCTGATCCCGTTGATCGAGCGGCAATCAGGATTGCATGTGCTGCTGACTCAGCGCTCGGCGAATTTGCGCGACCACGCGGGGCAGGTCAGTTTCCCGGGCGGCCGCATTGAACAAAGCGATCGAAGTCCGTGGCATGCTGCGCTGCGCGAGACTCAAGAAGAGATCGGCCTGCATCCGGACACCATCGAATTTGCCGGCTACCTCCCCGATCATATCGTCGGTACGGGATTCCGGGTCACGCCAGCGGTGGGCTTCGTTGCGGCGCCCGTCAAATTGTTCCTGGCGGCGGCTGAAGTGGAAGAAGTATTCGAAGTGCCGCTCGAACATCTTTTCGATACCGCCAATCAGAGACTCAAAATGCGCCGGTTCGGGGAGACGGAGGTGCATTTCCACGACATTCACTATCAGCATCGCAGCATCTGGGGCGCGACCGCGGGAATGCTCATGACCTGGCAGCGCCTCATCGATGCTCGGCGCTTGGAGACCTGATGTCCAAACCGCTGGATGAACTGCTGCAGATCATGCGCACGCTGCGCGATCAGCAAAGCGGCTGCCCCTGGGACCTGCGCCAGACCTTTGCAAGCATCGCGCCCAGCACGCTGGAGGAGGCGTATGAAGTGGTCGATGCCATAGAACGCGACGACCTCGCCAATTTGAAAGATGAATTGGGCGACCTCTTGTTCCAGGTCGTGTTTCACTCGCAAATGGCCCAGGAACTTGGCCAGTTCCGATTCGACGACGTTGCCGCGGCTATTTGCGCCAAATTGGTCCGCCGCCACCCGCATGTCTTTGCGGGCGCACCCAGGCCCACGGCACAGGGGCAGAGCGAGGATTGGGAAACCATCAAGGCGGCGGAACGCGCCGCCGCGGGCGGCCAGGGGCCTGCCAGTCAGCTGGACGGTGTTCCACGCGCGCTGCCGGCAATGACTCGCGCCGTCAAACTGAGCAAGCGCGCGGCACGCGTCGGATTCGACTGGGACCGTCCTGAGCAGACCGCTGCGAAGGTCGAGGAGGAGCTGCGGGAATTGCTGCAGGCGATCCGCGAAAACCAGAATGCCCGCCCATCGGCACATGTGTTCGAGGAAATGGGCGACTTGTTGTTTGCCGCGGCTAATTTGGCACGCAAGCTGGATGTGGATGCAGAAGCTGCGCTGCGCGGCGCCAATTCTAAATTTGAGCACCGGTTCCGCCACATGGAACAGGCGGCACGCAACAACGGCGCTGATCTTAGCCAATTGCCCCTTTCAACGCTCGAGGAACTGTGGAATGCAGCGAAACTCGAGGAACGCTCCGTGCCGAATTCGCTGAACGGCGGCTGAATCGGGCCCAAACGGTCGTTCAGCGTGCATTCACGCCCGGCCCTCTAGGCTATCCCCACGCTCATACCCATTCCTGAGCGCCGAAGGAGCATGTAGATGTCCAGGAAAATTATTTTCAGCAGCCTCGTCAGCGGCGCCGTGTTGCTCGCGGCCGGCGCGCGCGCTGATTCACCGTTTCGTGACGATGGGTATGACTCCGACGCGTACGACTATGCGCGCGTAGTGGACGTGGACCCCCTGACGCGTCAGGTGCGAGTCGATACGCCGCGCCGCGAATGCTATGAGGAGACCCAGTATCGAGAGGAGTACCCGGCTCCGCGCCGCGGCACCGCCGGCTCGACCCTTTTGGGCGCCTTGATCGGGGCCGGCATCGGCAACACCATCGGCAGCGGCGACGGACGACGGGCAGCCACGGTCGCCGGCGCCATCATCGGCTCCGCGGTCGGTCACGATGCCGGTGAACGCCGTCGGGATCGTGAAGACTCTGCGTATCGCGATCAGCCGGCCGCGTATACCCAGCAGCGCTGCGATGTCCGTTATGAGACTCACTATCAGGAGCGCATCGATGGCTATCGGGTGACCTACGAGTACAACGGGCAGCGCCATGTGACGCAACTGCCCTACGACCCGGGCAAGCGGCTGCGGGTTCGCGTCAACGTGGAACCGGCGCCCGAGTAGGACGCCGTGGTTCGCAAGCGGGCCCGCAAGGGCCCGCTTCATTGAGTAGAATGGATTCCTATGATCCGCTTTGACCATCGTTTGTTCGCCTGCCTGCTGCTGGGTGTCTGGGGTTTGTCCGGTACCGTGCACGCTGTCGCGCCTGCATCCGCCACGGCACCGCATGCGCTGCGGTTGGCCGGCGGCGGCATCAGCCTGGATCAGGCAGTGCAAATGGCGCAGGCGAGATACGGTGCGCGTGTCGTCAGGGCAGAGACCACGCGCGAAGGCGATCGCGTGTACTACCGCTTGCGGCTGCTGTCGCCGGATGGAAGGGTTTTTTCGGTCCGGGTGGACGCGCAGACGGGCAGCTTCCAATAAGGCGCGCCGGACCCCCTCATGCGCATATTGATCGTAGAAGATGAAGAGGCGCTGCGCGAGAGCCTCAGCGCCGCGTTCCAGCAGCAAGGATTCACCGTCAGCGCTGCCGCCGATGGCGAGGAGGGCGGTTTCGCAGGTACTGAGTATCCGGTGGATGTCGCCATCATCGACCTGGGTCTGCCGAAAGTTCCCGGACTGGAGCTCATCCGAGGGCTGCGAAGCCAGGGCAAAAAGTTTCCGATTTTGATTCTCACCGCACGCGACCGCTGGCAGGACAAGGTGGAAGCGCTGAGCACCGGCGCCGATGACTATGTGGTCAAGCCGTTTCAAATCGAGGAAGTGATTGCGCGCGTGGCGGCGCTGCTGCGCCGGGCCGGCGGATGGGCGCAGGCGGCGCTGCGCTGCGGTGACATCGAACTGGATACGCGTACGCAGGCGGTGAGCGTTTCCGGCGCACCGGTTGAACTCACCAGCTTCGAGTATCGGATACTGGAATTGCTGATGCTGCGGGCCGGTGAAGTCATATCGAAAACCGAATTGACGGAAAAGATCTATGAGCAGGATTTCGAGCGCGACAGCAATGTGATCGAGGTGTTCGTGGGCCGCTTGCGCAAAAAGCTCGACCCGGACAACACGCGCCAACCGATCGAAACCCTGCGGGGACGCGGCTACCGCATCGCTCTGCCGCGCAAATGAAGGGCTCGCTTTCAGGCCGGCTACTGGGCGGCCTGTTCATTCTGCTGATTCTGTTCTTCGGCGTCACCGTCTTTGCGCTGGATTCGCTCTTCCACCGCCTGTCCGATCAGGCGATGCACGATCGGTTGGAAGGACAATTGGTGGCATTGATCGCTGCCTCTGATCCTGACCCACAGGGCAATGTGCATCCGGATGCGCCGCTGGCCGAGCCCCGTTTCGAAACGCCCGGATCCGGCCTGTACGGGCTGATCCAGGACGATGAAGGAAAAGTCATCTGGCGCTCACGCTCCGCGGTGGCCTTGCCGGTCATCTCGCAGCCGGCTGCGCCGGTCGGCACGGCGCTCAAAGGCCAGCGGCGCTTCGAACGCACTTTGTCCGGCGGCGCCGAATGGGAAAAGGTTCACCTGACCGTGGCGTGGGAGCTGGCGGCGGGCTCGCATCGTCAACTGACCTTCACCGTCGGCGAAGATCTGCAGCCCTACCATGCGCAGTTGCGGCTTTTTCGCGTCCAGCTGCTGGGATGGTTCGGGGCGTTGACGCTGCTGCTGCTGATTGCCGTGTCGGTGCTGCTGCGCACGGCATTGCAACCGCTGCGGCGTCTGGAAAGCGAGATTGGCGCCATCGAGCAGGGCGAACGCAGCAGTCTGAGCGAAGGGTATCCGCGCGAGCTCGCGGGTGTTTCCAAGAATTTGAATGCGCTGCTTGGCATTGAACGCAATCGCGCCGAGCGCTATCGGCAGACGCTTGGAAACCTGGCGCATGAACTCAAGACACCGCTTGCCATCATGCGCACGCAGCCTGGACATGATGCTCAGCTGGTCGAACGTATGGACCAGATCGTTGCGCACCAACTGCGCCGCGCGCGCATTTCAGCCGGATCGACGCTGGGGCAGGCGCCCGTGGAACTCGGATCGATCGCGGTGGAACTCATCGCCACGCTCGACAAGGTTTACGCATCCAAGCACCTGCAGGCGCACGTGCGCGGCGCCGCGCTGGTTGGCGCGGACCGCGGCGATGTCCTGGAACTGCTCGGCAACCTGCTCGACAACGCGTACAAGTGGGCTCGCGCACGGGTCAGCATCGAGATGTCCGTGCAGCCGGACCCCACCCCAGGCAAATCGCGGGTGCGCGTGATCATCGAGGATGACGGTCCCGGCTGGGGACAGCAGAATCCGTCGGCGCTGTTCGGGCGCGGTGTGCGCGCCGACGAGTCGCGGCCTGGCCACGGGTTGGGTTTGGCCATCGTGCGGGACCTGGTCGAGGCCTTTGACGGTGAAATTCATGCCGGCTCGACCAAAAGCGGCGGCGCGCGGATCGAATTGCGCCTGCCCGCCGTGAAGGACGCGGCGCAGCGGTGACCAGCGAATCGACCGCGCCGGCAGCCATCGCCGGCGCAACGCCGGCGCTGCCGATCGCCGCGCATCGAACAGAAATTCTGCAGGCCATTGAGCGTCATGCGGTGATCATCGTGGCCGGTGAGACCGGCTCGGGCAAGAGCACGCAGTTGCCGCAGTACTGCCTGACAGAAGGTCGTGGAATTGCAGGCCGGATCGCGCACACGCAACCCCGGCGTCTGGCAGCACGCGCATTGGCGGCACGCATCTCCGCGGAGATCCATCAGCCCCTGGGACGCACGGTCGGCTATCGCGTGCGTTTCGCGGATCAGGTAACCGATGAGTCGCGGCTGATACTCATGACCGATGGCATGCTGCTGACAGAGATTGCACGCGATCCCGATCTGCGCCACTACGACACGCTCATCATCGATGAAGCGCACGAGCGAACCCTGAACATCGATCTGTTGTTCGGCGTCGCAAAGCAGTTGAGCGCGCGCCGCGCGGATTTGCGCGTCATCGTGACCTCCGCGACGCTGGATGTTGAGCGGGTCGCCACTTTCTTTGACGGCGCTCCGATCATCAATGTCGGCGGCCGCGGCTATCCGGTCGAAGTGCGCTACCGCCCGCTGGAGAAAGCCGGAACGGAGGAGGAAGCGGATTTGCCTGCAGCGGTGATTCAGGCATATCAGGAGATCCTCGCCGATCCGGGTTCGGCTGCGCCTGGCGACACGCTGGTGTTTCTACCGGGCGAACGCGAAATACGCGATGTAAGCGATGCGCTCAGCCGGGCACTGCCGGATGATGCAGAGGTGCTGCCGCTGTATTCCCGTCTGGCCTGGGAGCAGCAACGAAGGATATTCGAACCGGGCCGGCGTCGTCGTATCGTACTGTCCACCAATGTCGCCGAGACGTCCGTCACTGTCCCGGGAGTCCGGTTCGTCATCGATTCGGGTCTGGCACGCATCAGTCGTTACAGTCCATCGAACCGGCTGCAGCGCCTGCCGATCGAGCCGATCCCGCAGGCGAGCGCCGATCAGCGCAAAGGCCGCTGCGGACGCGTCGGTCCGGGCTTGTGCATCCGCTTGTATTCGCAGGAGGACTTCGAAGCACGCCCGCCGTATTCCGAGCCGGAGGTGCTGCGCACGAATCTGTCCGCGTTGCTGCTGCGGCTTGCTGCCGACGAACTTGGCAGCGCCGAGGATTTTCCGTTTCTGGATCCGCCGGACCGGCGCGCGTTGAACGACGGCTACCGGAGTTTGCAGGAACTGGAGGCACTCGATGCCGATCGCCGAATATCCGATCGCGGACGCGCGATGGCACGCCTTCCCCTGGATCCTCGGTTGGGCCGCGCATTGCTCGAAGCCCGTCGCTTCGGCGCCGTCGGTGAATTGCTCGCCATTGTTTCTGGCCTGAGCGTGCCGGATCCGGCGATTCGTGCAGCACCGGTCATTGGGGCGGCCGCCGCACCGTTGGCGTTGGATGATCAGCGCTCCGAATTCATTACGATGGTGCGGACCTGGAAGGCATATCGCACAGCCCGTAAACGCTCGCGCCGCGAATTGCGGCAATGGTGCAAGGAAAAGCGGCTCTCATTGATGCGATTGTCAGAATGGGAAAACGTTCATACCCAGGTTAGCGACCGGGCGAAAGAACTCGGCATCGTCGATACCGGCCGTGCGGCCAGCTATACGGCGGTCCATCGCTCGCTTCTGGCCGGCTTTTGCACGCTCATTGGAATGCATGATGATCGCGGCGTGTATGCCGGCGTGCGCGGCATGCGCTTTTCCATTTTTCCCGGGTCCGTGCTCAAGCGCAGACAACCGCGCTGGATCATGGCGGCAAACATCGTCGAGACCTCACGCGTGTACGCGCGCACCGTGGCGCAGATCGAACCCTCCTGGATTGAACCGTCCGCCCGTCATCTGATCAGGCGCGAGTATTTTGCCGCCGATTGGAGCGAATCGCGCGAGGAGGTCGTCGCGCAGGAACGGGTCAGCCTGCTCGGATTGACCCTGAGCACCGGGCGCGTAGTCAACTACGGTCCCATTGCGCCGGAGGAGTCGCGACATCTGTTTGCGCGCGAAGCCCTGGTGTTCCGTCGCATGGCGCGCCGGCCTGACTGGCTGATTCGTAACGATGACATGATCGATCTGGCAGGCCGCACCGAGGATCGATTGCGGGTTCGTGGACTGATCGCCTCGAGCGAGCAATTGACGGCGCACTATGAAAGGGCGCTGCCGCGGCAAGTCTCCGGGGCCGATGCGCTGCAGGCCTGGACCCGCCGGTCAAGCGCCCAGGAAATCCAATTGCTTGCGCTCAGTGAGCAGGAGATTTACGCGCGTCAGCCCGACCCGCAGGCTTTGAGAGAACTGCCCGAATCCATCGACATTCAAGGGTTGCGCCTTCCGGTTCACTATCGGTTTGACCCCGATCAAGCCGACGACGGCGCGACGCTTCGCATTCCCCTGCTGCTGCTGCCGCGACTGACCTGTGGCGAGGTGGAATGCGCGATACCCGGGTACGAACTGCCGCGCGTCGAAGCGCAGATGCGTTCCCTGCCGAAGAACGCACGCAAGAATCTGATTCCGATCGCCGAGACAGCGCAGGCGTTTCTGAACGCGCAACGTGCCGCGCCGGGACTGCAGTTGGCCGCCTGGCTGACAGCGGAAAAAGGCATCAGTGCGAGTGAACTCATTTTTGCGAAGAATACCGTTCCCGATTATCTGACGCCAACGCTGGTGGTGATGCTCGGTGAAGAGGAGATTGCGCGCGGCCGGGACATTGTCGCGATGCGACAGCAGTTTTGCGCCCCAGCGCGCAAAGCGCTCAACGTGTGCGCCGGGGCGTTGTTTGCGCAAGCATGGACGGAATTCACGGCCGCAGATCTCCAACGTTCGATCGCCCTGCCTCTGGCGCAGGGCGAATTGACGCTGTACCCGGGATTGACTGCGCAAGGTAACCTGCTTGAGGTTCAGTTGTATTGGACGGCGGAGGAAGCCGGCAGAGCGCATCGTCGCGGCTTGATCCGTCTGGCTCGCATTCAGCTGCATTCCAGCGAGCGCGATCAATCCAAGCGCATCGCACAGGACTCCCAATTGCTGCTCGCCGCAAGCCCCTATGCCCGCGCCGCCGATCTGACGGACGCGCTGCTACAGCAGGGGATGAGTCAGGCGCTGGAACTGAGTGAGGACCTGCCGTATTGCCGCGAAGCGTTCAACCATGCGCTGCAGAACGCCCGGCCGCGGTTGGAGGAGTGTTTTGTTAAATGCTGCGAGCAACTGCGCGCGTTGTACACGGACGCCAATTCGCTTCGCCGGCTGTTTCAAGATTCTGCCGTACGCAGCCGCAGCGACCTGCGTACGGAAGCCGAGTCTCATCTGGCTCAATTGCTCGCGCCGGCACGTTGGCGCGATACGCAGTCCGTTCAATTTCGTCAGGTGCCGCGTTATCTAAAGGCGGCGCTGGCGCGCTGGCGCCGGTTGACGACGAGGCCGAATGAAAGTGCGCAGGTGCTCAGTGAAATGCTCCGCTGGCGCGCGCAAAGCAGCTCATTGCACGAGAGTTTCGAATCGCAGCAGCGGTGGGTGGCAGAACTGGAAAAACTCGATTGGCTGGTCGAGGAGTTTCGGGTCTCGCTAAGCGCACAGGAATTGAAGACCGCCGAGCCTGTGTCGCCGGCGCGCCTGCAGCAACGCGTCGCGTCGCTGCAGGCATGGTTGAACCGATAGGCGAGGACTGATCAGTTCAGTTCGAACCTTATTCCCTGCGCCAACGGCATTTCCGAACTCCAGTTGATGGTCGTGGTTTGCCGGCGCATGTAGGCGCGCCAGGAATCCGAGCCCGCCTCGCGGCCGCCGCCGGTTTCCTTTTCCCCGCCGAAGGCGCCGCCAATCTCCGCGCCGGAGGTGCCTAGATTCACGTTGGCGATGCCGCAATCGCTGCCGTCCGCGCTCAAGAAGCGCTCGGCAACCTGCAGCCGGTCCGTGAACACCGCAGATGACAATCCCTGCGGGACTGCGTTCTGGATCCGGATCGCCTCGCCAATGTCATCGAAGGGAATCAGGTACAAGATCGGCGCGAAAGTTTCGTGCTGAACGATGGGCAGGTCGGCCCTCGCGCGTACGATGGCCGGCTCCACGAAGTTGCCGGCGCGTGCGATACGCTTGCCGCCGCACAACAGCTCCGCGCCTTGAGCCTTGGCATCCTCGATGGCGGACAAGAACCGAGCCAGGGAAGCTGCGTCGATCAGCGGTCCCATCAGAGTCTGCGGGTCCAGGGGATCGCCGATACGCACCTGTTTGTAAGCGGCCAG
>JANXOV010000116.1 GCA_025357635.1 Pseudomonadota bacterium
CCTGACAACCGCCCCGATCCCGGCCGCTTGTCCACCTCTCACGCCTCTCAAATCCGCGAGCCGTCCCCAATATGCCGCGCTTTTAAACCACCGTTAACAGGCGTGTACTGCTCGCGCCGGAGCAGATAGACATTTGGTACGATCCGGCATCGCTCAACGTCTGAGTTCGCCGTCCGTAAGCGGACGCGCCGGGCTAGCCGCTATGGGTCTAGGCTGTGTGAAAACGCGGAGCCTGCTGGCAAACGCATCGAAAATTGCCCAGAATCCCCATCGTGGTTTGAATCTAAAACTTTCGCCGTATTGGTCTCTCTAGAATTGATTCACACGCGGGTGTGATTTTGTTTTCACACAGCCTAGGTCAGGATCGGCCCCAAGAGCCGAATGCCGGATATCAGGGCCCTGACCGCCCGCGCCCGACCCAACCGGTCATCCGAGTTGCCTGAAAAGTTGCGTCAGAGCGGACATTCCAATTGAGTGTTAAGCGGGCCGCGCTTCGGCGAGATACATGACACGGGAAAGCGCTAACCTCTCAGCCATGGAAATTATTGACTGCAAATAGCCTTGGTAACGGGAAAATTCTGTCACCCCTTCTAACTTTTCGAATTCAGACTGATAGCGCACTCGAGCGTCCAGCCGTCCTCGAGCATTCTTCAGCAAGCTCTGGGTTCTATCCTCGGTTTCCAGCAGGATGAAGCCCGCAAGCTCGAGCATTCTCTCGTTGTAGCCCGGTGCACAGAACTGCGCGAAGCCGTGCATGCTGCGCATGGCAACCTCTTCGCTGGATATGACTCCACTCACGACTGCTGCATCCGAGAACAGAAAGCGTCCGCCTGGCACAAGCGCGCGTGCTATGTCACCAAATACACGTCGGCGATCGCGGAGGTGGAGTACGACGTCGAACGATACCGCAGCGTCGAATGCGCACGGCACTAGAGCGAGGTCCGAGTCAAGATCCGCCTGTTTCAACTCGAGCTTATCCTCGACCGCCAACAATGCTGCGCGGCGTCGGCCGGCAGCCAGTGCAGCGCCGCTCAGATCGAGTCCATAGCCGGAGCAGCTAACGGTTTTCATGATGAATGTGAGGGGCCCGCACGGGCCGCACCCAAGGTCGAGGAGCTTCCCCTCTCTGGATAATTTCAGTCGAGCTACATCGCGGCGAAGATCATCGCCCGTAACCCAGGAATGCTGGCCGATGTCCTCGCCGTACGCTTCGCTACGCAGGCGACTCATCAAGGGGGAGTCAAACTCCTCGTAGACGGACTGATAACTTCGCGATCCCGGCATGCTGGAGATAGTCATTGTCCCTGTTGCCACATCAATGCGGGCTCCACCGCATCGATTTAGCCCTCCAAGTCCGGAGATAGTCAACCTTGATCATACTCCGCAATGTCGAGCGCTCCGGCAGGACCGGAGGTAGGATCGACTTATGGCCTTCCGCAGAGCCAAACCAGAGACCCTTAGCGCAGGCGACGCCGCCGTCCGCCGTGCGGCATGGCATTTGATCCCATTGCTCGCGGTCGGCTACATCGTCAGTTATATCGATCGCTCAAACGTCGGCTTCGCGGCTCTGACGATGAACCGGGACCTGGGGTTGAGCGCGACACAGTTTGGGTTCGCGGCGGGCACATTCTACTTCGGATATTGCCTGTTTGAAGTTCCGAGCAATCTGGCACTGAGGCACTTTGGCGCGCGTCGCTGGCTGGCGCGAATCATGATCACCTGGGGTTTGGCCGCAGGGGGAACTTGCCTTGCCGTCGGCCCGGTCAGCTTTTCCGTATGTAGATTTCTCACCGGCGCCTGCGAGGCTGGCTTCTACCCCGGTGTAATCTTCTACCTGGCGACGTGGTTTCCAATCGAAGTGCGGGCCAGGGCATTTGCCTGGTTCAGCGTAGCCAATCCGTTGTCTTCCGTTATTAGCGGTCCTGTCTCCGTTGCGTTGCTCAAGATGGATGGTGTCGGTGGGGTCGCCGGCTGGCGATGGTTGCTGCTGCTCGAAGCTCTGCCGGCCTGCGTGCTTGGTTTCTATACGCTCTACGCGCTGCCCGACCGACCGCGCGACGCGCGCTGGCTCACGGATGAGCAGAAGGTGGCTCTCGACACGAGGCTCGCCGAGGAGAGCCATCCAGGAGCGTCGCACAACCTATCGGCCGCCCTGCGAGATCCGCGGGTGCTGATCCTAGCGTTCTCATACTTCTGTCTAATCGTGGGTGTATTGGGAATAACGCTCTGGCTACCGCAGATGCTGAAGCGACAGGGACTTTCGACCACAGCCGTCGGCCTCACGTCGACACTTCCGTACTTGATTGCGAGTATCGGAATGGTCATCTGGTCCTATCGGATGGATAGATCAAGGGCCTTTCTCGGTAACTACGTCGTTGCCTGTGTAGTTGCGGCCGCCGGCTTCGCGCTGTCGGCTACCGTCGATTCGCTGCCGATTATGATCGCGGGCGTGTCGTTGGCGATGCTCGGTATGAACGCGTGCCGCCCGGCAATCTTCAGCCTGTTGCCCGGGTTCCTGCAGGGCTCCGCTGCTGCGGCTGGAATTGCGATGGTGAACTCCATCGGGAATCTCGGCGGCTTCTTCGGTCCCTATATGATGGGCTGGCTGAAGGACGCCACCGGCTCCTTCGCAGCGGGTCTACTCGGTTTGGCAGGCATGCTCACGCTCGCCGCGGCGTCTGCACTGCTGATCAAAGTCGTTAGGCGCGACCGAGTGAAGCCAGCGCGTGCTTGAATCCAGCGCGGTCGAGCCCGAGCTGGCGATCACGGGCAGGTACCAGTTGAAATTGAATGCCCGGGAGCGGACGCTCGTCAGTGGCGGGTTGGGGTCCCCTTTTGCGGTCGCCGGCTAAATTGACACTGTTAAATTGAGGGAAATGACCGGTTTGGAGCGAAGAATCGGACAGCAGTCGGCCATGACCAGTCTTTGGCTGGCACGAACTGATCGCCGCTAAGCGGCCGTTCAAGCCACGCGATACGCTCGAAGGTCAGCCAGTATTCACTGCGGACCAATCAGCACACGGCGCAAGCTTCCAACATGAACAAGCGAACTTCAACAGTAGTATTGGCAGCGCTTGTGATCGAATCTTGTGCGTTGCTGGTTATCTGCCTACAGTCACAGCCGAGTTGGACAGAAAGAACTTCCAATATCAAGCCGGGCGAGGCCGACTACCCCGCTGACAATACCCAGGCACGCCAATTCGTCGATGCCACGTTTCTCGTGCCGGCATCAATTCACTTGCAATTTGGCGCGGTCTATACAGCGACGCTGGGTCGAGGGGATTCACCGACGCCCAGGCCATGCCACTTTGCAACGAAGACAGGGACTGAGACGGAGTATTCAGTCACGCTTCGTGAATATTCGGTTGTCATACCGATTAGCCCTGTCTTTCAAAATGATGAGTCTGACGAGCACTCCTGGAGTCGGGGGGTGAAGCGATATCGGGCCGCTATCGCTGTCGACAAGTTCGCGCCGCGTCGCTGCAAGTGGATGCTCGCCCGGCTCGTCTACCGCGAGAGGGGCTCTGCGGATTTTAGGCTCCTGTCCCCTTTTGCAGGCGTAAGAGCCGGTTGGGAAGGTTTCCTTAGGATATGGTGTAAAACCCAGCCTGCGACGCGCGAGACGAGTGTTCATCAAGTCTGCGCGGGTCCGCTACGGGACATTCCGATTACCTCCGACATGGCATTCGTTTCCCAGAAGGATGCGAGGCCCATTTCCTTTCCTGGACTTGACGGGAAAGTGACCATTGAAGTGGTTGATGCCGATCACGTTCTTAACCAAATGATTCTTCCCTCGCCACAGCGTTAGGCGCGTTCTGGATGGGAAATGTTCGCCTATGGCGCAGTTCGGCTAAAAACCGACATCGACGGACTTTAACTCGTTGCCAGGAACCGGTCATTCGGTCGTTGCGATAGACTAGATCGCGCGGGTCAGCCGTTTTTATCACGGCCCGGAATTTTTCATAGCTAACTTGAGGGACCAAGCATGCTCACCTTCAGCAGGTACGCTCACCTACGATACGTGCTGTTAATTAATATTGTTGCTGCGCTGGTACCGGCAATGGACGTAAAGGGGCGCAATAACGATCCATTGGTTCACGCATCTTGGTGGAAGGTAGACCAACATTCCGCCGTGCTTGTTGTTGGACTCGCAGCGATTGTCGGCGCGGTACTGGTATTCGCGGCTACTCGCACTGACGTTCGGAAGTGGTGGGTTTTTGTCGGCTGCGGAGTTCTCGTGGGAATTTTCCCTGCCACATTCTATTTGGCAGCTGCACCTAATGGGACGAATTTTCCTGTGGCGGATATGTACGTAAGCGGCACTTTTTGCGGAACAATAGCCGGGGTCATGTTGAATTTCCTGCTTGGGAAGCGCAAGAAAAATGCCGCTGCATAACAATCGGTTGATGCGAACTCGCCTTGCGGCGTGGCTTTGGAACTAACAAATGTCATTACGGACCATGCGCACTACCCAAAGACTGGCGATCGTCGCGCTTCTTTCCATGATCATTTTCTTTATTGTGACGCAGACTTTCTATATTCGTTAAGTTGGGCGCATTACGGCTCCGTACTGCCACGACTATGGCTTTGGTACGTATCACTGGCCGTAGTTTCAATCCTAACGACGGGTCTGCTCGCGATTGCGTTCGATCGCCGGTGGGGCGCATGGTTGCTTCTCGCTTCGACGACAAGCGCGTTCATATTGGTGCCGTTTAGCGGCGTTTCAATTTTCTCAGCCACTGCCCGGCTGTTCGGTGGAATTGCCACGGCCTGCATTTTTTCGATTCTCAGCCTTACGTTCCTTGTGCGCGACGAATCATGAACTTAATCTCCCTGGAACGACTCAGATTCTAATGCCGGGAAGCGGACCTTTACCGACGGCACCTTCGGGTCAAAGTTGCTCATTACCAGCCACCTGGAGCTGCCCCGTTTCGGTGGACAGTTTCTCGTCTTCGTCTTTTGATCTCGTCTTC
>JANXOV010000171.1 GCA_025357635.1 Pseudomonadota bacterium
GCAGCACGAGGTAGAACTGCAATTCGATCGGAATGGTCCACAGGCTGCCGTTGTAGGAGCCGAAGCCAAAGTCTCGCAGGAACGAGGGTGTGTAAATGACTCCTATCAGTTGGGCCAGCAACCATTTGACCCCGGTCCAGCTGACGAGATTGAATCCCAGGACTGCTGCGACCAGGATCGTGGCGAACACGCAGAACCAGAGTCCTGGAAAAATGCGCAGCAGGCGGTTTCGCGCGTACCCGGAGAGGCTCGAACTGCGTTCGTACGAGGCGGATATCAGGTAGCCACTGATCGCAAAGAAGATCGGCACACCCGGGAATGCATCGACCAGGCTCCACCAGCCGGGTTCTTCAAGTCCGAGGTGATGCAGCGAATGGGCGAGAACGACCTGGGCCGCTGCAATGATGCGCAGCAGGTCGAAATTGTTGCGCTTGAAGTCGCGGGGTAGTGCTGGATTTGGCTGGACCAAGTGCTGGTTTTCCATTCGAACGATCAACGAACCCGGTGACGGAGACTGGCCATTCCGCGTGGAATATGCCGGCTATCGACATCTGCCGGCACATTTTCTGCAAACGCCAAGAGCGCGGTGCCAATGCCACACACGTTTCTGACGGAAAGCTTGTACAAAGTACGCAATATTTTCACTGCCCCTGAATGGTAGCAAGAATCGCTGTGTTTCCGGCTGGCGGCGCTTCACGCATACGATGGGCGCGAATGGGTCACATGCCAGCAGGTCTTGCGGTATCATGAATCCGTTGGTAACCGCTACCTTTTCGTCGATGCTTTTAGCCATTTCAGACGATTTAGGTGAAAGCGACGCCGGCTGGAGTGGGGCCCTGCGAGACGGAAGATAGGCCGCAAGGAAGACTCCTATGATCAGAAAGCGCCGGATACTTCTCAACGCTCTGACGTTCGTTCCCGGTGTGTCGTCGATTCCGCTGATCCGGCGTTTGGTCGCTGGACGAGTGACAGGAACCGGGGGCACGATTTCAGCCCGCTATTGCTACTCGGTGTGGCTGCGTCATCTGGTGCTCGCCGCAGAGAGCAATTTGAATTCGGATCCGCAGGCAATCGCGGAGTTGGGTCCGGGGGACTCCCTGGGAATCGGGCTGGCGGCGCTGTTGTCGGGCGCCGCGAGACATATCGCGTTCGACGTTTATGAGTATGCGAGCGCCGAGCGAAACCTATCGATTTTCGATGAATTAGTTGGGGCGTTTGTCGCGCGTGCGGCAATACCGGACAACGTGGAGTTTCCCGGAGTTTGTCCAAAGCTTGATAACTATGCGTTTCCCGCGAGCGTGTTGACAGACGCGCGCTTGAATGCGGCTCTTGCGCCAGCTCGGCTGGAGAAGATTCGAGAGTCTCTCAAGAACTGCAAGTCGGATTCTTCACTCATACAGTATCGCGCTCCGTGGATCAGTGCGAACGTGATTGAGCATGAATCGATCGATCTGGTGTGCTCACAGGCAGTACTCGAGCATGTGGACGACTTGCCCGGCGTATACGCCTGCATGCACTCCTGGTTGAAGCCGAGTGGATTCATTTCACATCAGATCGATTTGAAGTGTCACGGTTGGGCGAATGAGTGGAATGGCCACTGGACATACTCGGACTTGATGTGGAAATTGGTCAGGGGAAAAGATGTCTGGCTGATTAATCGAGAGCCAAAATCCACACATACACGGGTTCTGGGGGAAAGCGGCTTCAATGTAATTCGCAGCGATTCCGTCAGGACGCAGAGCAAGCTGACTTCGGGCATGCTGGCTAAGAAATTCAAGCATTTGTCCGATGACGATTTGACGACGAGCGGGGTGTTTATCCAGGCAATCAAGAAATGATGCGGATATGAACGGATCGGGCTTATAGCGCGTCGATCGGCGCTGGAGGGCTCGAATGCCCTCCCCATGGATGACGATTCCGGCGCTGGGTGAGGGGGGCGGGGCCTGCTTTTCGTGGCATTGCCAGGCCCGTGTGCACTCAACTTAAATGCTTGTAAAGTGTGGTTCCACCCTGTCTTGACGCCCGCCATTCGCGCGACCTGATTCACCTCTAATTTTTGAGGGTCCGATTGGGAAAGGTTCGAGTCCCCGTTCACGTTCCTGGGCCCCTCCTAGCTGCTAAGCTTGCGGCTTTAGTGGCTCGGAGCTCCGCATGCGGGTAAGTGTATTTGGCCTTGGATATGTCGGCGCAGTCTCGGCCGCCTGCCTTGCATCTGATGGACACAGTGTCGTCGGCGTCGACAAAAACCAGACGAAGGTCGACCTGATCAATGCGGGCAAGTCGCCGATCATCGAAACCGGCGTCGACGGGCTGATTGCCACCGCGCACGCGGAAAAGCGCCTCTCTGCTTCCACTGAAGCGGCCGCTGCCATCCAGCAGACTGATTTGTCCCTGGTGTGCGTCGGCACCCCCAGTGAACGCAACGGCAGCCTCGACCTGTCGCACATCCGCAATGTCTGCGGCGACATCGGCACGGCTCTGCGCAACCTGGGCCGCTATCACATCATCGTCATCCGCAGCACCGTGCTGCCGGGCACCATGCGGCAGGTGGTGATCCCCGCCCTGGAGGCAGCCTCGGGCATGAAGGCGGGCGCGGACTTCGGTGTGTGCTTCAACCCGGAGTTCCTGCGCGAGGGCACCGCGGTCAAGGATTATTACCATCCGCCCAAGACCGTCATCGGTGAGTTCGACGAAAAGGTCGGCAGCAAGCTGCTCGAACTATATGCCGGCCTGGATGCGGCAGTGTTCCGCACCACGCTCGAAACCGCCGAGATGGTCAAGTACGTCGACAACACTTGGCATGCGTTGAAGGTGGGTTTCGCCAACGAGATCGGCTCCCTCTGCAAGCCGCTCGGCATCGACAGCTTCCAGGTGATGAACATCTTCTGCCAGGACACGAAGCTGAATCTTTCCTCGTACTACCTGAAACCCGGCTTCGCCTTCGGCGGCTCGTGCCTGCCGAAAGACGTGCGGGCGCTGCGCTACAAGGCCAAGACGCTCGACGTCGACGTGCCCATCCTCAACTCGATCCTGCCCAGCAACGAGGCGCACGTGCGCCGTGGGTTGGATCTCATCCTGGCGCAGGGCAAGAAGCGTGTAGGCATTCTGGGGTTCAGCTTCAAGGCCGGCACCGACGATCTGCGTGAGAGCCCCATTGTGGAGTTGATCGAGACGCTGCTGGGCAAGGGCTACGATCTGCTGGTGTTCGACAAGAACGTGAACCTCGCCAAGCTGACCGGCGCCAACCGCGACTACATCCTCAATCACATTCCGCACATCGCCAATCTGATGCGCGACAACATGTCCCAGGTGCTGGATCACGCCGAAGTCATCGTCATCGGCAATTCGGGGCCCGAGTTCGTCGATGTGGTCTCCGAGCTCAAGCTGAACCAGACCGTCATCGACCTGGTCCGGATCACGCCCACCATTAAGAAGGGCGCGAGCTACGAGGGTATTTGCTGGTGACACGCGAGTCCAAACCGCGGCGCGTACTCATAATCGTTGAAAACCTGCCGTGTCCCTTCGACCGCCGCGTATGGCAGGAAGCGACGACTTTGGCCGCGGCGGGGTACTGGGTCTCCATCATCTGCCCCAAGGGCAAGGGATACGAGAAGTCCTTCGAGGAAATCGAGGGCATCGAGATCTTCCGGCATTCGCTGCCCGTGGAGGCGGCGGGCGCGCTGGGATATGCGCTGGAGTATTCCTGGGCTTTGGCGGCCGAGTTTCTGCTGTCGCTGCGGGTGTTGTTCCGTCGTGGATTCGATGTCATCCACGCCTGCAACCCGCCCGACACCATCTTCATCCTCGGTGGGTTCTACAAGCTATTCGGCAAGAAGTTTCTGTTCGACCACCACGACATCAATCCTGAACTCTACGAGGCCAAGTTCAATCGGCGCGACATCTTCTACCGGATGATGATCGCCTTCGAACGCTGGACCTTCCGCACTGCGAACGTCTCCATCGCCACCAACGAATCCTATCGCCGCATCGCGATCGAGCGGGGCGGGATGGACCCCAGTAAGGTGTTCGTGGTTCGCAGCGGCCCCGATCTTCGGCGCCTGAAAGTGCTACCTCCGGTGGAGGCGCTCAAGTGCGGCAAACGGTACCTGGTGGGCTACGTGGGCGTGATGGGCCGGCAGGAGGGCATCGACCTGCTGTTGTTCGCCGCCCGCCATATCGTCGTCGACCTGAACCGCAAGGACATTCATTTCGGACTCGTGGGAGGCGGAACGGAACTGGCGGCCATGTGCGACCTGGCGTGCAGCATGGGCATCGCCGACTACGTGACCTTCACGGGCCGGGTTCCCGACAAGGATCTGCTCGAAATGCTGAACACGGCGGATGTCTGCGTAAACCCGGACGTCGCCAATGCCATGAACGACAAATCCACCATGAACAAGATCATGGAGTACATGGCGTTGGGCAAGCCCATCGTGCAATTCGACCTGACCGAAGGCCGCGTGTCCGCGCAGGAGGCGTCGTTGTATGCAATCAAGAACGACTACGTCGATCTCGCATCCAAGCTGGTCGACCTCATCGATGACGAACCCACGCGCCGGCGCATGGGCGACTTCGGCCGGCAGCGCGTTGCCGCCGAACTTTCCTGGGACCATGAGATTCCCCGGCTACTCTCGGCCTACGACAAGCTTTTCGCCAAAGATTGATCTATGAACCTGGCATGGGCACTCAAGCGGCTGTCGGTGATGAACGGGCGCGAAGTCAGGTACCGGCTCAAGCAATCGGCTGCCACGCGTCTGGCGCGGCTGGGAATCGGCGTGGCGCGGCCGTCAGAACCGAGCATAGCGCTGGGCACGTCCTGGGTGGCGGATTTGCCGCGGCAATTCGATCCGGCTCCGTATCGCCGTGCGGCCGAGGAGATTCTCGCCGGCCGATTCAACGTGTTCGCGATGCGCGGCTGCGAACTAGGGTTTCCTCCCGAGTGGAACCGTGACCCGAAGACCGGCGTGCGCGCGCCACTGTCTTTTGGCAAGACGCTCAACTACCGCGATGAATCGCTGGTGGGGGACATCAAGTACCTGTGGGAGCCGAACCGCCATTTGGAGCTGGTGACCCTCGCACAGACCTGGCACCTGACCGGGGAGCAGCGATTCGCGGCCGGATGCCGTGACCTGCTGAATTCCTGGTTCGAGCAATGCCCGTATCCGCTGGGCCCGCATTGGACCAGCAGCTTGGAGCACGGCGTGCGCTTGCTCAACTGGGCGTTTGCATGGCGCTTGCTCGGCGGGGAGTCCTCTGCCTTGTTCGAGGGTGAGGAGGGAGCCCGGTTCAAGTCACGTTGGCTGCAGTCCATTTACCAACAATGTCATTTCATCGCCGGCCATTTATCGCGCTTCTCATCAGCGAACAATCACATCCTGGGCGAATTGACCGGCTTGTACGTTGCGTGCTCGGTGTGGCCCTATTGGCGCGAGTGCGCGGGGTGGAAGGAATCGTCGCGTGCCGAGCTGGAGCACGAGGCATTGCTGCAGAACTTTGCCGACGGCGTGAATCGCGAGCAGGCAACCTGGTACCACCATGAAGTGGCCGACATGATGCTGATTGCCGGATTGTTCAACCGCTCTGACGCCGTGCAGTTTCAAGCGCCGTACTGGAATCGGCTCGAAGCCATGCTGGATTTCATTGCCGGACTGATGAACGTCGCCGGCGCCGTTCCGATGATTGGTGATTCGGATGATGCGGTGATGGTGCGGCTGTCGCCCGTGCCGGATTTCAATGTCTACCGTTCCTTGCTGGCCACCGGCGCGCTGTTGTTCGGCCGGTCTGATTTCAAGTCGAAGGCGGGGGCGTTCGACGACAAGAGCCGCTGGTTGCTCGGTGATGCGGCCGCTGTGCAATTAGGCGCGCTGCCGGTCAGCGCGGGCGATGCCGTTGCACGCAAGCCTTCGTTTCCGCAGGGCGGCTATTTCGTCCTGGGCGATGAACTCGGCGGCCCCAATGAAGTGCTGATCGTGGCCGACGTGGCGCCGCTGGGCTATCTTGCCATCGCCGCCCATGGGCATGCCGATGCCTTGTCCTTCGTCATTTCCTGCTTTGGCGAGGAAGTCTTTTCCGATCCCGGGACCTTCGCCTATCACACGCAAAGGAAGTGGCGCGATTATTTCCGCGGCACGTCGGCGCACAACACCATCCGGATCGATGGCCTGGATCAATCGGTGGCCGGCGGCAGTTTTCTGTGGACGAGACATGCCAACGCCAAGCTGTTGCGTTTCGACAGCGGCGCGGAGGCGGACCATCTGGCGGGTGAGCACTACGGCTACCAGCGTCTTGCGGACCCCGTGAGCGTTCAGCGCCAATGGGCCTATCACAAGCGCAAGCGTCGTCTGACGGTGACGGACACCCTCGAGTGCAAGGCCAGTCACCAGATCGAGACGTTTTGGCACTTCGCCGCGCACTGCCAGGTGACCCTGGATGAGGGGTCCGCCATCGTGCAGGCCAAGGGCGTACGCGTCACGCTGACCTGGCCCAAGGGGTTGTCGGCGCGATTGGTGCGCGGTCAGGAAGACCCGCCGCTGGGCTGGGAATCCCGTAGTTTCGACCTCAAGACACCCGCGCCCTGCGTGGTGGTGGCGGGATCGATCGCAGGATCCTGGCAGGGCGTGACGGAAATCAGCATTGAGCGGCTCTGACGCCGCAGTGCCTCAGGCAGTCTTCAGCAGGGAATCGTAGACGGCGCCCACCTGGGAAATGATGGTCCCGGGATAGAAATCTTTCAAAATGCGCGCCCGGGCGGCGATGCCCATGGACTGACGCCGCTCTTCATCTGCAAACAGGGCACCAATGGCCGCCCTCAGACCCTCCTGGTCCTTGGGTTCGATCAACAGCCCTTCCACACCCTCGCTCACCAGGTCCGGCACACCGCCCACCCGTGAGGCGATGGCCGGCAATCCGGCCGCCATGGCCTCCAGCAAGGCCATGGGCAATCCTTCCATGTAGGAAGGCAGGACGAACGCGCTGGAGGTCTGCAGCAGCGTCTTGCGCTGCTCGTGGCCCACCCATCCGTGAAATTCGACGAATGGCTCGATGCCGAGCTTCGCAGCCTGCGCCCGCGCCGCCGCCAGTTCACCATCGCCGCCGAAGGCCAGCCGTAGTTCAGGCAGAACCGAGTGCGCGGCGGCAAAGGCCGCAATCAATTCGCCAACGCCCTTGTCGGCCGCAATGCGTCCGAGGAACAGCAGGCGCGGCGCCGCGTCTTTGACATGCGGCAACTCCAACAGGGATGCGTCGCTCAAGGGGTTGTAGATGCGCACGATACGGGCCTGGGGCGCGATGGACTTCAGGGGCGCCAGCCAGTAGTCCGAGACCGCGATCACCGTCGCTGCACCGTTCAAGACGCTACGGATGCAGCGTTTCCCAATTGCGCCTGACTTGGCGTAGAACTGCAGGAAACCGCCGCCATGCAGGTGATAGATCACCTTTCGCCGCGTCGCGAAGGCCAGCATGATGAACGGGAATTTCCGCCAGAAGCTAGCGTTGGACGCACTGTGCACGTGCACCAGCGCGATGCGGCCGCTGACCAAAAGCGTGACGTACTTCACGAACGCGCCGAGCGCGCAGCGGAATTTCGCGGCGGCCGAGCCATCGCAGTGCGTGGCCAGATGCACGACGGGGTAGCGCGTGAACAGGCCCGCCTGCCGGTAGGCGCGGATCACCGCGGAGACGCCGCCTGCGGTCGATTCCGACGTGCCGAGCATGGCGATGACACGATTGCTCATCGGAAGCTCGATCCTTCGCAGGAACGGCTGGGCTGCGCCGGAGCATTTAGGGTGGAGGTATGCGCTGTGGAACTCAAAACGGTGCAAATTATGCCGAATCATCCGGCGACTGGTTGGTAAAATGTCAAAACGTGCTGTTAGTCACTATTTACAGCGCTCGACCGGCAAATGCTTCCCTCGTATTGAGTTCGCCGGAACCTTATAATTTCATAGCTCTTTTTAGCCGCACCAGAGGTCTCCCGCGCGATGCCGGAGAGGCGATGCCATGCGCGATGCGCTCATGGCGTCGAGGATGCGTGCGGCGTAGCCAGGACGATGGGTATGAGTCTTGAAGATCATCTGTATCCGCTGCTGCGGATCTACGGCCGCTCGCCTCGCTGGATGCGCTCCCTTTCCGGCCGCGTCTACCGGCAGCTTCCGGAAGGCGTGCGTTTCGGCGCCCGCTATGGCGAGTTCTTGGCAAGCGCGGCGCGCTTCGAAGACGCTCGGCCCGAGGATGTGGAGGCCTTCCGTCTTGGCAAGCTCAAGGAAACGCTGCTGCATGCGGTCGAGCATTGCTCCTACTATTGCGCCAAGTTTGCCGCAGCGGGGTTCAATCCTCGCAAGCTGCAGAGCGCTGACGATTTTCAGGCCTGCCCGCTGCTGGAAAAGGGCGACATTCAGGACAATCGTGACGGTCTCGCTTCGCAGGCGTTGACCTCGCGTGAGCGGCTCTATATCACCACCGGCGGGTCCACCGGCGTACCGGTGGGGTTTTATCTGCAGAAGGGTGTGAGCCGGCCCAAGGAACAGGCATTCCTCGAGACTCTGTGGGGCCGCATCGGCTACGACAAGAGCTCGCGTCTGGTCGTGATCCGTGGTCAAGTGACCAGCAATCTCGATGAAGGCCGCATCGACGACTACGACAGCACCCGCGATTGGCTGCTGTTGTCCTCGTATCACTTGACCCCGCAGCGCGCCGGTGAATACCTGGAGCGCATCGAGAAATTCAAACCCGATTTCCTGCATGCCTATCCGTCAGCCGTTCTGCAGCTCGCGCAGCTGCTCGCCACACAGGGAAAGCAGCTAAGCGTACCCTTGCGCGGCATCCTGTGCGGTTCGGAATGGATGTCGATGGATCAAAAGAAGCTCGTCGAAGCCGCCTTCGGCTGCCGCGTGTACCGCTGGTATGGACACTCCGAGCGCGTGGTGCTCGCGGGCGAGGGCCGCACTTCGCCGAATTTCTATTTCTTCCCCACCTACGGCTATGTAGAGTTCGGGCCGCCGGATGCGGAAGGACTGCAGGAAGTCATCGGCACTACTTTCGACAACATGGCTATGCCGCTGATCCGCTACCGGACCGGGGACTACGTGCGCGTGACGCGCTCGAATCTCGAATTTCCGTGGGCGGCCGTTTCGGAAATCGCCGGCCGTGGCCAGGAATTTCTGGTCACGAGCGGTGGCCGCCGCATTTCGCTGACGGCCTTCAACATGCATGATTCCGTTTTCGACAGCTTCGTCGCCGTGCAATTCTTCCAGGAAGAGCCGGGCAGGGCGGAGTTCCGCTTCATTCCCAATTCGCGCTTTGACCCATCACAAATCGAACCGCTGCGCCGGCGCCTGGCCGTGAAGCTGGGCGAGGATTTCGATCTGACGTTTGCGTCCCTGCCGGAACTTGAAAAGACTTCTAGAGGAAAACATCGCTGGCTGGTCAGCAAACTCATATGAAACAGATTGCACAGTATCAAGACGGACGGATCGAACTGCAGGATCTCGCCATTCCCACCGCCCCTCCCGGCGGCATCCTGGTGCGCACCACGCACTCGGTCATCAGTATCGGCACCGAGAAGATGAAGGTCACGCAGGCCAAAATGAACCTACTGCAGAAGGCACGCGCGCGCCCCGATCAGGTGCGAAAGGTCCTCGACACCGCCCGCACGCTGGGCTGGAAGAACGCCTTGGAGAAGGTCAAGAACCGCCTCTCCGTGCCCACGCCGCTGGGCTACAGCGCGGCCGGCATCGTTGAGGCGGTGGATGAAGGCAACACGCGTTTCCGTGTCGGCGACCTCGTCGCCTGCGCGGGCGCCGAGTGCGCCTTTCACGCCGAGTACCTCGCCATTCCCGACATGCTCGCGACGCCCGTGCCCGAAGGAGTTCCAGGCTGGCAGGCCGCCTACACCACCGTCTGCTCGATCGCGATGCAGGCCGTGCGTCAGTCGCAAGTGCAGATCGGTGAGCAGGTGGTCGTCATCGGCCAGGGCCTGATCGGCCTGCTGGTGACCAATCTGCTGTCCGTTGCCGGCGCGCGCGTCATGGCGGTGGACGTGCTCCCCTCACGGCGCGCCCTGTGCGCATCGCTGGGCGCCGAACGCATCGTCATCGTCGGGGAGCAGAATCTCGCCGATGAAGCGCGTGCCTGGACGAACGGCTACGGCGTGGACGCCACGCTGGTGTGTACGGCCACTGATAACAATACGCCCATCGAACAGGCTGCGGAGATCGCGCGCGACCGCGGCCGCATCGTCATCGTCGGTATCACCAAGGTGGAATTGCCTCGAGGGCACTTCTACGAGAAGGAATTGGATGTGCGCTTTTCGCGCTCCTACGGTCCCGGCCGCTACGAGCCGCAGTACGAGTGGGGCGGCACCGACTATCCCATCGGCTACGTTCGCTGGACTGAGCAGCGCAATTTCCAGGCCTGTCTGGCCTTGATGCAGCAGGGCAAATTGGGCCTGCCGCTGATGACCACCCGGTGCATTCCGTTCACGGATGCCGTTGGCGTGTATGAGTCCCTGGCCAAGGGCGGATCCACCGACGTTGGTGTGGTGCTGGAATACGGCGCTCCTTCGGCCGCCGTCGAAGCGGCCGCGCCAAAGGTGGCGGCCACGGTGCGCGGACAAGCCAACGTCGCGCGGGTGAGCTCGCCTGTGGCATCCGTCGACGTGGTCGGCGCCGGTAATTTCGCCCGCTCCATGCTGTTGCCGCATCTTCAAGGCAAGATCGCCCTGGGTACGGTCGTCAACCAGACGGCCTTGAGCGCCAGGCACGTGCAAACGAAGTTTGGTTTCTCCCGGTCCTCCACCGAGGTGTCCGATGTATCCGGCCCCGCCGTGATTATTGCGACGCGGCACGTCTTGCACGCGCCGTTGGTGATCGGCGCGTTGAAGGAGGGCCGACATGTCTATGTCGAAAAGCCGTTGTGCCTCACGCTCGCAGAACTCAACGACATCGACGTGGCCGTGGCGGGCAGTAAGGGCTCGATTCAAGTCGGATTCAATCGGCGGTTTGCTCCGGCGACACAGGAGTTGAAATCGGTGCTGGATTCGTTGACCGGTCCCAAGGCCATCACGTATCGCGTCGCGCCGGGCCGGATCGACCCGAGCAGCTGGTATGCCAATTACGCTGAGAGCGGCGGCCGGGTGTTGGGAGAGGCCTGTCATTTCTTCGATTTCTGCTGCTATCTCGCCAACAGCGAGCCGGTTCGCGTGTTCGCGCAATCCATCGGCGCCGTTGCCGGACGGCTGGCCTTCCCCGACAGCGTCACGGCTCAGATCGAATTTGCCGATGGCTCCAGCGGGCAGCTCATCTACGCGGCCGAGGCGAACACACGCTATCCGAAGGAGACCGTCTCAGTGTTTGGGCCCAACCTGTCGGCGGACATCGTGAATTTTCAATCGCTGGAGATCTACTCGCGTTCGGGCAACAAGCGTTCGAAGTTCAACTCTAAGGGTCACAAGGAACAAATGGTCGCGTGGCTGGCGTTTCTACAGGGTCAGTCTGAGCACCCGATGCCTTACGAGCAATCCCGCCGCAGCATGCTGGTCACGTTCGCCGCGCTTAAATCCATTCAGCAGGGCACAGCAGTCAGGGTGGACTCGCTCTAGACACGCCAGGCGGGGCCTGCGGCGCCAAGGGCCTCGAACTCGCGCGAAAACGCCTCGACCATGGCGCCAATCTGGAAGCGACTGGTGACGATCTTGACGGCCTCTGCACCCATCCGTGCGCGCAAGTGCGGATCGGACAGGTTATTCAGGTGCTTGACCAGAGCCGTCAGATCGCCCGGCGCGAATAGAAATCCGTTCACGCCGTCCTCGACCTGCTCGTCGGCACCGCCGATGCGGGTGAGCACCAGCGGTTTGCCCAGCGCCATTGATTCCAGCGCCGACAGTGAAAACGTCTCGATGGCATGTGATGCCAGAACCATCACATCGCAGGCGGCGATGTAGGGTCGCACGTCGGATTGAAATCCGGTGATGGCAACCGCCTCGCGCAAGCCCAGCTCAGAGATTTGATGCTCCAGACTGGCGCGCTCCGGGCCATCGCCGATCAGCATGGCCTTGGCGCAGACACCGGACGTCGACCGCAGCCGTTGCAATGCCTGCAGCAGATCGCCATGGGCCTTTTCAGGGCGAAACGACGCGCAGATTCCAATCACGAAATCCGATGGGTCAAACCCCATGCGGGAGCGGACGTTGCGCTTGTCGTCGGCCGAAAAGCGATCGGAAAAATAGTCGGTGTCGATGCCGTTGTGAATCACCACCTGACGTGGTGAACGCACTCCGAGGCTCACCCAATGCTGCATCTGGTTGTTGCATACATAAATCAACTGGTCGCATCGTTCGAACAGGCGCTTGTAGATCAGCGATTGCAGCCTTTCCTTCAGGGTGCGCAGCTGCGTCGTGTGAAAGACTTCGACCATTTTCACGGGTCGCCGCGTGCGCCGGCGTGCAAGAAACCCGTACAGCATCGAGTAATTGTTGGTGCAAACCAGAATGTCGATGTGATCCCGGTCGATCTGCTCGGCAAGTCGCTGTACGGCCGCGCCGTCGATCTTCGAGCGGACCCGGACAGATTGGATGCTTTTCAGTCGATCGCGATGCAACTTCGGTAGCAGTTGCTCGTTGGGCTTCAGATACGCAAGAGACAGCTGAAACCGGGTTGTGTCCAGCAGGTTGAGAAGCGACACCACATGAGTCTCGGCCCCGCCGATGCCGAGCGAGTTGCAGATGAACAGGAGGCCGGGACGCGCGCTCATGCGGGTTTTCCGATATTCAGCTGCTGGAACGCCGCCTCGTACTCGCGCAACGACATGTCATCGCCGTATCGGGTTCGCATGAATTCGACGCACCGGGCGTTGGCATCTCGCCAATGTTCTTCGTCGGACAGCAGGTCTTCAACTGCCTTTGTCAGATCTTCATCGCTGAGAACGGCAGCCCCGAGCCGATGCCCGGCGACGAAACCATTCGGGTCGTGGAAGGCTGCTACCGGCGCCCCGTGAGCCCAGGCTTGCAGATAGGTGTTCGGGAAGCCCTCGATGTCCGAAGTGTTTACCAGAATTCTGGTGCGCTCAAAGTAGGAATTGATTTCGTGGTAAGAAATCTTCCCATGGAATTGCACGTTGGGCAGGGTGGCGCAGCGTTGCTGAATGTCCGAATACAACGACGCATGCGCACTCATTGGGCCGCCCACCATGTGAAAGCGCCGGTGCGGAAGTGATCGGGCGAGATCCAGAAACCGGTCCGGCCGCTTCAGAGGCTGGATATTGCTGACCCAGAGTACATCGATGTCGCGTTCCGAAAAGCGTCGATCGCTGCCGTGCAGATCGGCGAGAGATCTCGCGATCCTGCTGCTGCGGCCGAAATTGCCTTGCAACGCCAATTGCTGTTTTTCGGTTTGCGCCAGCACGAGGTCTGCTCTATGCAGGCCGAACGCGTACAGTTTCTTGTCCCGCCAATGCCGGATCAATACCGTTCGGGGATCGCAGTCCGAATCACTGGCGATGCGAAAAATTGCCTTGCGGCCATGCAGCCGCGCGAACAGACTGACTTGCCCTATCAGCATGCCGGCGCAGCTGACGTAGTAGATGTCAGAGTCGGCGCGCTTCATGGCGCTCCAGGTTGTCGTCCAGCGCGGGAAAACAAATCTCAATCCGGGCAGACCCGCATCGTGGCGAAACGCCTTGTAGGTGGTGATGCCGGACCATTGCGCGCCATCGGGCTGGCCATAGTCGGCGACGACCATTGACACCCGGAATCCGCGCCGCACCAGTGCCTTCGCCAGCAGGGTTTGCTGCACCTGGGCCCCGCCGGCGCCATGAGCGCCGTATTCGGGGGCAAGGACCGGGAGGTTTTCCAGACCAACAAAACAGATGCTGGGCGTCATGTGGGAGCGCCGGACCTGAATCAACGCTAGGCTCAGTTCACGCCGATCGCGCTTCGGGTTTCGCGACTGACGATTGCCCGGGGGAATCAGCCGGAAACTCGATTACCTTGTCGACTTTGTAGTCCTTCAGGTTCTTGGCGTGGGTAAAGATGATCAGTTCGCCCAGCAGCCCCAGTGCAAAGAGCTGCAGTCCAAGAACCACTAGAAGCGATGACAGCAGCAGCGCGGGGCGGTCGGCAAGCGGCCGCCCCCAGAAGAGCCGGTCGATGACCAGGTAAGTGACGAGCGCCGCTCCGATGGCGAAGGTCGATACGCCGACCATGCCGAAGAAGCGAAGTGGTTTCTTTGTGAATCGGACAAGGAAAAAGACGTTGAAGATGTCAAGCGCCTGTCGTGTGTACTCGCGCGGTCGATAGATACGATCCAGGCGATCTTTCGGCGACTGACGCACATCCACCTCGGCGACCCGAAAGCCCTGACGGTCCGCCAGGATGGGCAAAAATCGGTGCTGGTCTCCGTACAGAGATATTTCTTCCAGAACCTGCCGGTGCATTACGCGCGCGCCGCAGCCCAGATCACGGAACTGCAGCTTGGTCACTGATGCGATGACGCCATGGAACACCCGTCGCCGGAATGCTTCCAACGCTCCGCCGGCGCGGGGCCAGCGATGACCGATCACAAAATCGGCCTTATCCAACCCCTGAAGCAACTTTCCTATTTCACCACCCTCGATCTGATGATATGCGGGCAGGGTGAGAATCGTCTCCCCGCTTGCCCGCTCGAAGCCGGCCATCAGCGCAGTGGATTCACCGAAGGTTCGTGTCAGTGAAACCACGGTCAATTCAGATCCATCGCGCATGAGAGTATCCAGCGCTGCGGCGAATTGAGGGCGTGGTCCGTCCAGAACGAAAATGAACTCGTAGCTTAACGATTGTGCATCGAGGCCAGCCTTGTACTCACGGTACAGTTCGAGCGCATCCGCATGACGTCCGCCGACTGGAACGACCACCGACAAATCAATCTTGGAACGACGCTCAATCATGTAAAACCCTCATTCAACAGCGCGTTGCGAGCGCTTGATTTTCTGAGTCAACCGGGAAAAATCGCTCTCGCGCATGTCACCGGATCTGTATATCAGTTCACCAAACGCGCCGCCGCTGACCAGTATCAACGCGGAGGTGAGAAGTATCAGGCCAGACCCGGCAACCGGCAGGGACAATGGCGCGTTCTCGGTCAGCATGGAATAAAAAGCATAGCCGAGCGTCAGAGATCCCGCCGCCAACATCGGCAGCGACAGCAATGAGAACCAAAGCAGCGGCCGCGATGTAAACGATGCAACGGTCTTGATGACCATGAGGTCGAGTAATACTTTGTAGACACGTGACAGGCCGTACTTTGACTTGCCAAACTGGCGCGCGTGGTGCCGCACCTTGATCTCGGCGATCTTCGGGCCGGCGATGGACGCCATCGCCGGTATGAAGCGGTGCATTTCCGAATAGAGCGGGATGTGCTTGATCAAATCGCCTCGATAGGCCTTCAAAGAGCAGCCGTTGTCCTTGATTGGCACACCGGTCACTTTGCCGATCAGCCGATTGGCGATCCGCGAGGGGATCTTGCGAGAGATCAATTTATCCTGGCGGTTGTGACGCCAACCCACGACGATGTCGTAGCCCTCCGCCATCTTTTCTAGAAACAATCCAATGTCAGCAGGGTCGTTCTGCAGATCGCCATCCATGGTCACCAGAATCTCACCACGAGCATGCTCGATGCCGGCCGCCATCGCCGGAGTTTGACCATAATTCCGGCGAAATTTTACAAGTCTTACGCGGGGGTCCAGGCGCGCCATCCCGGTGGCGATGTCAACCGTCGTGTCTTTGCTGCCGTCGTCGACAAACACCATTTCGTAACTTATGTTCAGCGGGTCGATCGCCGCAATGATTGCCGCATAAAGCGGCCGGATGCTTTCTTCCTCATTGAAGAAGGGCACGATAATCGACAGTTTCGGGCGGTCGGTCACCGGCGTTCCCATAGATACGTCTAGTTGTAGCTTTTAGACAACGGCATCTTATCGCAGGCCGGACCGCAAAATCCGGATATGCGTCTAGAAAGCTTATACCAACTTGAGGTAACTCAACGGAATCACTCGAAAACCAGTAGAATTGCGCCCACTGATCGAGGTGCCTTTGGAGACTTGATATGACTCTGTCGACGCGTTGCCTGATTTGCCTGTTGGGCTTGATCTCATTTGGCGGTTGGGCGTCAGCCGATGAACGACCGTACGTCGTTACTCCGGGCGACTTGTTGACAATCGCCGTTTGGAAAGAGCCGGACCTCCAAGGTCCTGGCGTTCTGGTGCGACCCGACGGCACTTTTTCCTATCCGCTGGTCGGCCAGGTGGATGCAAAGGGAAAGACGGTGATTGAGATCGAAAAGATCGTCACAGAAAAACTCAAGAAGTTTATTTCAGACCCCGTGGTTACGGTTTCTCTTCAGGAAATCCGGGGCAACAAGATTTATGTGATGGGTCAGGTGGCCAGACCCGGAGAGTTTATTGTGAATCCTCGAGTCGATGTCATGCAGGCATTGAGCATGGCCGGTGGCACGACGCCGTTCGCATCACTGGGAAACATCATCATTCTGCGCCGCGCGAATGGCCAGCAGCAGGCGATCCGTTTTGACTACACCAGCGTCAGCAAGGGCAAGGACCTAAACCAGAACATCGAACTTCAAGTTGGCGATATCGTCGTCGTTCCCTAACCCATGACTCGAGCATCAGGTATGAACAAGATCAACAGGAGCCTTGCTCTGGTATTGGCGGTCGCCATTTGGCCAGTAGCGGGCCATTGCGAAAATTGGAGTTTCGATCCGCGAGTCGAGGTAGGAGCGCAGGCAGACGATAATTACCGACTCCTTCCGGACGGTTTTCATGATTCTGTTTCAGGCGGGTATGGTGACCTGCGGTTGGATATTCACACGGTGGATCCGGTGGACGAGCTTCGCTTCTCCCCCGGCGTGCGCTCCACGTGGTTTCCCAATAGCCGTGAGGAGGAATCGACCGACCCGTATGCGGAACTCCTGGCATCGCATCGGGGGCTCAAGTCAACGGCTTCGCTGCTTGCAAACTACATCGATGAGTCTGTGACCAAGAGCGACCGGGTAAACCCTGGTGCAGGCGGGGGGCTTGGAAATCCCGATACCGGCGACTCGAGCTACATCGTGCTTCGCAATCGCAGGCAGCTGGTCAACGTGTTGCCTGCTTTCACCTACGATTTCACTCAGCGGGACACGCTGGAACTGAATCTGAATTACGCCAATGCGTCCTACGACAAGTTCATCCCGAACACGAATGTGGGCTACATGCATGCCGGTGCACAAATCAGTATGGCGCATGCGGTCTCCGAGCGGCACACTTTTGCGGTGCGTGGAACCTTTGCGCGAAACGATCCTGACAATCCCCCAAACGCCACGACACAAAACGGAAATACGAACTCCTACGCGTTGCTGGGCGAATGGCGTTTTAAGGCCTCCGAGGTTTCTCAGGCGTACGCAAGAATGGGAGTGCAACGGTCAAAGTTTGATCGCGTTGCGGCAACCGGTGCTTCTGCCCAACAAACTACCTATGTGGCGGGTGCCGGTGTCAACTGGAGCTTTCAAATCACGCAGCTGTTTTTCGACCTGACCCGAACAGTGGATCCCAGTTCCACGGGGTATCTGGTTGAGCGAAATCAAGCTCGTCTTCGGGTTACGCGCGATCTGACGCCCTTGCTTTCAGGCTTTGTGGCTGCGCGTGCGTTCAAAGACAAAGCCCTTGATTCAACAGCATCGTTTCGGGAGCGAACCTACGCGGTTGCGACGGTGGGACTGGAAAAGCGCTTCTTAAGGGAGTGGGCCGTCCGCGCCGAGTACGACTTCACCCATCAGGACTACCAGGACGGGATAGGTCCTGGCATTTCAAACGCACTTTTATTGTCGCTGATTTATGAGCCCCGGCGGGAGACGCAGAGTGTTGGACGCTACCGTCGGTGATCCGTTGCCTTTGGAGTGACCACTGAGTGGACGGCAATACATGAGCGGGTTCACGTTCGTTTTTGCGGGGAAATGTTAGGTTTAGGGCTGTGATCTATGAGTGTGCCAATGGAAGCTGACAATTCGCTGGGTTTTGCCGACTATTTTGCTGCGGTCAAACGACGCCGCAAGCTCATGGCTCTGGTCGCTCTGCCGGTCATTGTCATTGCCGGGATCATCGCGCTCGCATTGCCCGACATTTTCATTGCGCCTGCCGAGTTTCAGTTTGAACAATCCGCGCTCGCTGAGATCGAAGGTGCGCGCAACAATCGGGATGAGTACGAAGACGAGTTCGTGACAAAACTGACCGAACTCGTCACCACTGGTCAGAATCTCAAGAGGATGAAGGACGAGCTCAAGCTCGACACCGATTCTGAAGACATTCGCTCCAACATTGACGTTGAGATGGTCACGCAGCGCATCCTGGATCCGCAATCCGGCCGTCAGAAAGACGTCAACGCCGGTTTCAGCGTGTCCTACCGCAGCCCGACGGCCGAGGAGGCGCAGAAGGTGTCTCATTGGCTGGCGGCATCATTCGTTTCCGCAAACCGGCAGAATCGGCACGATAGAATCGAACATACGGTAACGTTTCTGGAATCCGAAGCGGAGCGGTATCGGGTTCAGATCGCAGCGCTTCAATCGAAGGTCGCAACGTTTAAATCGCATCACATCGGTGAATTGCCCGAGTCTGCGCAGGCGACAATGGCGTTTCGCGATCGGGCGGATCAGGAGATAAATGATGTGCAGCTGCAGATCCGCACTCTCGAACAAAACCGCATTTTCATGGAATCCCAGTTGCAGCAGGCGCAGGTCGCGCCGGACAATGACACGATTCGAGAGCTCGAGGACGAATACCGGCGCAAGTCGGTCAATTACGATCCCTCGCACCCCGATCTTCTCGCCTTGAGAAAGCAGATCGATGCCGCGCGTCGAATGGGTTCGACGCGGGGAGATACCTCCCTTGCGGCGCAGCTTGAAACGCAAAAGGCGATTCTTACGCAGACGCGTCAGCGTTACAGTGAAGACCATCCGGATGTTCGCAGGATCGAACGCCAGATAGCCACGCTGGAGTCGCGCATCGCGGCGGGTGAGAAAAGCGACAGCTCAACTGCTGCCCCCATGGACCCGATTGTGGTGCAGCTCAAAACACAGTTGCGCAGCACGGACAATCAATTGGCGTCACTGCAGATTCGTCTTGCAGAACTTAGGGGCAAGTCGGCGCAGCTTACAGGCCAGATCGGATCTAGTCCGCAGGTTGAGAAGGAATACCAGACGCTGATGCGCGACCTGGGGCTGGCGACCGACAAGTACGACCAGATGTTGAAGCAGCGTATGGACGCGGAATTCAGCGCGGCAGCCACGCTTGCCGGCAGTGGTGACGAATTTCGATTGAGCAGGCAACCGGGGCTTCCGAACGCTGCAGCCAAGCCTTCGCGGATCGCGATTGCAATCATCGGCGGCATATTGGGGTTTGTGCTCGCAGTGCTCGCAGGCCTGGGAGCCGAAGCGTTTGACCAAACCGTGCGCGGCAGCCGCGACGTGCTCTCCACGCTCGGCCTGAGCCCTCTTGCCGTGATACCCGACATCAAGAATTCGATTTCCGGAGCGCGCCGTTACAGGCAGTTGCGATCCCTGGCGGTCAGTGTGATTGTAGGAATTCCCGCCCTTTGGTTCTTGATTCATTTCTTGGTGCGCTAAAAGGAATCTGGAATGAGTCTCATCGAAACGGCGATCAAGAAAATTCAAGCCTCGGCCGCGGCGCAGGCGCAGACCGCTGTTGCCACCGACACGGCTCCCAAGCGCAAATCGGCAGCCAAATTCGAGCCGATTGACCCGACGACCATCCGCCAGTTCAAGCGCGTTGCGGCCGATCCGGAGGCCATGGAGCGTAACTGCATTCTGCCCCAGGTGACCGATCAGGCCGCTTTGCGCGGGTACAAGATTCTGCGCACGCGAATCGGGCAGCGGCTGGCCGCAGGCGGATGGCATTCGATTGCCGTCACCGGCACCGAATCGGGTCAAGGCAAGACGCTGACTGCAATCAATCTGGCGATCGCGTTGGCTCAAGACCCCAATACCTATGTTTTCCTGGTTGATTTGGATTTGCAGCGAGCTCAAATAGCCGCGTATTTTGGAATGCAAATCGAAAAGGGACTCGGCGACTATCTCGTGGGCGAAGCGGGCATCAGTGACATCATCTACAACACTGGCGTGGAACGCCTTGCCGTGATCCCCAACTCAAGAGCGCTGGAGCATTCGTCCGATTTCCTGTCTTCGCCGCGAATGCTGGAGTTGGAAGAGAAACTGAGCGCTGAAAAGCCGCGCCGGATCGTCATCTACGATATGCCGCCGATTCTGTTGTCTGACGACGTGCTGACTTTCGCTCCTCATGTCGATGGTATCGTTTTGGTGGTAACTGAAGGGTTCACGGCGCGAAGCTCACTCGAACGGTCAAAGGAACTTCTCGCAGAAATGAATCTGATCGGGGTCGTGCTCAACAAATCCAGCGAGCGCAACGACAGCCCCTATTATTGATCCGGCGTTGCGTCCTCCTGCCGGCGAGTCGAGAATGGCCCTGACCGGCAATTCCTATGTTCTTTAAGATCAGTCGATCGCTGCTGCGGTCCTCGGCGCTGAAGGCCGCAGCGGCCCTGGGGGCCAGCGGACTTGCACTTGCCGCGGGGAACCTTCTCCTCGCCCGCCTTCTTCCACCGTCGGAATTCGCACTTTTCTCGCTGATTTTTTCGATCGTCATGATAGGAATCAGCATCGGTCCGATCGGCGCCGACGTCACCTTGACGCGGCGGCGCTTTGAACCTGATTCGAAACTTCATGGTCAGATTTTCCTGACCTCAACGGTTGTTGCATTGTTCTTGGTGGTATTCGCTGCCGTGACGTATCCGATGCGATGGGGGCTGCTGCTTTGCATCTTTGTGTCGATTGTCGCAGGGGCGCTGAAGACGGTCGGTGTTGCTCACTTCCGCAGTCAGCAGAAGTTTGGTATCGCGTTGCTGTTGACGACGAGCACCAATGTGGCGCTGTTGCTTGCCTCGATCGTGGCTTTCGCCGCCAATGCGCAGTCTGCGCTGTGGCCGGGGGTTGCCTTGTCGCTTAGTCTTACGCTCACTTCTGTGCTGGCCTGGCACAGCGTTTCACGCGGCGCGCGCAAATCCGGCAACATGGAAAAGTATGCATGGATCGAAGGGTTTGCCGCGGTCAGTTTCGCAGGCGCCGGAATGATTCTCTCCGCCTTCGACCGGCTGGTCATCCCACATTTTCTGGGCCTTCCGGCACTCGCGACATTCAGCGTGTTGGCGACCATTGCCGGCTCGCCATTTCATATGTTGCACCTGGGAATCGGATATACCTTGTTGCCTGCATTGCGCAATGCCAAGAATCAACCGCTCCGCTTGCAAGTATTCAAACACGAGACCTTGGTGGTCGGGTTGGTGGGGTTCTTGGCGGCGCTGGCGGTGCTTTGGTTGACGCCTTCCATCGTGGAATGGGTGTTGGGCGATCGCTATCATATTGATCGGGCATTGGCGTTGGCTGCGATCGTCGCCGGGGTCCTGAAAGTGGCCGGTTCGCTGGCGGCGGCCGTTGTCAATGCGTTGGGCGCCGGCAAACACCTGGTTCAACTCAGCATCGTTGGTGGATTCGCGATTGGAGTCTCGTTGGTCGGCGCCTTCATTGGCGCAAAATGGGGCCTGGTGGGATTGATTTACGGCGTGAGCGCGGGCTGGCTGTTTCGCGCCATTGCCATCTCCGTTCTAGCCGTGCCGCAATTGTTGCGTAAGGAATGATGATCGTGAACACGCACAGCATCGCCGCATTGAAGGCAGCAGAGGCCTACGATGTCTGCATCATAGGATCCGGGCCGTCGGGCACTTTTTTGGGTACCACCCTTGCCCGGCGAGGCGTCCGTACGCTCATCCTCGAATCCGGCTTTGGCCTGAGCAAATGGCTGACGAATTCCCGGCTGAAGTCGCTGGCGGATTACGAATATGACGGCGACACCAACTATCCGCTGCGCCGGACGACGTCGCGGTTGCTCGGCGGGAACTCCAATTTCTGGACCGGGCGGTGCGAACGCCTGCACCCGACCGACTTCGAGCCCCATCCCTACACGCCGCCGGAGAATCCCTGGCCGATTCGGTATCAAGACTTGGAGCCTTACTACGATACGGCTGAGCGAATGCTGAGGGTTCGGGGCGGCGCCCGTACACGGTATTCGCCACCAAGACGCAATTCGCTGCCGCTTCCGGGCAAGCCTGACATCAGTTTTTTGAAAGATCTTTGTGCCGGCGCCGGCGTCGAGGTGGAGGATTCCGCAACCGCAACGCCGACTCGCACCTTGCGCCTGTTCAACGTGCAAAAGGAAATACTTCCGGATTTCTTCAATACGGGAATGGGCACCGTCGTGACGGGTGTTACCGTCAATCGCCTGGTGGCAAATCGCGATCGGGAGATCGTCGCAGCGGAAGTGACCTCGTTCAACGGGCAGAAGGCCACGGCTCGAGCAAAGATTTTTATTGTCTGCTGTGGAGGCTTTGAGTCGGCAAGACTGTTGCTATTGTCATCCTCGGAAGCCTTCCCCAACGGCATTGGCAATGCCCATGACATGGTTGGACGCGGCTTCAACGAGCATCCGAATGTCGGCTTTTATGCGCAAATTCCGCATAGTGTGCGAACCCTGATTCCGACCAACAAGATCGCCCGAACCCATCAGTTTTATACGACCTTTCGAAACGAAGGCCTCGGCGCCATCATTCCGGCGTTCCGCCAGGCGTGGTTGCTTCCAAACCATATCCTGCCGTTTCATCTGGCCAATGTGCCGCGCAATGTGCTGTCTGCGCTCGGACGTGTCGCGAAGGCGGCGTTGTATGTCGGGGCCGGCGCCGAGATGAAAATATCATTGTCGAATCGGATTACGCTGTCGAAGACACGCAAGGATATCTTCGGTCAGCCAATTGCTCATTTGATATTTAACTACTCGCAAGAAGACTTGTTGTTGTTGGAGCGTGCGCGTGGCCTGATCCGCGGCTGGCTGACCCGGTTTGGCGCGACAGGTATCCGTGAAGCCGAAGTTGCGTGGTCACGCCATCATCAAGGAGCCTGCCGGATGGGTGCGAATCCGTGCACCAGTGTTGTGGATCCCAATCTGCAGGTGCACGATTCCGGGAATTTATATGTGTGTGGCTCGGAGGTGTTCTCAACCGGTGGGGCTATGCAACCCTCACTGAGCATTGCAGCGTTTGCGCTGCGGCTCGGCGATCACATTGCGGACCGGCTCAAGCACTCGTAGCGCTTGCGATGGATTTGCGCCGGACGATGTAGGGATACTTGCCGGATTCGCTCAACGGGATGTCATCCAGGAATTCGAAGCGGACCGGACAATCCGTCCCCATGACCAGTATCAGCGCCTTGCGGACTTCTTCAAGATGCGGTCGGGCTTGATCGCGCGTCACACCCGCCTCAAGCACCAGATTGACCGTGATTGCTCCGTCCTCTTCCTGAATGATCTGGCCCTTCTTTAAAGCCTTGTTGTTGATTTTTTCAGCCATGATCCAGATGAAATAGCCCGGATCCAGCTGCTCGCCTTTGGAGTTGTGCAACACTTCAACCACTCGCCCATTGAGCGAATGAAGCATGGGAAACGCACGCCCGCAGGCACACATTTTGGCGGTCAGGCGCCCGCGATCACCGATACGATAGCGAATGAAAGGCATGGCGAAATTCATCAGCGGGGTGATGGCAAGTTCAGCTTCCTGCTCCATCACGGGGGTTTCGTCGGGTCCGATCGTCTCCACGACATGCGCTTGCGTGGCAATGTGCAGGCCGCCGCGTTCCAGACACTGGCACGCCACGGCGCCCACTTCACGCGATCCGTAGGCGCTGATCGCAGGCGCACGAAACGCTTTTTCGATCGCCTGCGCCATGAACGGATACACGGTCGCGCCACCGAGCACAACCGAGGCTGGAGAATGCACCTGGAGTGCGTGCTCGTTGATGTACTTGGCGACGCCGTCTATTCCGTCGCGGAAGCACCACAACATTTGTGGTCGCCATTCGTTGATGCTGTTGATGATTTCCAAGATTCGCCGTTTCGGCAAATACCAGCATTGCTCGAATTGGCGGTTGTAGAGGAGATTTTCGATCTTGGCCTTGATTCCGAGTGTGCCGAGGCGAAGATCCCGCTCATTGCCCCAGATCTTCATTTCGCGTTCGCCCAATGTCTTTCCAACAGTGGCGAAATGATAAGTGCGGGTGGCGATGGTCACACCCCAATAGACATTGTCCTGCCAGAACCGCACCGGTTGCCCGGTGGAGCCACCCGAACGGTTCGTGTGTGCCCGACGGCCCTTGGGGAGTTGCCGGGCGATGAGCCGGTCCGACTGGGTACGAATGATGTCTTTAGTGAGGAACGGAATATCCGTAAATCGATCCAGATCGACCTTGCCGTTGCGCACCGCTCCGCAGCTCTCGAGCACCTCATGGTAATAGTCGGTTTGACTCCACGCGTGGTGCAGCAGACGTTCAAGCCGCTCCTGTTGCACGGCTTTGACTTTTTCCGCAGAACTGCGTTCTATCGAGTCTATGAGTTCGAGTTCGGCGGCGACTGCGGGATTTTGCAGGCGAAATGCCGTCCGGAGGAGAGGTGCGCGCCAGTTCATGGTTCGACAGATCGAGCGAATGGGGCTCATATCTTGTGTCATAAAAACGTCGGAATCCGTGACAAGCATCACGGGACCTGGGCAAAGGGTCCAAGGTTGCCCGCTGGAAGCGGGCAACGCGACATGACCCTACGGTTCTGAAAGATCGATCAGGCGGAAGTTTTCCACACCTGGGCTTCCTAACTTGTCCAGAATGGCGCGCGCAACGACCCACGGTTGCGATGGAGGGCTAAACGAAAACGGCAAGTTTGTCTGGTCCGTGAGGATGCGCGGCAGGCGCACCACAACAAAGTCGATGGCGCGATACTCCTCCGCCAGCGCACGAATCAAGCCCTCTTGCGCGGCCTTTGCCGTGAGATAGTGGGAAAAGCCGCGCACGGGTTTGGTCAGATACTGGGTGGATATGTGCACAAATTGACCGCCCGCTCGCAATAGCGGGATCATCTGGCGGGCCGTTTCCAGCGTGATGCGGAGGTTTTGACGGACAAATTCCAGTACCTCGGCGTTGGACTGCTCGAGAAACTGAATCTCCCGAATGGGGGGTGCTGCGTTGTTGATGATCAAGTCAAGAGCGCCCAGCGACGATGCGATCTTCGCGCTCATGTCGGTCACGGACTGCGGATTTTCCAAATTGGCGCCGAATATCCCGGCTTGACCGCCGGCGTTGATCAATTCGTCGCGCAAAGAAAGCGCCGCGGCGGCATCCCCGCGATAGTTGATCGCCACCTGCGCTCCAGCGAGCGAGCAGGTGCGGGACATGGCCGCTCCAAATCCGCGTGTTGCGCCAGAGATGAAAACCGTTTTTCCCTTCAGCGGCTGTTCACCGGAGCAAAGGGCGGGCATCGCAGAAAGTGGGAAATCCACCGGCATCGGCCGCTTGAACGCGGCGATGCTCAATCGCGAGATGCCGGTGCCGCGGCCAGTTAGCGTATAGCGATTGAAACGGTCATCATAGGCAGCGGCATCCAAATCCAGTTCCAGCCGGGAGTTGCCACTGGCTTCGTTGGAAAATTCGAATCGTATTTCGGCAAACAACGCCTGCCTGCCGGGCATTTCCATGCCCACGTGGTAGCTCGCCCAGACAATGGCGGCGAGCTGCGAGGCGGGCATGTTGCCGGGGACTATGCCAAAGGTCTGCTGCAGGTCATGCAATTCGTTGTTCAGAACACCGTAGCGAAGCGTCCGGGCGAGCGTTTGGGGCTCACTCGCCGCCGCTGCGCGCGGCGTGAACGCGGGAACCGGCGGGTTCGATGGCTCTACCGCGTCAGGCTGCCAGGGTCCGGCAACGAAGGATATGAGGGCATAATCTACCGGACCCTTGCCGATGCGGATTCGATGACCGTTGCGCGCCGTTGTGATCTGCAATTCATACAGATCTCCGGTGAACAGCGGCTTGCGAAAATCCGCTCGCAGAGACACCAATTTGAACGGCTTTCCAGCGGACCATTGCCCAAGGCTGTACAGCACAGCGGCCATGCCATATACGATGGGCTTTCCATACTGGCTGCGCTGCGCGTATGCGGCATCATGGTGCAGCGGGTTCGCATCGCGGCTGGCGGCGAAAAACGCCCTGGTATGAGCCGGAGTGATGATCATGAGCATGGCCACCCGCAGTGTCCGCTGAGGCTAGAATTGCCAGTATAAAAATTCACTGACGCCGCCCACATGTGCAACGCCCACCGCTGCGATCGCGGCGACGGCAATGGCCCAGGCAACGGAGGCGTTCCAGCTCAAATGCAGACGCGGTCCGCTCTTATAGGGCGTCACCGTTTCCACTCCCAACGCCGGTTCATATCGCGCCAGGATTTGCTGGGTGTTGGGCGCGAAAAAAGCCAGTACCAGCAACCCGGCCACCCACTGCAAAAGCGGGAAGAATTCGCTGTTGACCGGCGCTGCGGCGACACCCCACTGCTGCAGGGAGCCCGCCAAGGACCCGAGTCGTTCCAGCACAACAGGGGGCAGCGCGATGCCGTGCCATCCTGCCATGCCGTGCACGATGTTCCAGGCGGCTGCCATGGTCGGTGAGCGGAAGAACACCATGCCGGTGACGACGCACAAAAACGTCAGGACGGGGCTCACGAAGCCCATGACTCGACGCAGCGTGGGCCGGCTGGTCAGGCGATTGCGCATCAGCAGCATCCACAGATGGTTGATCGACAGATACATGCCGTTCAGGAAGCCCCAGAAAATGAAGGTGTAGCCTGCGCCGTGCCACAGCCCCGAGATGCACATGGTCAGCAGTGTCGGCATCATCAACAAGGTGGTGAAGGAACCGACCGTCGTGTTCTTTCCGCCTATGCCTTTGAGCCCCTTGGCGAGACGCCGGCGGGTGAGCCAGAGGCTAAAGGGGTTGTACAAGTATGCCGTCAGAAACCGAGTCAGCGTCATGTGCCAGCGCAGCCAGAAGTCGATGATGTTGCGGGCGCGCAGCGGCGAATTGAAATTCGGCGGCAAGCGTACGCCGAACAGACGCGCGATGCCGATCGCCATGTCGGAGTAGCCGGAAAAATCGAAATAGATCTGGAGTGTGAAACCGATCGCCGCGAGCCACGCATAGACGAAGGAAATGGAATCACCGGCGATGGCCTGTGCGTAGATCGCCGTCACCAGCGGCGCGATGCCATCGGCCAGCACGGCCTTCTTGAACAATCCTGCAAAAAACAGGGTTGAGCCGACCGCCACGTTGTCGCGGTCGTACACGCAGGGCGCGCGCTCGAATTGCGGCATGACCTCGCGGTAGTGCACGATGGGACCGGCGATCAGCTGCGGGAAGAACAGCACGAACAGGCAATAGTCCTGCAGCGTAAAGCTGACGACCCGCTTGCCGGCCACGTCAACCAGGAAAGCGATCTTCTGGAAGGTGATGAAGGAGATGCCCAGCGGTAGAACGATTTTTTCCAGCACGAACTGCGTGTCGAAGATGTCGTCCGCCGTGTGCACGAAAAAGTTGGCGTACTTGAAGTAGCCAAGGAAGGCGATGTTGAACACGATGCCCAAGATCAGCACGGCCTTGGCAGCGGAACCTTTTTCCTGCTTCAACAGCCGCTGCAGCAACCGCGCCAGTCCGAAATTGATCAGGATCGACGGTGCGATCAGGGCTACATTGAGCGGGCGCCACCAGGCGTAGAAAAACAGCGAGGCCAGGATCAGCCACCGGATCGCCAGCACTTTTGAGCTGCGCCCGAGGATGAAGAACACACCCGCCGTCACCGGCAAAAACAGAAACAGGAACTCGTAAGAATTGAACAGCATCGCGAGTCGATCAACCCTTCAGGCTTTGCGCGCGCCGCACGATGGCGCCGACGTTTTCGAACGATTCGACATCCGCCACACTGAAGCGGATGCCCAGTTCCATTTCAATGGCGGCGATGAAGTTGATGTAGCTGAAGGAGTCCCAATTGGGCACATCGATGCGGCGGGTTTCCATGCACAGCAGGATGGATTCCTCGCCCAGCAGGTCATTCAGCGTGCGGGAAAACAGCTCCAAAAATTGTTGGTCGGTCATGCTACTGCGGGCTCCGTGCGATGTGGGTTGGACGCGGCCGATAGTGCCCCAATGGCAATCGCCATGTCGTGGTTCCGTCGGTGCCAGAGGCGCCGGTCGTGTCGACAAAGCCAAGCTCGGCTAACAGATTCCTGACGACGTCATTCTTGGGTGTGGGAGCGTAGGTGGCCCGCAATTCGCGCGCGCCCATGGCCGCTGCCGTTTCCACGGCGATATTCATGGCTTCGAACTCCAGCTGGCGCCCGAACACCCGGCAGCTCATTACCCAGGTGTCGAGTTCGAGTATGCCGGGGTCTTCAGCTGACGGGCGCAGGATCAGAGCGCTGACCAGCCCGTTGTCGCCAAACTTGTCGATGAGCCGGAACTGCAGCACGGCGCCGCCCGGATCGTCCGCAAACGACCTGACTTCGTCGAGCGAGTAGCGCCGCGTCGTCAGGTTGAATTGATTCGTCTTATTGATCAGCTGCGTCACGCGCGCAAGGTCCACCTCGCGCGCGCGGCCGAATACTGTGCGCATTTGCAAGCCGCCGAGAAATTCTTCCAGGCTGCCGGTGGATTGCATCACCGCTTCGCGTGATGCGTTGGCGGCATATTGCTCGCTGCGCTGCCGATCCTCGGTGGTGAACGCCGTGGCTTCAAAATAACCGGCCTCGGCCAGACAGCGCACATACAGCGCCGGATCGGAGGGCAGCTCCGGTACCGCGACCATTGGCAGGGCGGCACGGATCGCGGCGCGCTCGACCGGGTTGTCATCGACGAATACCAGGCTGTCCAGGCCAATGTTCAGCTGCCGCGCGATGGCTTGCAGGTTGCCGGCTTTGGGCTCCCAGTTCGCGACGAAGCAGGCGATGTCACTGCGCTTGAGAACCATTTCGGGATGCTGCGAAAACGCCCCCTCGGCGATCTTGGGGTCGTTCTTGGAGCAGACGGCGAGAATAATGCCGCGTTGTGCCAGCTGCCGTGCATAGCGCTGCAGGGCGGCGTATGACTCACCCGCGGCGCTGCCTTCGCCCAGCACGATGCCGTCGATGCCATCATCTCCGATCACGCCGCCCCACAGCGTGTTGTCCAGATCCAGCACCAGACATTTTTTCGACAAGCCACGTTGCGCAGCCAGCACGCGCGCCAGCAACTCGCCATAGAGGGGAACGGCAGCAGGCGAGATTTCCATTTTGGCCTGCAGCCAGCGCGTGACGTCATACCAGGCCTGCAGGCCGTCGCGCTCGGCGGCGCGGGCAATATCGAGCAGCTGCACCCCGTCATGCCGTGCTGCCTCGATCAGGCGCTCGTTGAGCCGTTTGATGAGGCGTTCGGGCG